>DATFMS010000214.1:0-41139 GCA_035266805.1 Burkholderiales bacterium | reverse complement strand
CGCCCCGCCGCTGGCGATCCGGGAGAAAGTCGCAGCGCGGATAAAGGTGCTCTCGCGGCTCGATATCTCGGAGAAGCGCGCACCCCAGGACGGACGCCTCAAGCTCGCGGTGTCCAAGTCCCGCGCGATCGATTTTCGGGTGTCGACGCTGCCGACCCTTTTCGGCGAGAAGATCTGCATGCGGATCCTCGATCCCTCGGCGGCCATGGTCGGCGTCGATGCACTCGGCTACGAGGCCGAGCAGAAGCAGGCGCTGCTGGAGGCCATCGGCCGGCCCCACGGCATGGTACTGGTGACCGGGCCGACCGGAAGCGGCAAGACGGTCTCGCTGTACACCTGCCTTGGCCTGCTGAATAGGCCCGAAACCAACATCTCGACCGTCGAGGATCCGGTCGAGATCAACCTGGCCGGGATCAACCAAGTAAACGTCAACGAGAGGGCCGGCGTCAATTTCGCGGTCGCGCTGAGGGCTTTTCTGCGCCAGGACCCCGATGTGCTCATGGTCGGCGAGATTCGCGACCTCGAAACCGCCGAGATTGCGATCAAGGCGGCGCAGACCGGGCACCTCGTGCTGGCGAGCCTGCACACCAACGACGCCCCGGCGACCCTGTCGCGACTTGTAAACATGGGTATTGCGCCGTTCAACATCGCCTCGAGCGTGAACCTGATCACGGCGCAAAGGCTCGCCCGCAGGCTATGCTCCTGCAAGCGGCCTGCCGACATTCCGGTCGAGGCGCTGCTCGACGCCGGGTTCACCGAGGAAGACCTCGACGGCGGCTGGCAGGCTTACGCGCCGACCGGATGCGAGCTTTGCAGCGGACAGGGCTACAAGGGCCGGGTGGGGATATATCAGGTGATGCCGGTTACCGAGGATATGCGTCGCATCATCATGAAGGGCGGCGACGCGATCGACATCGCGGAGCGGGCGCGGGCCGAAGGGGTGCTCGACCTGCGGCAAGCGGGTTTGCGCAAGGTGCGCCAAGGCACGACCTCGTTGCAAGAGGTGATGGCGTGCACCAACGAATGACGCCGCAAAGCGTGCGGCGAGGTTCTTAAGGGAGTATCTATGGCGACGGCGGCAGCGGCGAAGGGTCCCAAGGAGTTCGTCTTCAACTGGGAAGGCAAGGACAAGAGCGGCAAGATCGTGCGCGGCGAGATGCGCGCGACCGGCGCGACGATGGTGAACGCCACTCTGCGCCGTCAGGGCATCCTGGTGCAGAAGGTGAAGAAGCAGAGCATGGGCCGCGGCGGCAAGGTCACGGACAAGGACATCACGCTGTTCACCCGCCAGCTGGCGACCATGATGAAGGCCGGCGTTCCGCTGCTGCAGTCGTTCGATATCGTCGGCAAAGGTGCAAGCAATCCTGCGGTATCGAAACTGCTGCTTGACGTCAAGACCGAAGTCGAGACCGGATCGTCCCTCGCCGCCGCGTTCAGGAAGTATCCGCTTTACTTCGACGCTTTGTTCTGCAACTTGGTCCAGGCCGGCGAGCAGGCCGGGATTCTTGAGAGCCTGCTGGACCGCCTGGCAACGTACAAGGAGAAGATTCTCGCCATAAAGTCGAAGATCAAGTCGGCGCTGTTCTACCCGATCGCGATCATCGTGGTTGCATTCCTGATCACCGCGATCATCATGATCTTCGTCATCCCGGCGTTCAAGCAGGTGTTCACCAGCTTCGGCGCCGATCTCCCTGCGCCGACGCTGTTCGTGATGGCGGTGTCGGACGCGTTCGTCGAGTACTGGTACCTCATCTTCGGTGTCACCTTCGGAGGTGTCTACGCGTTCTTCGCCGCGTGGAAGCGTTTGCTGCCGGTGCAGATCTTCATGGACCGCCTGATGCTGCGCGTGCCCCTGTTCGGCCCGCTGGTGAGGAAATCGACCATCGCGCGCTGGACGCGCACCCTTGCCACCATGTTCGCCGCGGGCGTCCCGCTGGTCGAAGCGCTGGATTCGGTCGGGGGCGCCTCGGGCAACCACGTCTACATGACGGCGACGAAACAGATTCAGTCCGAGGTTTCGACCGGCACGTCGCTCACCGTGGCGATGCAGAACGTCGGCGTCTTCCCCTCGATGGTGATCCAGATGTGCTCCATCGGCGAGGAAACGGGCTCGCTCGACGCAATGCTGAGCAAGGTCGCCGACTTCTACGAAGGCGAGGTAGACGACTCGGTCGAAGCGTTATCGTCGCTCATGGAGCCGATGATCATGGTCGTCCTCGGCACGCTGATCGGCGGCATGGTGATCTCGATGTACCTGCCGATCTTCAAGATCGGCCAAGCAGTCTGACGGAATTCGGCGAGCAAACTTGATGGCCGACATCAGCGGGCTCGCGCAGCCGCAGTTCTTGCCCTGGGTCGCTGCTATCCTTGGCCTTTGCATCGGATCGTTCCTTAACGTCGTCATCCACCGTCTGCCGAAGATGATGGAGCGCGAGTGGCGCGCGCAATGCGCCGAGCTCGGGGCGACCGTGGCAGCGCCCGGCGTCGGCGAAGCGGAACCGGCACGCTACAACCTGGTGGTGCCGCGCTCGCGCTGCCCGAGCTGCGGGCACGGCATTACCGCGCTCGAGAACATTCCCGTCGTCAGCTGGTTGATATTGCGCGGCAAGTGCTCGGCCTGCGGTGCGCCGATCAAGGCGCGCTATCCGGCGGTGGAAATCGCCGCTGGCGCGGCGGCCGGTTATGCGGCCTGGCGCTACGGCTTCTCGCTCGCTGCGCTTGGCGCAATGGCGTTTTGCTGGATGATGATCGCACTCGCGTTCATCGACCTCGACACGCAGCTGCTCCCGGACGACCTTACCCTGCCGCTGCTGTGGGGCGGCCTCGCGCTCAACCTCGGCTCGACCTTCGCGCCGCTGTCTTCGGCGGTGATCGGCGCACTCGCAGGCTACCTCTCGCTGTGGATCGTGTACTGGGCCTTCAAGCTCGCGACCGGCAAGGAAGGAATGGGTTTCGGCGACTTCAAGCTTCTTGCCGCGATCGGAGCATGGCTCGGCTGGCAGGCGCTGCCGCTGGTCATCCTGCTTTCGTCGCTGGTAGGGGCGACGGCCGGAATTTCGCTCATGCTCTTTACCAAGCGCGGCCGCGATCATCCCATTCCCTTTGGTCCCTACCTCGCCGCGGCCGGACTGATCGCGCTGTTCTGGGGACCACAAATCACGCACCGCTGGCTGCCGCTCGCCGGCTGATGCCGCTGGTGATCGGCCTCACCGGGGGCATCGGCAGCGGCAAGAGCGCCGCCGCCGAGGAATTCGCCCGGCTCGGCGCGACGGTGGTCGATACCGACGCGATCGCGCACGAGCTCACATGCGCGGGTGGCGCGGCGATGTCCGGGGTGCGCAGCCTGTTCGGCGACGCCTACATCGACGCCAGTGGAGCGATGGATCGCCGCAAGATGCGGGAACTGGTGTTCTCCGACCCGCGCGCAAAGCAGCGGCTCGAAGCCCTGCTGCATCCGCTTATCCGCGAGGAGTCGCAACGGCGCATCGCCGCGGCCACCGGCCCCTACGTGGTGCACGTGGTCCCTCTGTTGATCGAATCGCCTGACTATCGCCAGCGTGTCGACCGCGTGCTGGTGATCGATTGCCCCGAGGATGTGCAGCGGGCGCGGGTCCGGGCGCGCAGCGGCTTCGCGGAAGAGGAGGTGCGCCGCGTCATCGCGGCGCAGGCCACGCGCGCCATGCGCCAGGCAGCGGCCGACGACTTGGTCGACAACGGGGGCAGCCTGGAGGACCTGCGTGCGCAAGTGGGCGCCCTGCATCGACACTATCTTGAGCTGGCCGAGGCCGGGCGTTAGGTTGTAATCGACGCGCAAATCCCTCAGAATCCAAGGAATTTTCCAAAATGAGGCGATCCCGGCGCAACCGTGATCACGTACGAGTATCCGCTCAACGAGCGCATCCGCACGCTTCTGCGCCTCGAGGACCTGTTCGAGCGCTCGCGTCACTTCGTCGCGCGAACCGAGCAGCCCGACCACCACATGGCGCTGCTCACGCTGTTCGAGATCCTCGAGGTCGCGAGCCGCGCAGATCTGAAGTCCGATCTGCTGCAGGAGCTCGAGCGCCAGAAGCAGGTGCTGCTTTCGTTCCGCAACAACCCCCAGATCTCGGAGGAAGCCCTGAACGGGGTCCTGCGCGACATCGAGCAGGTATCGGCGGCGCTGTTCTCCATGACCGGCAAGATCGGCCAATACCTGCGCGAAAACGAGTGGCTGATGGCGATCAAGCAGCGAACCGGGATACCAGGAGGCGCCTGCGAGTTCGATCTCCCCTCCTATCACTACTGGCTGCATCGCCCGGCCGAGGAGCGCATAGGCCAGCTCGCCGCCTGGACCAGCCCGCTCTACCCCCTGCGCGACGGAACCGCGATCATTCTGCGGATCCTGCGCGAATCCGGCAAGCCGCAGAACCTTGTCGCGCAGGGCGGCATGTTCCAGCAAATGCTGGGCGGCAAGACCGCGCAAATGCTACGCGTGCGGCTTGATCCGGAAATTCCGTGCGTGCCCGAGATCAGCGCCAACAAGTACGTCCTCAACATCCGCTTCCTGGCCCAGGAACGGGAGGATTCGCGTCCCAAGACGGCCGATTGGGACGTTGCCTTCGAGCTCACCTTCTGCAACCTGTAGCGTAGTGGCGACGACGACCCCGACCATGGTGGCGTGCCCGTGCTGCGGTGCGCTCACCGCGTACACGCCGCAGAACAAGTGGCGGCCGTTCTGCAGCGAGCGCTGCAAGCTGATCGACCTCGGGGACTGGGCCGCCGAGCGCTATCGCGTGCCGCAAGCGGCCGAGCCTTCCTCCGAGGACGAACCGCCCCAGGACTGAGCTGCTAACCCCAGGCGCCGCGGATCATCGCCACGCCATGCGCGCCCGCGCGCCAGGCATCATCCAGGTCGGCGCCGCTCATTCCTCCGATCGCATAGACCGGGATGCTCGCGCCGCGCGACAGCGCGGCGAATCGCGGCCAGCCCATCGGCGTCGCGCCGGGATGGCTGACAGTCGGCTTTACCGGCCCGAGAACCGCGAAATCGAGCTCGAGCCGGATCGCATGTGCCAGTTGCTCCGCGTCGTGGCACGAGGCGGCCACCAGCCGCGCCTCCGGACGGGCGGCAAGGGACATGAGGCCGCGCGCGGTGAGGTGTACGCCTTCGGCGCCCGCAGCGCGCGCCAGAGCCGTATCCGAATTGACCAGCGCGCGGGCGCCGTGCCGGTGCGCGAGCTCGACGGCCCGCCGCGCGAACTCCGCGCGCGCGCCGGAGGCCATCGTCTTGTCGCGGATCTGGATCAGCTTCAACCCCTGCCCGAGCCGCTGCTCGAGGCGCCCGAGCATCGCCTCCGCACCGATCGTTTCCGCCGTGGTTATCGCGTATTCGTAGGGCAGCGCGAGCGAAGCGAGCACCGGCGCGTTTGCCGGTAGCATCGGTTGCGCGATCGGGGCGTCCGGCTGTTGCCATTTGATCGTCTGCGCCTCCCTCGGATGAGGTTCGCCGGACCACTCCAGCACGCGGAAGAAATTCAACCGCACGGTAGCGTGCGCATACGCATGGACGCGCGTGATCCACGGATACGCGCGTATCACGTCGATGCCGAGCTCCTCGTGCAGTTCGCGTGCCAGCGCGGCTGCGGCCGGCTCTCCCGCTTCGACCTTTCCGCCGGGAAACTCCCAGTAGCCGGCATACACCTTGCCCGCCGGACGACGCGCGATCAGGAAGCTTCCGTCGGCGCGCAGGATGACGGCGGCCGAGACCTCGAGCACCCGTTTCTACCGCTTGGTACGCGCGGTCCGCGTAGCGTGCTTGCCGGCCCAGTCGCGCGCGAATTGGTAGGCAACCCGCCCGCTCCTCGAGCCGCGCAGCAGTGCCCACTGCAGCGCCTCGTGGCGCGCCGCCTCGGCGTCCTTGTCCGAGCAGCCGAACGTCTTCAGCCAGTGCGTGACGATCACCAGGTACTCGTCCTGGTCGAAGGGATAGAATGAGACCCACAGCCCGAATCGCTCGGACAGCGAGATCTTCTCCTCGACGGTCTCGCCGGGATGGATCTCGTCGTCGACATATTTTGTTTCGAGGTTCTCCTGCATGTATTCGGGCATCAGGTGACGACGATTCGAGGTCGCGTAGATCAGCAGGTTCTCCGAGGTCGAGGAGATCGAGCCATCGAGTGCAACCTTGAGTGCGACATATCCGGCCTCCGCCGCCTCGAACGACAGATCGTCGCAGAACAGCATGAAGCGCTCCTTGCGACCCGCCACCAGATCCGTAATCGCAGGCAGGTCCATGAGGTCGCGCTTTTCTATCTCGATCAGGCGCAGTCCGTCCCGCGCGTACTTGTTGAGCAGCCCCTTGATGATCGACGACTTGCCGGTGCCGCGCGCGCCGGTCAGGAGCACGTTGTTCGCCGGCTTGCGTTGCACGAATTGGCGCGTGTTCTGCTCGACCTTGCGGATCTGGCCGTCGATCCCCTGCAGGTCGGCGAGCCGAATCTGGTGCACGTGGCGTACCGGCTGCAGCCAGCCGCCGAGGTTGAGCGGACCGGCCTTGCGCCAGCGGAACGCGATGCTGGCACTCCAGTCGGGCGAGGGTGGTGGCGGCGGCAGCAGCGCCTCGAGCTTGTCGATCAGCGCTTCGGCGCGGGCAAGCAGGCTGTCGGGGTCGGTTTTCATGAACGGTGGCTAGGTTCGGTATTCGGCGTTGATCTTGACGTAGTCGAAGGACAGATCGCAAGTCCAGACCGTGGCCGTCGCCTGGCCGCGGTGGAGCGACACGCGCACGGTGAATTCGGGCTTGGCCAGAGCCGCCACGCCCATCTCCTCCCGGTAGTCCGGATGACGGCCGCCGTTGGCCGCGACCAGCACCGAGTCCAGATACAGCTCCAGTCGCGACGTGTCGAGGTCCTCGATTCCCGCGTTGCCGATCGCGGCCAGAATGCGGCCGAGATTGGGATCGGAGGCAAAGAACGCGGTCTTCACCAGCGGAGAATGCGCGATGGCGTAGGCCACGCGGCGGCACTCCTCGCCGAAGCGGCCGCCCTCGATCTGCAGCGTGATGAACTTGGTAGCGCCCTCGCCATCGCGCACGATGGCCTGCGCCAGGAACGCGGCCACCTCGCTGATCGCGCGGCCCAGCGCGTCGAGGTCCGCCCTGCTCTGGGCAACGACCCCCGAGGCTCCGCTCGCCGCCACGACGAAGGAATCGTTGGTCGAAGTGTCGCCGTCGACGGTTATGCAGTTGAACGAGCTGTCGGCAGCCTCGCGCACCAGCGCTTCGAGCGCTTCCCCCGGCACTTGCGCGTCGGTCGCGATGAATCCCAGCATGGTCGCCATATCGGGGCGGATCATGCCGGCCCCCTTCGCGATTCCCGTCACTGTCACCTCGCCGCCGCTGAGGTGCAGCCGGCGCGACCCGGCTTTCGGCACGGTGTCGGTGGTCATGATCGCTTCGGCCGCCCCGAGCCAATTGTCCGGCCGCAGATCGGCGACCGCGGCGGGAATCCCGGCCACGATGCGCTCCACCGGCAGCGGCTCCATGATCACCCCGGTCGAGAACGGCAGCACCTGCCGCGCCGCGCAGCCGAGCGAGCGCGCCACTGCCTCGCATACCGTCGCCGCCCGCGCCAGGCCGTCTTCGCCGGTTCCCGCATTTGCGTTGCCGGTGTTGACCACCAGGCCGCGCACCTCCCCGCCCACGGCGAGATGACGCTTGGCCAGAGTTACCGGCGCGGCACAGAACCGGTTGCGGGTGAACACGCCCGCGACCGTCGATCCCGGCCCGAGCCGCATCAGTAGAAGGTCGCGCCGGTTGGCCTTGCGCACGCCGGCCATCGCCACACCAAGCTCGACTCCCGCCACCGGGTGCAGCGAGGCAGGATCAGGCGGCGCCAGGTTGACGGCCATTCGTCTTCAGGTCAGCTTGCCGTGGCAGTGCTTGTACTTCTTGCCCGAGCCGCAAGGGCAAGGATCGTTGCGCCCGACCTTTTGCGTCGGGCGAACCATCGGCTGCGGCTTCTTGGCCGCCGCCGAGGCGAGCGCCTCGTCTTCGGCCCCGAGCTCAACTTCGTCCAGGCTCGGGTGCTGCATGCGCAGGTTCTCGACGTGCTGTGCGTCATCGACCTCCGCCAACTCCTCGGTGGCGCGGATCTCCACTGCGGCGAGAGTCTTGGTCACTTCCAGCTTCACCGACTCGAGCATGGCGCCGAAGAGCTCGAAAGCCTCCCGCTTGTACTCCTGCTTCGGGTTCTTCTGCGCATAGCCGCGCAGGTGGATCCCCTGGCGCAGGTGGTCGAGCGCCGCAAGGTGCTCTCGCCAATGCCCGTCGAGTATTTGCAGCATGACGTAGCGCTCGTATTGCCGGAACGACGCTTCGGCGCCCTCCGGAACCTTGGCCGTGTATGCCTCGTGCGTCTTCTCGATCACGCGCTCGAGCAGCGTCTCGTCGTGCAGATCGGGCTCCTTTTCCAGCCACTGCTTGAGCGGCAGGTCGAGATTCAGCTCGGCCTTGAGCGCCGTTTCCAGGCCACCGATATCCCATTGCTCCTCAACGCTCTCCTCGGGAACATGGCCGCGGAAGATGTCGGTCAATACCCCTGCGCGCAATTCCGCAATGCTCGCCGATACGTCCTGCGACTCGAGCAACTCGTTGCGCAGCGCATAGATCGTCTTGCGCTGGTCGTTGGCGACGTCGTCGTATTCGAGCAACTGCTTGCGGATATCGAAGTTGCGCGCCTCGACCTTGGTCTGGGCCGACTCGATCGAGCGCGACACCATCGCGTGCTCGATCGCCTCGCCCTCGGGCATCTTGAGCATCACCATGATGCGGTTGATCCGGTCTCCGGCGAATATCCTCAGCAGCGGATCCTCGAGCGAAAGGTAGAAGCGCGACGAGCCCGGGTCGCCCTGCCGGCCGGAGCGACCCCGAAGCTGGTTGTCCACCCGGCGCGACTCGTGACGCTCGGTACCGATGATGTGCAGGCCGCCGGCTGCGACGACGTCGTCGTGCAGCTGTTGCCACTCCGATCGCAGCTTCTCGATGGGCGCCGTCTTGTCCGACGGAACGATTGACTCGTCCGCCTCGATCAGCTCGACCTGCTTGTCGACGTTGCCGCCCAACACGATGTCGGTACCGCGGCCGGCCATGTTGGTCGCGATGGTGACCATTTTCGGTCGTCCGGCCTGCGCCACGATCTCGGCTTCGCGGGCGTGCTGCTTCGCATTCAGCACCTGGTGCGGCAGCTTCTCCTTCGTCAGGAGAGAAGACAGCAGTTCGGAGTTCTCGATCGATGTGGTTCCGACCAGCACCGGCTGGCCGCGCGTGTAGCAGTCACGGATGTCGTCGTTGATCGCCTTGTACTTCTCCGCCACCGTGCGGTACACCAGATCAAGGCGATCATCCCGGATCATGCGCTTGTGCGTCGGCACGACGACCGTTTCCAGTCCGTAGATGTCCTGGAACTCGAACGCCTCGGTGTCGGCCGTGCCGGTCATGCCCGCGAGCTTGCCGTAGAGACGAAAGTAGTTCTGGAACGTGATCGAGGCGAGAGTCTGGTTTTCGTTCTGGACCGAAACCTTCTCCTTGGCCTCGACCGCCTGGTGCAATCCGTCCGACCAGCGCCGCCCCTGCATCAACCGCCCGGTGAACTCGTCGACGATGATTACCTCGCCGTTCTGCACCACGTATTGCTGGTCGCGGAGGAACAGGTGGTGCGCGCGCAGCGCGGCGTACAGCTGGTGCACGAGGTTTATGTACGCCGGTTCGTACAGGCTCGCCCCCTGCGGCAGCAGTCCGACGCGCGCCAGCACTTCCTCGGCGCGGGCGTGACCCGCCTCGGACAGCAGGATCTGGTGGCCCTTCTCGTCGACCCAGAAATCGCCCGGCCCGTTCTCCTCCTTCTGGCGCGTAAGCAGCGGGGCAACCTCGTTCATCCGGACATAGATCTCGGTCCGGTCCTCAGCCTGCCCCGAGATGATGAGCGGCGTTCGCGCCTCGTCGATCAGGATCGAGTCGACCTCGTCGACGATCGCGTAGTGCAGGCCGCGCTGGTACTTCTCCTCGACGTGCATCGCCATGTTGTCGCGCAGATAGTCGAAGCCGAACTCGTTGTTGGTCCCGTAGAGAATGTCTGCGGCATAAGCCTTGCGCTTCTCGTCCGGCTCCAGCTGCGGAATATTGACCCCGACCGTCAAGCCGAGAAAGCCGAACAGCTTGCCCATCCACGCTGCGTCGCGTTGGGCGAGGTAATCGTTCACCGTCACGATGTGGACCGCCCTGCCGCTCAGGGCGTTGAGGTAGGCGGGCAGCGTCGCGACCAGCGTCTTGCCCTCACCGGTGCGCATTTCGGCGATCTTGCCGTAGTGCAGCACCATGCCGCCAAGCAGCTGCACGTCGAAGTGGCGCATGCGCAGGGTGCGCTTGCCCGCCTCGCGCACTACCGCAAAAGCCTCCGCGAGCAGCTCCTCGATCGCGTCCTTGAGCACCTCGGCACGCTCGTCCTCGCCGGCGGCGGCCACGCTGTCGGCGACGCGCCGCCTGAATTCATCGGTCTTGCCGCGCAGCTGCGCGTCGCTCAGCGCCGCGACCTCCGACTCAAGTGCATTAATGCGGGCGACCTTGCGCGAATACTGCTTGAGCAGTCGCTCGTTGCGGCTGCCGAAGATTTTGGTAAGAACGTTTGGGATCATGAAGGTTGCGACCCGCTCCGCGGTCGGAACGCACGGGCCGGCGCGAGGACGGGGCGCGGCCTCGCCGTGGTCAAGCGGAAAGGGAAAATTTTAGCATGGCCGCCGCAGCGGCCGGCGCCGCGCCTAGTCGCGCGCCCGCGCCACGCGGCGCTGCCTGACGTCCGGCAACGTCGGGTCGACGGCTTTCAGAAAGCGGTCAGGGTTCAACGCCACGCCCTTGTAGCGCACCTCGAAATGCAGGTGCGGACCGGTGGCGCGGCCGGTGGAGCCGCTCAACCCGACCTCGCGACCGCGCATGACGATCTCTCCAGTCCGGACCAGGACCTTAGACAGGTGCGCGTAGCGGGTCGACAGCTCGTTGCCGTGGTCGATCTCCACCAGATTCCCGTACTGCGGGTGATGGCCCGCGAAATGGACCACCCCACCGGCTGCGGCGAGCACCGGGGTCCCGTTGTCGACCTCGAAGTCGATGCCTTCGTGCATCGCCAGCTGGCCGGTGAACGGGTCGATACGCTTGCCGAACCCCGAGCCGCGCGCCGCGTGCACCGGCATCATGGTCGGCATCACCTTGCGGCGCACGACCAGATCGCGCAGCTCCGAGTCAAGCACGCCGTAGAAATCGGAGCGGTTCTCCATCTGGCGCGAGAGCAGGGCAACCCTGGACTCCAGATCGCTGATCGACAGGTTCTGCGGCGGCATGGTCGCGACCGCCCCACCGAGCCCCGGGGGGCTGCCGAGATGGAGCTCCGCCGGCTTGATGCCGCCAAGCGACGAAAGACGCTCACCAAGGGCGTCGAGGCGTGCAAGCTGCGCCTGCATCTCGCCCAGCCTGACTGCCATGGCATTGACGTTCTGCTGCACGTACTGGCGCGCCTTCTCGGCTTCCGCCCGCTGCGCCGCGGCCACCAGCTTTTCGACGAACGGGATCTTGAATTCCGACGCGAAGTGAAGCGTCGTCCAGTACACCGCCCCGGTAAGAGCCGCCAGAAGCAGCAGGGCGACGACCAGGGACGCGAAGACATGGCGCGGCGCAATGGTCACCGACCGCGCTTTTGCCAACCGGTCGGAGATCAAGATAATCTGCACGTTCCGCTCCTCACCTCGTAACCCCCGTGCGATCTTCCAAGATCGGCCGCTTTCTCTCGACCGACGACGATTTACAACCCGTTGTCGCCAAAGCGCTCGAAATCCGGGCGCTCGCAAAGCTATGTACCGATTTCCTGCCGCCGGAACTCGCCGCCGATGTTCAGGCCGCCAACCTCAAGGACGGCAAGCTCGTGCTTCTGGCCACGCATTCAGCCGCCGCAGCGAAGCTCCGGCTACTGTCCGAAAGCCTCGCCAAATTCCTGATGAAACAAGGGGCAAAGGTTAATTCAGTTTCGGTGAAGGTGCAACCAACTACGTCACGCAAAAAGGATGTTGCGCCGCACAAATCAGCCCGGATGTCGCCTGCCGCAGTGTCCGAGCTCACCGCCCTGCACGCCCGGCTGGAGGACTCCCCCGCGCGCAGCGCGCTCGAGGCGATCCTCGCCAGACATGGCGCCAAGCCGGCTACATCATCTCCAGCAGGCGCTCGCCGAGGAACAGCAGCAGGATCAGGACGACGACAAAAAGGGAGTACTTGAACAGCTGCCAGGCAAAGCGCAGGTACCTGCGCTCCCCGCTCAGCATGTACATCAGCACCGATACGCCCAGCCCGATCGCGGCCAGCAGCCCGATGACGCGAAGCAGCAGCATGGCGCGCGGGAGCCGCTGGGCCTCGCGCCGCTAGGCGAACTGTTGCATCAGGCCGGCGACGCCCGCGGGCGCGTCCTCGGGGTGCTCGAACGAGACCAATTCCCACGCCGCCGCGTCGGCAAGCAGCTCGCGCAACAGCAGATTATTGAGCGCGTGTCCCGACTTGTGCGCCGAGAAAGCCCCCAGCAGCGGCTTGCCGATCAAATACAGGTCGCCGATCGCGTCTAGTACCTTGTGACGGATGAATTCGTCGGCGAAGCGCAGACCTTCCGCGTTCAGCACGCGGTACTCGTCCAGCACCACGGCATTGTCCAGGCCGCCGCCCAGCGCCAGCCCCGATTCGCGCAGGTTCTCCACCTCGTGCATGAAGCCGAAGGTACGTGCGCGGGCGATCTCTTTCAAATAGGAAGTCTGCGCGAAGTCGATGGTCACCGCCTGGCTCGAGCGGTCGATGACCGGATGATTGAAGACGATGGAAAACGACAATTTGAAGCCTTGGTAAGGATCCAGGCGCGCCCACTTGTCGCCGTCGCGCACCTCGACGCGCTTCTTTACCCGCAGAAACCGCTTCGGCGCCGCCTGCCGCTCGACGCCCGCCTGCTGCACCAGCAGCGCGAAGGGCGCGGCGCTGCCGTCCATGATGGGCACTTCCGGCCCATCGAGATCGACGTAAGCGTTGTCGACGCCCAATCCCGCGAGGGCGGACATCAGGTGCTCGACCGTGTAGACCTTGACGTCGCCCTGCACCAGGCACGACGACAAACGTGTTTCGCCGACCAGATCGGCGCGCGCGGGAACGTCGGCGGGCGAGGCGAGATCGACGCGGCGGAACACCACCCCGGTATCGGTTTCCGCCGGACGTAGCGTCATCGTGACCTTTTGCCCGGTATGCAGGCCGACCCCGGTGGCGCGGATGAGAGACTTGAGAGTGCGCTGGCGAAGCATCGGTAACTTATTGTCCTAACGGCGAATTGTAGCAGACAGCGGGCGCAGCGCCGGCAAGGAGGAGTGGCGCTGCGACCGCTGCGCTTGGGCGCGCGGCATGGACGGCGCGTGGTGCACCGCGCTCAGTCGGCCTGCTTGCGCAGGAACGCGGGAATGTCGTACTTGTCGACCCCGCTCTGTTGCAGCGCCTCCACCGTCGAGGCACGGTTGCGGCGGATGACCGCCGGCACCGCGTCGAGCTGGTTGTAATCGACGCCGTTGGATACCGCCTGATTGTCCGTGCCAGTCTTCTGCGACACCACCAGCTGCGGCTTGGGCTGGCGCAGCGTCGCGTGCGCTCCCAACCCCGTCGCCACGACGGTAACGCGAAGGTCGTCGCCCATCGCCTCGTCATAAACCGCGCCGAAGATGATGGTGGCATCCTCCGCGGCAAAGCTGCGGATGGTGTTCATGACCGCCTTCACCTCGCCGTGCTTGAGGCTCGAGCGGGTCGCGGTGATGTTCACCAGCACGCCGCGCGCGCCCGCGAGCATCACGCCCTCGAGCAACGGGCTGGCGATCGCCTGCTCTGCGGCGATGCGCGCGCGGTCGATGCCGTCCGTCATGGCCGAACCCATCATCGCCATGCCCTGCTCGGACATCACCGTGCGCACGTCCTGGAAATCGACGTTGATCAGCCCCGGGCAGTTGATGATCTCGGCAATCCCCGCCACCGCGTTGTTCAGAACGTCGTCGGCGGCCCGGAACGCATCGTCCATTGTGACGTCCTCGCCGAGCACGTCCTCGAGCTTGTCGTTCAGGATCACGATCAGCGAATCGACGTGCTGGCTGAGCTCGTCGATCCCCTGCTCGGCCAACCGCATGCGCTTGGTGCCCTCGAAGCCGAACGGCTTGGTCACCACGGCGACGGTCAGCACTCCAAGCGAACGTGCCACCTCGGCCACCACCGGCGCCGCGCCGGTGCCCGTGCCGCCGCCCATGCCAGCGGTGATGAACACCATGTTGGCGCCCGCGATCATCTCTTCGAGGCGCTCGCGGTCCGCTATCGCCACCTCGCGCGCCTCCTCCGGCTTGGCGCCCGCACCCAGCCCGCTGAGGCCGAGCTGGATTTGGTTGCGCGCGCTGTTGCGGGCGAGCACCTGCGCGTCGGTGTTGACGGCAATGAACTCCACGCCTTCGACGCCCTGCTCGATCATGTGATTGACCGCGTTGCCGCCGGCGCCGCCGACCCCGATAACCTTGATGACCGGTCCTGTTGCATGGTTGTCTACGATTTCGAACATGCCGTTTTCCTCCTTGCCAAAAAAACACCTACGAAAGAAGCCTCAAAAATTGCGCTGGAACCACTCGCGCATCCTCGACAGAACGGCGCGTAACGATCCGCTCTGGCGCGATATCTGCCCTTGTTGCACCTGCGACACGCCTTCGAGCAGCAACCCGACCGCGGTCGCGTAGCGCGGGTTGCGCAGGACCTCGGCGAGGCTGCCCGTGTAGCGCGGGATGCCGACCCGCACCGGCATGTGAAAAATCTCCTCGCCGAGCTCGACCATGCCGCGCATGACCGCGCTGCCTCCGGTGAGCACCACGCCGGAGGACAGCAGCTCCTCGAAGCCGGATTCGCGCAGCACTTGCTGCACCAGCGAGAACAGTTCCTCGACCCGCGGCTCGATGACCTCGGCGAGCGTCTGGCGCGACATCACCCTCGGGCCGCGATCGCCGATCCCCGGCACTTCGATCATCTCGTTCGGGTCCGCGAGCTGTCGCAGCGCCACGCCATGCCGGATCTTGATGTTCTCGGCTTCGGCGGTGGGCGTCCTGAGCGCCATCGCGATGTCGTTGGTGATCTGGTCGCCCGCGATGGGGATCACCGCCGTGTAGCGGATCGCGCCATGCGTAAACACGGCAATGTCGGTGGTGCCACCGCCGATGTCGATCAGACACACACCAAGATCGGTTTCGTCCTCCTGCAGCACCGCGCGCGAGGACGCCAGTGGCTGCAGGATCAGGTCATTCACCTCCAGCCCGCAGCGGCGCACGCACTTGACGATGTTCTGCGCAGCCGACACCGCGCCGGTGACGATGTGCACCTTCACCTCCAGGCGCACACCGGACATGCCGAGCGGCTCGCGCACATCCTCCTGGCCGTCGATGATGAATTCCTGCCGCAGCACGTGAAGGATCTGCTGATCGGTGGGTATGTTCACCGCCTTGGCGGTGTCGATCACGCGCTCGACGTCGAGCGCCGTGACTTCCTTGTCCTTGATCGCCACCATGCCGGTGGAGTTGAAGCTGCGGATGTGGCTGCCCGCGATGCCGGCGAACGCGGAGGCGATCTTGCAGTCGGCCATCAGCTCGGCCTCCTCGAGCGCGCGCTGCACCGCATTCACTGTGGACTCGATGTTGACGACGACGCCCTTCTTCAGGCCCTTGGACTCGTGTCCGCCCATGCCGAGGATCTCGAGCGCGCCGTCGGGACGCAGCTCCGCGACCAGCGCCACCACCTTGGAGGTGCCGATGTCCAGCCCGACGACCAGATCCTTGCTGTCTTTCGCCATTCCGTTCAGCCCTTCATGTCCTGCACGCGCAGCGCAAAGCCGTTGGGGTAGCGCAAATCCACGTATTCATGACGCTGCGGAATCTTTCCCAGCGTCTGCGGATATACCGCGACAAAGCGCGCCAGCCGCGCCTCGACCGGAAGCTCGTTGGTGTCGCGGCCCAGCACGACGCTCAGGCCGCTGCGCAGCTTGAGCTGCCAGGCATAGCGCGGCGTGAGGGTCAGGCGTACGAGTGGATCGCCGAGCGGCGCGAGCAGCGCCGAGAAGCGCCGGTAGCGGCGCGTCACCTCGGCCTCGGTGCCCGCCGGCCCGAAGAAAGTCGGCATCGCGGCGTCGGTATGTGCGACAAAGCGTTCGCCCTGGCTGTCGACCAGGGCGTCGTCGCCCCAGCGCGCGAGCGCGACGCGCTCCTCGATCTCGATCTCGAGACCGTCGGGCCACAGCCGGCGCACGTTCACGCGCCGCACCCAGGGCAGCTGCTCGAGCCCCGCGCGCACCGCCGCCAGATCGACCGAAAAGAAGTTGCCGGCGATCCGGCCACGGGTCGCCCGCTCGATTTGCGCCGCGGCGGTATGTGCGAGCGTCCCGCGAACGGTGATCTGGCGCAGCGGAAAGGCCGTCGAGCGCAGCGCCAGCTGCGCCGCGGCCAGCACGAATATCAGCAGCGCGATCCCGGTCAGGATGCCCGCCACGTAATTGAGCAGGCGCGGGTTATCCCACATGCGCACCCTCCAGGATCTTCAGGCACAGGTCCTCGTACGACATGCCGACGGCGCGCGCGGCGATCGGCACCAGGCTGTGCCCGGTCATGCCGGGCGAGGTGTTGACCTCGAGAAGCCACGGCTTGCCCGCCGCGTCGAGCATGAAGTCGACCCGCCCCCAGCCGCCGCAACCGACCAGCCTGAAAGCCTCGAGCGACAACGCCTTGAGCTTGTCTTCCTGTTGCTGCGGCAGGCCGCAAGGGCACAGATACTTGGTCTCGTCGCCGAAGTACTTGTGCTGGTAGTCGTAGTTGCCCTGCGGCGCTTCGATGCGGATCAGGGGCAGCACTGTGTCGCCGAGAATGCCGGCGGTGTATTCGGGCCCGTCGACGAAGGATTCCGCCAACGCGATGTCGTGGTATTTGTTCGCCGCCAGCTCGTAGGCCGCCGGTAACTGCGAGACTGTGGTGACTTTCGTCAGCCCCAGCGTCGAGCCCTCGTTCGCCGGCTTGACGATGAGGGGCAGGCCGAGATCGCCCGCCACCGCGTTCCAGTCGTCGCTTGCGCCGAGAATGCGATGGCGCGGCGTCGGCAGGCCACCAGCCAGCCAGATCATCTTGCTGCGCCACTTGTCGAGGGCGACGGCCGAACCCAACACGCCGCTGCCCGTGTAGGGGATGCCCATCACCTCCAGCGCGCCCTGTACCGTGCCGTCCTCGCCGCCGCGGCCGTGCAGCGCAATGAAACAGCGCGCGAAGCCTTCACGCTTGAGCTCGGCCAGATCGCGCTCGGCCGGATCGAAGGCGTGCGCATCCACCGCCTTCGCGCGCAGCGCCTTCAACACGCCCGTGCCGCTCATCAGCGACACCTCCCGCTCGGCGGACTTGCCACCCAGCAGCACCGCGACCTTGCCGAAGTCGGACGGCTTCATGCCGCCTCCCCCACGATGCGGACCTCGGGTTGGAGGTCGATTCCGGTCTGATCGAGCACCCGCGCGCGCACGGTCGCGATCAGCCATTCGATGTCGGCGGCCTTTGCCGCGCCCTTGAGGTTGACGATGAAGTTGGCGTGCTTTTCCGACACGCGCGCGCCGCCGCGCTCGAGCCCCTTGAGACCGCAGGCCTCGATCAGGCGCGCCGCGTGGTCCGCGATCGGGTTGCGGAACACGCTGCCCGCGTTCGGCAGCTGCAGCGGCTGCGAGGCGACGCGGCGCGAGAGGAATTCCTTGACCGTCGCGCGCGAGGCCTCGCCGTCGCCTTCGGCGAGCTGGAAGTAGGCCGCGACGAACCATTCGTCCTGCCCGAGCTGGCCGCCCTCCCTGAGCGCGCAATGCCGGTACGAGATCTCGAACTGGTCCCGCTCGCGGCTGCGCAGCTCGCCCTTGCGGTCGATGGTGACCGCGCGCGCGACGATGTCCCAGGTCTCGCTGCCGTAGCAGCCCGCGTTCATCGCCAGCGCGCCGCCGACGCTGCCGGGGATGCCGGCCAGGAACTCGGCGCCGGCCAGGTTGTTGAGCGCAGCGAAGCGCGCCACCTTGGGGCTGGCGACGCCCGCCTCCGCGTAGACGCGCCCGAGCAACATCTCCGGCCGCTTCGCCGCGGCGTGCGTCAGCACCACCGTGCCGCGCAGGCCGCCGTCGCGCACCAGCAGGTTCGAGCCCAGCCCGACGAACAGCAACGGCTCGCCGGCGGGAAGCTGACGCAGGAAGGCCGCCAGGTCCTCGAGATCGGCGGGCAGGTACAGCCGCGCCGCGCGTCCTCCGGCGCGCCAGCTGCTGTGGCGCGCCATCGGCTCGTCCAGTCGCAGCGTGCCGCGCAATCCCTGGAAGCTGAGCGTCTCGGCCATGTTCATGTCAGCTGCGCCGGCACGTTGCCGATCGAGCCAGCCCCCATCGTGAGCACCACGTCGCCGTCGCGCGCCACGCGCCGGATCGCGTCCGCCATCTGCGAGATGTCGTCGACGAACACCGGCTCGACCTTGCCCGCCACGCGCACCGCGCGGGCGAGCGAGCGGCCATCCGCGGCGACGATCGGCGCTTCGCCTGCGGCGTAGACCTCGGCCAGCAGCAGCGCGTCCGCGGTGGACAGCACGCGCACGAAATCCTCGAACAGATCGCGGGTCCGGGTGTAGCGGTGGGGCTGGAACGCAAGCACGATGCGCCGGCCGGGGAAGGCTCCGCGCGCGGCAGCGAGCGTCGCCGTCATCTCGGCCGGATGGTGGCCGTAGTCGTCGACCAGGGTGAAACGCCCGCCGCCGGCGAGGCTCACGTCGCCGCAGCGCTGGAACCGGCGGCCGACGCCGCGGAACTCGGCCAGCGCCTTCTGGATCGCGCGGTCCGGAACCGCAAGCTCGCTCGCCACCGCGATCGCCGCGAGCGCGTTCTGGACGTTGTGCCGCCCCGGGAGATTGAGCGTCACCTCCAGCGGTTCGGCCTTCTCGCGCAGCGCGCGAAAGCGCATCGCGCCAGCGGCGTGCTCGACGCCTTCCGCCCGCACCGCCGCCTCGGCGGCGAAGCCGTAAGTCAACACGGGCTTCGATACGAACGGCAGGATCTCGCGCACCTGCGCGTCGTCCAGGCACAGGATCGCGCTGCCGTAGAAGGGCAGGTTCTGCAGGAATTGCACGAAAGCCTGCTTCAGCCGCGCGAAGTCGTGCTGGTAGGTCTCCATGTGATCGGTGTCGATGTTGGTGACCACCGCGATCACGGGCTGCAGGTGCAGGAACGAGGCATCCGATTCGTCCGCCTCGACGACGATGAACTCGCCGCTGCCCAGGCGCGCGTTGGAGCCGGCCGCGTTGAGCCGGCCGCCGATGACGAAGGTCGGATCAAGACCTCCCTCGGCCAGCACGCTTGCCACCAGGCTGGTGGTAGTGGTCTTGCCGTGGGTGCCGGCGATGGCGATGCCCTGCTTGAGGCGCATCAGCTCGGCCAGCATCAGCGCCCGCGGCACGATCGGCACGCGTCTGGCGCGCGCCGCTATCACTTCCGGGTTGTCGCCCGCCACCGCGGTCGAGACCACCACCGCGTCGGCGCCCTCGACGTTGGCCGCCGCGTGCGCGAGGAAAACCTTCGCCCCCAGCCCGGCCAGCCGGCGCGTCACCGCGTTCTCGGCCAGGTCCGACCCGCTCACCTGGTAGCCGAGGTTGAGCAGCACTTCGGCGATGCCGCTCATGCCGGAACCGCCGATACCGACGAAATGGATGCGCCGCACCTTGTGCTTCACGCTGCGCCCCCTTCCGCCAGCGCCATGCAGCGCTCGGCGACCATGCGCGCCGCGTCGGGCTTGCCCAGGGCACGCGCCTTGCGCGCCATGTCGAGTAACCGCGCACGATCGAGCGAGCGCAACAGCGCGGCGAGCCGGTCCGGCGTCATCTCGGGTTGCGGCAGCAGGATCGCGGCGCCGCGCTCGGCCAGGAACGCCGCGTTCGCGCTCTGGTGGTCGTCCACCGCGTGGGGGAACGGCACCAGGATGCTCGCCACGCCGCCCGCGGACAGCTCGGCGACCGTGGTCGCGCCGGCGCGGCACAGCACCAGGTCGGATTCGGCGTAGCGCTGCGCCATGTCGTCGATGAACGCCAGCAGCTCGCCCGCCACGCCGGCCGCCGCGTAGTTCGCGCGCAGCGCGTCGAGATGCTTCTCCCCCGCCTGGTGCACCACCTGCGGCCGCTCCTCCCGGCGCAGGAGCGCGAGCGCCCTCGGGACGGCCTCGTTCAGCGCCTGCGCGCCGAGGCTGCCGCCGACCACCAGCAGCCTGAGAGGCCCGCTGCGCCCGGTGAAACGCTCTTCCGGCGCCGCGATGCCCGCGATCTCGGCGCGGACCGGGTTTCCGGTCCACTCGGCCTTCCTCAGCGCGCCGGGAAAGGCGACCATTACCTTGTCCGCGACCGCGGCGAGCACGCGGTTGGCGAGCCCGGCGATCGCGTTCTGCTCGTGCACCGCGAGCGGCCGCGCCAGCAGCGACGCCATCATGCCGCCGGGAAAGGCGACGTAGCCGCCCATGCCGAGCACCACGTCGGGGCGCACCCGGAACACGGCGCGACCGCTTTCCCAGAACGACCACAGCAGGTTGGCGGGAAGCAGCAGCTTGGCGAGCAGGCCCTTGCCGCGCAGCGCGCGGGCGCGGATCCACGCCATGCGGTAGCCGCGCGACGGCACGATGCGCGCCTCCATGCCGGTCCTGGCACCCATCCAGACCACTTCCCACCCCGCGGCGCGCATGCAATCGGCGACCGCGAGCCCGGGGAAGATATGCCCCCCGGTGCCGCCCGCCATGATCATGACCACGCGGCTCAAGCCGGCAGCCCCCGCGCAAGCTGGCGGTTTTCCCAGTCGATGCGCAGCAGGATCGCCAAGGCGACGAAGTTCACTACCACGCCGGTGCCGCCGAAGCTCATCAGCGGCAGCGTCAGCCCCTTGGTAGGCAGCAGCCCCATGTTGACGCCCATGTTGATGACCGCCTGGAAGCCGATCCACACGCCGATGCCCTGCGCCGCGAGGGCGGCGAAGTGACGCTCGCGCAGCGCCGCCTGGCGGCCGATCACGAAGGCACGAAACACGACCCAGCCGAACAAGCCGATCACCACCGCGACACCGACGAAGCCGAGCTCCTCGGCGATCACCGCGAGCAGGAAGTCGGTGTGCGCCTCGGGCAGGTAGTGCAGCTTCTCGACGCTGGCGCCGAGTCCGACCCCGAACCACTCGCCGCGGCCGAAGGCGATAAGCGCGTGCGACAGCTGGTAGCCGGTGCCGAAAGCGTCGTTCCACGGGTCCATGAAGCCGAAGATGCGGTGCATTCGATACGGCGAAGACAGCACCAGTCCGGCGAACCCGACCGCCAGCATGACCACCAGAAGCGCGAAGTGGCGGCCGTTCATGCCGCCGAGGAAGATCATGCCGAAGGTGGTTATCGCGATGACGACGAAAGCGCCGAAGTCGGGCTCTCGCAGCAGCAGCCAGGACACCAGCAGCATCACGCCTAGCATCGGCAGCAGGCCCTTCTTGAAGCTCTTGAGCACCGCGTGCTTGCGCACCGTGTAGTCCGCCGCGTAGAGCACCGCGCCCAGCTTCATCAGCTCCGAGGGCTGGATGTTGAACGCGCGCAGGTCGAGCCAGCGGCGCGCGCCGTTCACCTCGCGCCCGATCCCCGGCACCAACACCAGTACCAGCAGCAGCACGCCGGCGACGAACAGCCATGGCGCCGCCTTCTGCCACAGTCGCACCGGAACCATGAACACGACCGTCGCCGCGAACAGCGCCGCGGCGAGGAAGATCGCCTGGCGCACCAGGAAGTAGGCCGAGTTGTCGCCCGTATAGCGGCTCGTGGCGGCGATTTCGATCGAAGCCGAATACACCATCACCAGGCCGCCCGCCGCGAGCAGCAGCCCAGCCCAGGCAAGCGAGCGGTCGTACTCCGCCATCGGCGTGCCCTGGGCGAAGACGTAGCTAGCCATGCGCCAACCCCCGTACCGCCGCAGCGAACGCCTCGCCGCGGTGGCGGTAGTCGCGGAACATGTCGAAGCTCGCGCAGGCGGGCGACAGCAGCACCGCCTGACCCGGTTGCGCGCAGGCCGCGGCTCGCTCGACCGCCTGCTCGAGCGAGGCACACAGCTCGAGCGGCACGCCGCTCGGCTCGAGCGCGCGCGCGATGAGCGGCGCGTCGCGCCCGATCAACAGCACGCTGCGTGCGTGCGCAGCCACTGCTGCCGCCAGCGGCGCAAAGTCCTGTCCCTTGCCGTCGCCGCCGGCGATCAGCACCACGCTGCGGGCGAGGCCGCGCAGCGCGGCGATCGTGGCGCCGACATTGGTGCCCTTGGAATCGTCGTACCAGGCCACACCGTCGCGCAGCGCCACCTGCTGCAGGCGGTGCGGCAGGCCCTTGAACGTGTGCAGCCCCTCGCCGATCGGCCCGTGGCCGGCGCCTACGGCGCGCGCGAGCGCGGCAGCGGCGAGCGCATTGGCCGCGTTGTGCCAGCCGTGGATCGGCAGCGCGTCGGCCTCGATCAGGGCGCTGTGGCCCTGCGCCAGCCACTTGCGGCCGTCGACCGACACGATTCCGAAATCCTCCTCTCGGGGCGGCGCATCGAGGCCGAAGCTGATGCGTGCCCGGCCCGGCAGCGCGAGCGCCGCCGAACGCGGGTCGTCGCGGTTCAGCACCTGCACCCCGTGGCCCTGGAATACGCGCGCCTTGGCCGCGCCGTACTCGGCCAGGTCGGCATAGCGGTCGAGGTGATCCTCGGACAGGTTGAGCACCGTCGCCGCGTCGGGCGCAAGCGACCAGGTCGTCTCGAGCTGGTAGCTGGAGAGCTCGAGCACCCACACCGCGGGCAGCTGCGCGGCGTCCAGACGCCGCATCAGCGCCTCGAGCGCCGCGGGACCGATGTTCCCGGCAACCTCGCAATCGAAGCCGGCCGTGCGCAGGAGATGGCCGGCGAGCGCGCTGACCGTGGTCTTGCCGTTGGTGCCGGTCACCGCGACGACGCGTCCGGGATTGCCGACCGCGCGCAGGTGCCAGGCGAACAGCTCGATCTCGCTCACCAGCGGAATGCCGCGCGCGAGCGCGTCCTGCACCACGGGCTCGGACAGTGCGAGGCCGGGGCTGATGCACAAGAGGTCGATTCCCTTCAGCAGGCGCGCGTCGAATGGCCCGGTCACCAGATCGGCGGACTCGAGGTCCGGCGCCCGCGGCGGCGCCTGCCGCGTGTCGGCGACCCGCGCGCTGGCGCCCTGCCGCATCACCCAGTTCGCAACCGCGAGCCCGGTATCGCCGAGGCCGAGCACCAGCACGCGCCTGCCCGCCAGCGCCATCGGGCGCGGGCGGGGAAGCAGACTGAAGAGCGGCTGGCGGGTCGACATGGTCACCGCAGCTTCAGGGTCGAAAGACCGAACAGGACCAGCATCATGGTGATGATCCAGAACCGCACCACGACCTGGCTCTCCTTCCAGCCCTCGAGCTCGTAGTGGTGGTGCAGCGGCGCCATGCGAAACACGCGCTTGCCCCCGCTCGCCTTGAAGTACAGCACCTGAATCATCACCGAGAGCGTCTCGGCGACGAATACGCCGCCCATGATGAACAGCACGACTTCCTGGCGCACGATCACGGCGATGGTGCCGAGCGCCGCGCCGAGCGCGAGCGCGCCGACGTCGCCCATGAACACTTCCGCCGGATAGGCGTTGAACCACAGGAAGCCGAGCCCCGCGCCGGCGAGCGCGCCGCAGAACACGGTCAGCTCGCCCGCCCCCGGGATGTGCGGCAAGCCAAGGTATTTCGAGAAGCCGACGTGGCCGGCGACGTAGGCGAAGATGCCGAGCGCGCTGCCGACCAGCACGGTCGGCATGATCGCGAGGCCGTCGAGCCCGTCGGTCAGATTGACGGCGTTCGATGAGCCGACGATCACGAAGTAGGCCAGGATCACGAACCCCGCCGCGCCGAGCGGATAGGCAACGTGCTTGAAGAACGGCACGATCAGCTCGGTCAGCGCCGGCGTGCCGCGCGCAAGCCAGGCCAGCGCGAACGCGGCGCCGAGCCCGATCATCGACTGCCAGAAGAATTTCGACTTGGCCGACAATCCCTTCGGGTTTCGATGCACCACCTTGCGGTAGTCGTCGATCCAGCCGATCGCACCGAATGCCATGGTGACCAGCAGCACGACCCAGAGGAAGGCGTTGGACAGGTCGCCCCACAGCAGCGTGGTGATCCCGATCGAGAGAAGGATCAGCGCGCCGCCCATGGTCGGCGTGCCGGCCTTGGTGAGGTGCGACTTGGGCCCGTCGTCGCGCACCGACTGGCCGATCTTGTAGGTCGTCAGCCTGCGGATTACGAGCGGGCCGAGCACCAGCGAGATCGCAAGCGCGGTGAGGCAGGCAAACACCGCGCGCAGCGTGATGTAGTTGAAGACGTTGAACAGCCGCACGTCCTTGGCCAGCCAATGCGCGATCTCGAGCAGCATCAGTGCGCTCCTTCGCTCACCGGCGCGCCGGTGAGCGCCGAGACGGCGCGTTCCATGCGCATGAAGCGCGAGCCCTTTATCAGCACGGTTGCGCCGGCGCCGGCCGCCGCCCGCGTGGCCCCGATCAGCTCGTCCATCGAGGCGAAATGCCGCGCGCCGCGGCCGAAACCCGCGGTCGCGTGCGCCGTCATTTCGCCCAGCGCGTACAGCGCCCCGATGCCGCGTTCGCGGGCGTAGCGCCCGACCTCGAGGTGGAAATCAGGCCCCATATCGCCGACCTCCCCCATGTCGCCGAGCACCAGCACGGTCCGGCCGCCGGCCGCCGCCAGCACGTCGATTGCCGCGCGCACCGAATCCGGGTTGGCGTTGTAGCTGTCGTCGATCACGGTCGCGCCGGAGGCCGCGCGCTTGACCTGCAGTCGCCCGGTGTAGGGATGAAAGACGGCGAGCCCCGCGGCGATCGTCGCGGCGGGCACGCCGGCCGCGTGCGCGCAGGCCGATGCCGCGAGCGCGTTGCGCACGTTGTGCAGCCCCGGGATGGCGAGCGTGGCGTTCGCTTCCCCGGCCGGCGTGCGCAGGTGCAGCTCGCTCGCGAGCGGCTTGAGGGCATAGCCGCCGCCGATCATGGCCGGCGCCTCGAGCCCGAAATCGATTACCCGCCGTCCGCGCGCCGCGCGGCGGAACAGCGCTGCGTGCGAATCGTCCGCGTTCACCACCGCGATGCCGTCGGCGGGCAGGGCGGCGTACACGCTGGCATTCTCCGCCGCGACCTCCTCCACCGAGCCCATGAATTCCAGGTGCTCGCGCTGCGCGTTGTTCACCAGCGCGATCGTCGGCCGTGCCAGCCCGGCCAGATAGGCGATCTCGCCCTTGTGATTCATGCCGAGCTCGATTGCGCAGTAGCGGTGCGTCCCCCGCAAGCGCAGCAAGGTCAGCGGGACACCGATATCGTTGTTCAGGTTGCCCGTGGTGGCGAGCACGCTCTGATCGCCGCCGTGACGGCGCAGGATCGCGGCCAGCATCTCCTTGGTGGTGGTCTTGCCGTTGGAGCCGGTGAGCGCCACCAGCACGGGCGAGAAACGCGCGCGCCAGTGCTGCGCCAGCTCGCCGAGGCCGCGCCGGGTGTCCGGCACGGCGATCAGCGGCAGCGGCGCCGCGCCGGAGTACTGCTCGTCGACCATCGCCGCCGCGGCGCCGGCCGCCCTGGCGGCGCCGAGAAAGGCGTGGCCGTCGAAGCGCTCGCCGCGCAGCGCGACGAACAGCTCGCCGCCCGCGAGGGTGCGGCTGTCGGTCGACACGGCGCTGAAGCCGGTGTCGGCGCCAACGCGGCGCGCGCCCAGCAACTGCACGGCCTCGGCAAGGCGCATCACGGCGCGCTCCATCGCGCAAGCGCCGACTCGGCTGCGCTGACGTCGGAGAACGGCAGGCGCTCGCCGGCAATCTCCTGATACGCCTCGTGCCCCTTGCCGGCGATCAGGACTACGTCGGCGGCGGATGCTTCGCCGATCGCGCGCGCGATCGCCGCGGCGCGGTCGCGCTCGAGCGCGTAGCCGGCGGACACACCGGCACAAATCGCAGCCAGAATCGCATCGGGGTCCTCGCTGCGCGGATTGTCGGAGGTCAGCAGCAGGCGGTCGGCGAGCCTCGAGCCGACCTCGCCCATCAACGGCCGCTTGGCCGGATCGCGATCGCCGCCCGCGCCGAAGACCGCGACCAGGGCGCCGCCACGGGCGTTTGCCACCGGCCGCAGCGCTTGCAGTACCTTCTCCAGCGCATCTGGCGTGTGCGCGTAGTCGACCACCACCAGCGGCTTGCCGGCGCCGGTGACGCGCTGCATGCGCCCGGACACGGGCGGCAGAGCGCCGAGCAGCTCGACCGCGCGCTCGAAGGCGACGCCGTAGGCGAGCAGGCACCCCAGCACGCCGAGCGCGTTGGAGACGTTGAAACGACCGAGCTGATTGATGCGCGCCTCCGCGTCGCCCCAACTGGAGACAAGCGACACGTTCATTCCGTCGTCGTCCACCGAAACCTCGCGCGCCGCGACGAATTCACTCACCACGCCGGGCGCCAAAGCCGAAAGCGAAAGCGCGTAGCCGATCGTGCGCTGGCCGCGCGTGGCGAGTCGCTGCGCAAGCTGGACGCCGAGGATGTCGTCGAGATTGAGAACCGCGGACTGCAGGCCCGGCATGTCGAACAACATGGCCTTCGCCTGGCCGTAGGCGTCCATCGATCCGTGGTAATCGAGATGGTCATGCGACAGGTTGGTGAACAGCGCACAATCGAAGGCGACGCTGTTGACCCTGCCTTGCGCAAGGCCGTGCGAGGACACTTCCATGGCAGCGGCCATGGCACCCTCGCGCTTCAATTCGGCCAGCACCCGATGCAGCTCGAGCGCGTCGGGCGTGGTATTTCCGAGCGCCGAGAGCTCGTCGGGAAAGCCGCTGCCGAGCGTGCCGATCACGCCCGCGCGAGTGCCCTCGGCGGCCAGCAAGGCGGCGATCCATTGCGTGCACGAGGTCTTGCCGTTGGTCCCGGTCACGCCGCAGACCCACATCGACTCCGACGGCCGGCCGTAGAACGCGTGCGCCAGCGCGCCGGCCTCGCGCTTGAGGCCGCTGACGCCCAGGTTCGGCACGCGCCAGTCCGCGTCCCAGGCGAAGCCTTCGGCCTCCCACACCACGGCCGCCGCACCGCGCCGCAGCGCGTCGGCGATGAAGTTGCGGCCGTCCGCGGCCTCGCCCGGATAGGCGAAGAACGCCACCCCAGGCGCGCAGACGCGGCTGTCCGAGGCGAGCCGCTCGATCATCGCGCCCTGTTTGGCGAGATGCCCGAACACGTCGACTGTCGTAGTACCCACCCGCCCGCCCAGCATCCGTTGCACAGCCATATCCTCTCGACCAAGGCCAGGAGCAGTTCGCGAATCACGTTCCCTCCTTGGCGTCGTCGCCCTTGCCGGGCAGCTCGAGGGGCTCGAGCGGCGCGTCGTGCGGCACGTTGATCATGCGCAGGGCCCCCTGCATCACCTGCGCAAACACCGGCGCTGCCACCAGGCCGCCGTAGTACTCGCTGCCGGCCGGCTCGTCGATCATGACCGCGATCAACATGCGCGGGTTCGACGCGGGCGCGAAGCCGACGAACGATGCGATGTACTTGTGCGCCGCATAGCCGCCGTTTTCCTGCTTGTGCGCGGTGCCCGTCTTGCCCGCGACGCGCCAGCCCACGATGCGGGCGCGCGGCCCGGTGCCTCCCGGCTGCACCGCGAGCTCGAGCATGTCGCGGACTTCGCGCGCAGTGCGTCTCGAAATGACGCGCACGCCATGCGCCGGGGCGCCGGTGCGCACCAGCGTCAGCGGCACGAGCACTCCGTCGCGCGCGAACACGGTGTAGGCATGCGCCAGCTGCAGCAGGCTCACCGAAATGCCGTGGCCGTAGGCCATCGTCGCCTGCTCGATCGGGCGCCAGGTCTGCCACGGGCGCACCTTGCCGCTCGCCTCGCCCGGAAACCGGAGCTGGGGCG
Source organism: Burkholderiales bacterium (assembly GCA_035266805.1). GTDB lineage: Bacteria > Pseudomonadota > Gammaproteobacteria > Burkholderiales > SG8-39 > DAHVFK01. Next base: position 13,069 of record DATFMS010000214.1, on the reverse strand, counting down.
GCGCGCCGAAGCCGACCCGCTCGAACATGTTCCACATCTGCTGGCGCGGCAGCTCCAGCGCGATCTTCGCCGCGCCCACGTTGGAGGATTTCTGAATCACCTGCGCCACGCTCAGCGTCGACTCGGGGTGCGCGTCGTGGATGGTGTAGCTGCCGATGGTCAGCTTGCCCGGCGCGGTCTGCATCCGCGTCGAGGGCGAGATGCGGTGGTGCTCGAGCGCGACGGCGATGGTGAAGGGCTTGAGCGTCGAGCCCGGCTCAAAGCTGTCGGTGAGCGCCCGATTGCGCAGCTGCGCCCCGCTGAGATGCGAACGGTTGTTCGGGTTGTACGAGGGAACGTTGGCGAGCGCGAGCACCTCGCCGGTGCGCACGTCCAGCGCCACGATCGCCCCGGCCTTGGCCCCGTGCAGGGCGACCGCGTTCCTGAGCGCGCTGTAGGCAAGGCTCTGAATCTTGCTGTCGATCGACAAGGTCAGGTCGCGGCCGTCCTGCGCGGCGCGAATCGATTCGACGTCCTCGACGATGCGGCCGAGGCGGTCCTTGATCACGCGCCGGCTGCCGGGTTGGCCGGCGAGGCTGGACTGAAAGGCGAGCTCGATACCCTCCTGGCCCGCGTCGTCGACGCCGGTGAATCCGACCAGGTGAGCGGTCACTTCGCCCCCCGGGTAGTAGCGCCTGTACTCGCGCTGCTGATAGACGCCGGGAATGCCGAGCGCCTCCACCTTGGCCGCGGTATCGGGCGAAATCTGCCGCTTGAGGTAGACGAAGTCGCGCGAGGTCTCGGCGAGCTTCCTGTTGAGCTCGCGCCGCTCGAGTCCGAGCAAGGCGGCGAGCCGCTTTTTCTGCTCTCGGCTTGCCTTGACGTCGTCCGGGATGACCCAAATCGACTTCACCGGCGTCGAAACCGCGAGCGCCTCGCCGTTGCGGTCGAGGATGCGCCCGCGGGTGGCCGGCACCTCCATCACGCGCGAATAGCGCGCCTCCCCCTTTTCCTGCAGGAACCCGGTCTTCATCGCCTGCAGGTACACCGAGCGCCCGACGAGCACGGCAAAGACGAGCATGAACGCAGCGAGGACGAAGCGCGCCCGCCACACCGGCAGGCGGACCAGCGCGGGGGCCGCCGCAAGGCTCACCGCTTCGCCTCCGCAGGGCGCGTGACCACGACTACGCGGCGCGGGTCCGGCACGTGCATGCCGAGCGTGCCGGCGGCGATCTTGCCCACGCGCGCGTGCAGGCTCCAGGTGCTCGCTTCGAGCTGCAGCTGACCGTAGACGATGTCGAGCTGACGCTCGCGCTGCTGTTCCCGATCGAGATCGGAAAACAGCTTGCGCGCCTTGTGCTGCGAGGTGACGAGCCCGAGCGCGCAGACGACGAGAACCAGGAGGAGGAGAAGGTTCAGCTTCGCCACGCGTCGGGCTCGATTCGGTTGAGGAGCGACGGGTCGACAGGCGCGCCCGTGCGCTCGGCGACGCGCAGCGTTGCGCTGCGCGCGCGCGGATTCGCCGCGATTTCGGCAGCCGAGGCACGGATGGCACGGCCGACGATTCTCAACGGCATTTGTGGCATTTCGCTGGCGCGGAGGGGCAAATCCCGCGGCAGTTCGGCGCGCGAGGCCGCACGCATGAAGCGCTTGACGTTGCGGTCCTCGAGGGAATGGAAGCTGATCACCGCCAGCCGTCCACCCGGCGCAAGCTGCGCCAACGCCTGTGGCAGCATCAGCGACACTTCCTGAAGCTCCCGATTGACGAGAATCCGTAGAGCTTGAAAGGTGCGCGTCGCCGGATCCTGGCCCGGCTCCCGTGTGCGGACCGCCGCACCCACGATATCGGCAAGTTGCTTGGTGCGGACGACGGGTTCGCGTTCGCGAGCAGCAACAAGCGCCTTTGCAATCTGTTTAGCAAACCGTTCTTCGCCATAGTCCCCTATCCCCTCCCTGATTTCCTGCTCAGTCGCCCTTGCGAGCCATTGCGCCGCTGTTTCGCCGCGGCTGGTGTCCATGCGCATGTCGAGCGGCCCGTCGGCGCGGAACGAAAACCCGCGCGCGGGATCCTCGAGCTGCGGCGACGACATGCCCAGGTCGAACAACATTCCGTGCGCCAGCGGCACGCCCGCCGCCTCGAGCACGGCAGACAGTTCGCTCATGCGCGCGTGCCAGACTCGGAAGCGTGGATCGGCGATCGCCTGCGCAGCCGCAACTGCCTGCGGATCGCGATCGATCGCGATCAGGCGCCCGGCCGGGCCGAGCCGCTCGAGAATGGCGCGACTGTGGCCGCCGCGGCCGAAAGTGCCGTCGAGGTAGACCCCGTCCGGCCGCAAAGCAAGCGCCTCGATGGCCTCGGACAGGAGCACGGCGCGATGCGTGAGCGTCTGGGCGCCCATCGTCCGCTCCCGCCGTCACAGCGAGAAGCCCTCCATACCCGGCGGCGGCGCACCGGTGCCGGACAGCGCGCTGGCGAGCTTGGCGCTCCACACGCCGCTGTCCCAGAGCTCGAAATAGCCGCCCTGGCCGACCATCATCGCCTCGCGTTCGAGCTTGGCGTGCAGCCGCAGGGCCGCCGGCAGCAGCACGCGACCCGAGCCGTCCGGCGCGACATGCTCCTCCATGCCGAGCAGCAGCCGCTTCCACCAGCTGGCCTGCGAATTGAAGCTCGGGAAAGTCTCGACCTTGGCGCGCACGGGCTCCCAAGCGGCCTCGGGATAGATCAGCACGCAGCCTTCCGGGTGTGCCGTGAGCACCAGTGCGCTGGCGCCCTCGAGCAGCGCCTCACGATGGCGCGTCGGGATAGCCAGGCGGCCCTTCGCGTCCAGCGTGATGACGGTTGCCCCGTGAAATGTTCCGCCCATGGCCCGTTTTTCCTCGGCGAAGTGCGAGCGAAGTGCCGAACTCCGCATTTCGCCACTTTTTTCTACCTTTTCCCACTGTAGGGTAAAGAAATCTGCAGGTCAAGCGCATGACAGGGAATTTTTCTCAATGAGACAAAGACTTAGAGCGAAATTACAACATGAAATCTTGAAGAAAAATTGCATTATTATTCATGCAGTTATAAATCCGACTAGAAGTGACTTCTTAGGAGTGACGGGAGAATCGCGGCCGGCCGGGCGACGCCGTGCTACCTTGCGCGGCGATATGCAGCCGCCGCTCGCCGTCCTGCAGCGCCATCCCCCGCACGGCTACACCCTGGCCGGGCTGCTCGCCAGCCGCGCGCGCGACGACGCGGCGCGCACCCTGCTCTGGTACGACGGACGGGAAACGAGCTATGCGGACTTCGCGCGCCGCGTCGAGGCGGCGGGGTGCGCGCTAGCGGCGCGCGGCATCGGCCCGGGCGACCGCGTCGGCGCCATGGCGACCAACAGCGCCGATTACGTCGTGCTGCTGTTCGCGCTTGCGCGCCTCGGCGCGATCTTGGTCCCGGTCAATCCTGAATTCGGCCCCCAAGAGGCGGGCTACATCCTGCAGCACGCCGGCGTGCGCGCAATCGCCGCCGTGCCCGCGGCGCTCGACACGGCGCGCGAGGCGGCACGGCCACTGGCGCCCGCGGCCTGGTTCTTCATGCTCGAAGGCGAATGCGAGGGCGTGCCGCGCTTCGGCGACCTGATCGCGGAAGCGCCCGCGCTCGCGCTGCCGCCCGAGCCACAGCCAGAGGCGACCTGCCTGATGCTCTACACCTCGGGCACCACCGGCTTCCCCAAGGGCGTGATGCACAGCCAGCGCAGCTTCGTCATGGCGGGCGAAGGCTTCCTTGCACGCATGTGGCTGCAGCCCGACGACTGCCTGATGTGCATTCTGCCCATGTTCCACATCAACGCGCTGTTCTACACCATCGCCGGAACATTCGCCGCCGGCGCAAGCGTTGTGCTGGTACCGAAGTTCTCCGCATCGCAGTTCTGGAACACCGCTGCCGCGACCGGCGCCACGCAGGTCAACATCATCGCCGCGGTTGGCAACATCCTCGCCCGCCGTCCGCGCAGCGAGTTCGACCCCGGGCACAGGCTGCGCGTCATCTACGGCGCGCCGATCACCCCGGATCTGGAGCGAACCTTCCGCGAAGAGTTCGGCGTGCCGATGCTGATCGAAGGCTACGGCATGACCGAGGTACCCGGGGCCTGCAACAATCCGTTCGACGGCGAGAAGAGGCCGCTCAGCATGGGCAAGGCGGCGGTGCACCCGGACCCCCGGGTGATGTTCGCCGAATTGCGCGTGGTCGACGACGACGGCCGCGACCTCCCGGACGGCGCCGACGGTGAGCTGTGGGTTCGCACCCCGATCCTGATGCAGGGTTACTACAAGGACCCCGAGCAGACCGCGGCCGCGATGCACGACGGCTGGTTCGCCACCGGAGACCTGGTCAGGCGCGACGCCGACGGCTACTACTACTTCGTCGCGCGCAAAAAGGACATCATTCGCCGGCGCGGCGAGAACATCTCCGGCGCCGAAATCGACCGCGTCGCGGGTGACCACCCGGCGGTGGTGCAGTGCGCCGCGATCCCGGTGCCGTCCGAGCTGGGTGAGGACGAAATTCTGCTGGCGGTGGTACGCAAGCCCGGTGCCGCCGTCAGCGAGCGCGAGATCGCCGCCTGGTGCGCGCAGCGCCTGGCGCCGATCAAGGTGCCGCGCTACGTCGCCTTCGTCGACTCACTGCCGCAGACCGCCACCCATCGCGTCGCCAAGTTCAAGCTGCGCGGCGACAGGGCGCTCATCGCGCGCGCGACCGACCTGGCGCGCGGCTAGCCGCGCGCGGCGGCGTCAGTGGCCGCGGCGGCGACGCCGACCTTCTCGCTGGCAGCCAGGATCTCCTTCCACGTGGTGGCATCGACTTCTATACCGTCGCGACTGCGCTTGACGCGCGTTTCGCGCTCGGGGTCACCGGCGATGCGCACCTTGTCGAAGCCCGCCCCCGGCGGCGACTGCTTGACCCAGTCGACGAACGCCGCCGCCTCGTTGCCGAAGAAATCGCCGGTTCCGAGCCGGGCGGGATCGATGAGGATCGAAAGCATGCCGTTCAATACGCGCTTCTTGCTGCGCTCGCCGGTGCGCTGCGTGCCGCCGCCCGAGAGCGCTCCGCCCAGCAACTCGCAGGCCACCGCGAGGCCGTAGCCCTTGTGCAGCCCCATGGTGGTCAGCGCTCCCAGCGGCTCGATCACGCCGTAGCGCGGGTCGACGGTCGGGTTGCCCTTGTCGTCGATCAGCAATCCCGGCGCGACTTCGACCCCCTTGTTGTGCGCGACGCGGATCTTGCCCTGCGCCACCGCGCTGGTGGCCATGTCGAGAATCATCGGCGGCTGGCCCGCGAGCGGGATGCCGATGGTGCAGGGATTGGTGCCGAAGCGCGCGTCGCTGCCGCCGTAGGGTGCGACGATAGGGCGCGAAATGACGTTGACGAAGCTGATCGACACCAGCCCTTGGGCGACCGCCTGCTCGGCCCATTGTCCGATGCGGCACAGATGGTGCGCGTTGGCGAGCGCCATCACGCACGCGCCGTGCTGCTTGGCGCGCGCGATCGCCATCTCGGTCGCTTCCATGCCGATGACCTGGCCGTAGCCCGCCTGCCCGTCGAGCGCGAGCAGCGCGCCGCCGTCGAACTTCATCTGCGGATGGCGGTTCGGCTGCAGTCCGCCCTCCTTCAGCGAATCGACGTAGCGCGGGATCATGCCGACGCCGTGCGAGTCGTGTCCGCTCAGGTTGGCCATCACCAGGTTGGCGGCGACGAGCTGCGCCTCGCGCGGTTCGCTGCCGCCGGCGGCGACGATGGCGGCGATCGCGCGCTCGAGCGGCTGAGCTTGGAAAACGTGGGATTCGGCCATGTTGTCAAAACGGTACGGGAAGAGGGGCGCAAAGTGTACCCTGCGGCCACCCGTCCCGCAGGGTCGTGTTTACAATGCCGAACGGAGGAAGCCTCGCCATGAAAAAGAAGCCCGAAGAGCTGCGCAGCCACCGCTGGTACGGCGTCAAGGACCTGCGCTCGTTCGGCCACCGCTCGCGCACGGCGCAGATGGGCTACGACCGCAGCGACTACCAGGGCAAGCCGGTGATCGCGATCATCAACACCTGGTCGGACATCAACCATTGCCACACTCACTTCAAGCAGCGGGTCGAGGAAGTCAAACGCGGGGTGTGGCAGGCGGGCGGCTTTCCGCTCGAGATGCCGGCTATGGCGCTTGCGGAGACGATGCAGAAGCCGACCACGATGATGTACCGCAACTTCCTCGCCATGGAAACCGAGGAGCTGCTGCGCTCCTACCCCGCCGACGGCGCCGTGCTGATGGGCGGCTGCGACAAGACAACGCCCGCGCTGATCATGGGCGCCACCAGCATGAACATCCCCGCGATCTACATGCCCGCCGGCCCGATGCTGAGGGGCCACTGGCGCGGCAAAACGCTCGGCTCGGGCTCCGATACCTGGAAATACTGGGACGAACTGCGCGCGGGCCGCATCACCGAGCGCGACTGGCAGGAGATCGAGGACGGCATCGCGCGCTCGGCCGGCACCTGCATGACCATGGGGACGGCGGCGACCATGATGTCGCTCGCCGAGAGCCTCGGCCTGACCCTGCCCGGCGCCGCCTCGATCCCGGCGGTCGACGCCAACCACTCGCGCATGGCGAGCCTGAGCGGGCGGCGCATCGTCGAGATGGTTTGGCAGGACGTGAAGCCGCGCGACATCCTCACCGCCGAAGCGTTCGACAACGCGATCACCACCCTGATGGCGCTCGGCGGCTCGACCAACGCGATCGTCCACCTGGTGGCGATGGCCGGGCGCGCGGGCCTCAAGCTGCCGCTCGAGCGCTTCAACGAGATCTCGGCCCGCACCCCGGTGCTCGCCAACATCCGGCCCTCGGGCGCCGAGTACCTGATGGAGGACTTCTATTACGCCGGCGGGCTGCGCGCGATGCTCGCCGAGGTGAAGGACCTGCTGAGGCTGGACGCGCGGACCGTGAACGGCGCCACCCTGGGCGAGAACCTCGCCGGTGGCGCGATCCAGAACCCCGAGGTCATTCGCCCGCGCGCCAATCCCCTCAAGGCCGCCGGCGGCATCGTCGTGCTGCGCGGCAACCTGGCGCCCGACGGTGCGGTGATCAAGGCGAGCGCGGCGAGCCCGCATCTTCTCAGGCACAGCGGGCGCGCGGTGGTATTCGAGGACTACAACGACATGGCCGCGCGCATCGACCGCGACGACCTCGAGGTCGACGCCGACTCGGTGCTGGTGCTGAAGAACGGCGGTCCGCTCGGCGGCCCGGGGATGCCGGAATGGGGCATGCTGCCGGTACCGAAGAAGCTGCTCAAACAGGGCGTGAAGGACATGGTGCGGGTCTCGGACGCGCGTATGAGTGGCACCAGCTACGGCACCTGCGTGCTGCACGTGGCGCCCGAATCCTTCGTCGGCGGGCCGCTGGCGCTGGTCGAGAACGGCGACCCGATCGAGCTCGACGTCGAGCGCCGCACGCTCGATCACAAGATCCCCGCAGCCGAGCTGCAGCAACGCCGGGCGGCATGGAAACAGCCGCCGCGCAAGTTCGAGCGCGGCTACGGCGCCGTGTTTTCGCAACACATCGGCCAGGCCGACCAGGGCTGCGACTTCGACTTCCTCGAAGGCGCCGCGCCCACCCCCGAGCCCGAGATCCACTGAAGAGCCGATGCTGCGCGAACTCAGACCTGCGCGCTTTTTGCTGGCGCTGCTGCTGTCGAGCATGCCGCTGGTGGGCTATCTGCAGCAGGCGAACTACTACACCTTCGTCGTTTCGTTCATGGTGATCCCCCTTCTCGACTGGCTGGTCGGCAAGGACCTCTCGAACGAGCCGCTGCGGGATTCCGGGCAGCGCCTGCGCAACGGCTATTACCGTGCGATTCTGTACGCCTACGTTCCGCTCCAGCTCGCGCTGATCGTCTGGGGCGCGGCAGTCTTTGCACGCGGTGAGCTGTCGCCCGCGCAGGCGCTCGGGCTCGCGCTCTCGGTCGGGGTGGTCACGGGCGCGCAGGGAATCACCATCGCGCACGAGCTCGGCCACGGCCGCTCCCTGTTCGATCGCCTGCTCGCGCAGCTGCTGCTGGTGACCGTCTGCTACGGCCACTTCTACCTCGAGCACAACCGCGGCCACCATGCGCGCGTCGCCACACCCGACGACCCGGCCAGCGCTCGCTTCGGCGAGAGCTTCTGGGCCTTTCTGCCGCGCACGCTGGCGGGCAGCTACCTGCACGCATGGTCGATCGAGCGCACACGCGGGCGGATGCTCGTATACGCGCTGCTGTCGCTCGCGTCCGCGGGAGCGCTCGGCGCAGCCTTCGGGCCGCTCGCGGTGCTTTTCTTCTTCGTCCAGAGCGCGATGGCGGTGCTGCTGCTGGAAGCGGTGAACTACGTCGAGCACTACGGCCTTCGCCGCGCGCGGCTGGCCGATGGGCGCTACGAGCGCGTCACCGAGCGCCATGCCTGGGACGCCGACCAGGCGTTGACCAACATCTTCCTCATCCATCTGCAGCGCCACGCGGACCACCATCTCAATCCGGCGCGGCCCTACCAGGACCTGCAGCACCGGCCACGCACGCCCAAGCTGCCGGCCGGCTACGCTGCCATGGTCCCGCTCGCGCTGGTACCGCCGCTTTGGTTCGCGATCATGAACCGGCGCATACCGAAACAGGACGCACCGGGCGCCGCGGTTGCCGGATAATCGAGCTCTTTGTCCCGGGGATGAGCATGGATCTGCCAAGAAACGAGTTCAAGCGTGCGCTCAAGCCCGGTGGGACGCAGATCGGCCTCTGGTCGAGCCTGTCCTCGAGCTACAGCGTCGAAGTGATCGCCGGCGCCGGCTTCGACTGGATCCTGCTCGACAGCGAGCACTCGCCCAACGACCTCGAGAGCCTGCTGACGCAGCTGCAGGCGGCCGCGCCCTACCCGACCACGCCGATCGTGCGCGTGCCATGGAACGACATGGTGACGATCAAGCGCGTGCTCGACATCGGCGCCCAGTCGCTGCTCGTGCCCTACGTCTGCAACGCGGAAGAAGCGAAGGCCGCGGTCGCGGCGACGCGCTACCCGCCGGCGGGGGTGCGCGGCGTGGCCGGCACCACGCGCGCCTCGCGCTTCGGGCGGGTCAAGGACTATGCCAAGCGCGCGCAGGAGGAACTTTGCCTGTTGGTGCAGGTCGAGACCAAACCCGCGCTCGATCAGCTCGAGGCGATCTGCGCGGTCGACGGCGTCGACGGCGTTTTCATCGGCCCCGCCGACCTGCACGCCTCGATGGGCTACCCGGGCGAGACCGCCAACCCGGCGGTCATGCCGCTCATCGAGGAGGCGATGCGCCGCATCCGCAAGGCGGGCAAGGCGCCGGGCTACCTGTCGCCGGTCGAGGCCGACGCCAGGCGCATGATCGGCGCCGGGTGCCTGTTCTGCGCGGTGGGCGCCGACGTCGGCATCCTGGCGCGCGGCGCCGAGGCGCTGGCCGAGAAATTCAAGCACTGAGAAAGACAGACATGAAACCCGAAATCGTCCTTACCACCCGCATCTTCCCGCCGACGCAGGCGATCCTCGAGAAGGAGTTCGTCTGCCACAAGCTGTACGAGGCCACCGACCGCGATGCATTCCTCAAGCAACTCGCGCCGAGTGTGCGCGCGCTCGCGACTTTCGGTGCCGCGGGCGCCGACGCCAAGCTGATGGACGCGCTGCCGAAGCTCGAGCTGATCTCCAACTTCGGCGTCGGCGTCGACGCAATCGACCTCGCGGCGGCGAAGAAGCGCGGTGTCATCGTCACCAATACGCCCGACGTGCTGAACGACTGCGTGGCCGACACGGCGATGGCCTTGACGCTCAACGTCATGCGCAAGTTGCCGCAGTCGGAAGCGTATCTGCGCGCCGGCTACTGGGCGACGCGCGGCGATTACGAAAAGACGACCTCGCTCGGCGGCAAGACCATGGGCGTGCTCGGTCTGGGTCGCATCGGCGAGGCGATCGCAGGTCGAGCGCTCGCCTTCGGCATGAAGATCCGGTACCACAACCGCAACGAGAAGGACGTTGCCTATGCCTACGATGGCGATGCGGTGGCGCTGGCGAGGAACTCGGATGTGCTGATGGTCGCCACTCCAGGCGGCAGCGAAACCAAGGCACTGGTCGGCGCCAAGGTGCTCGACGCGCTCGGGCCGAAGGGCTACGTGGTCAACATCGCGCGCGGCTCCGTGGTCGACGAGCCGGTGCTGCTCGATTACCTGCAGCGGGAGCGGATCGCCGGCGCGGGGCTGGACGTCTTCGCCAACGAGCCCAACATCTCGCCCGCGTTCTTCGCGCTCGACAACGCGGTGATCCTTCCCCACGTCGGCAGCGCCACCAACGAGACGCGCGGCGCGATGGGCGATCTGCAGGTCGAAAACCTGCGCCGGCATTTTGCAGGCAAGCCGGTGCTGACCCGGGTGGTCTGAACGCCCGCCTGAAGGAGGGGCATGCAACAGGCCGATGCGCTGGTGCTGTTCGGCATCACCGGCGATCTCGCGTTCAAGAAGATATTCCCCGCCCTGCACGCCATGGCGAAGGCGGAGCGCCTCAACGTGCCGGTGGTCGGCGTCGCGCGCGAGGGTTGGAGCAGGGAACGGCTGATCGCGCGCGCACGGGAGAGCATCACAACGCAGGACGGCGTGCTCGATCCCGCGGCATTCGGCAAGCTTGCCGAGCTGATCCGTTACGTCCCCGGAAACTACGTCGAAGCCGACACCTTCAAGCGCCTGCGCCAGGCGCTCGGGGCCGCGCGGTCCCCCGTACATTACCTCGCCATCGCGCCGAGCCTGTTTCCCGCAGTGGTGGAAGGGCTCGCTGCTTCCGGCTGCGCGAGCGGCGCGCGCGTCGTGCTGGAGAAACCCTTCGGCCGCAGCCTCGCGTCCGCGCAGGCCCTCAGCCGGACGCTGCATGCGGCGTTCGGCGAAGAGTCGATCTTCCGCATCGACCACTTCCTCGGCAAGGAGACGGTGCAGAACATCCTCTACTTCCGCTTCGGCAATTCGTTCCTGGAACCGATCTGGAACCGAAACTACATCGAGCGCGTCGAGGTGACGATGGCCGAGGAATTCGGCATCGCCGGCCGCGGCAAGTTCTACGAAGAAGCCGGAGCGATTCGCGACGTGGTGCAGAATCATCTGCTGCAGATCGTTGCGCTGCTGGCCATGGAACCGCCGGTCGGCCCGGACATGGAGGCCTTCCGCGACGAAAAGGCACGCGTGCTGAAATCAATCCGTCCGCCCGCGGCCGACCGTGTAGTACGCGGACAGTACCGCGGCTACCGCGATGAGGGCGGCGTTGCGCCAGATTCGCAGGTCGAGACCTTCGCCGCGCTGCGCCTGGAGCTGGATTCGTGGCGCTGGCAGGACGTGCCGTTCTACGTCCGCGCCGGCAAGTGCCTGCCGGTGACCGCGACCGAGGTCCTGGTCACGCTCAAGCCTCCGCCGCAGCGCACCTTCTCGGGGCGCGCGTTCGACACCGGCGCACCGAACCACTTCCGCTTCCGCATGGGGCCCAATGTCGAGATCGCGCTTGGCGCGACAGTGCTCGCCTCGGGCGGACGCGGCGCCACGGCGAACGTCGAGCTCTATGCACGCCGCGACCCGAAGCTGCAAGCCGAGCCCTATGACCTTCTGCTGAGCGCCGCGATGAACGGGGACCAGATGCTGTTCGCGCGCCAGGACGAGGTGGAAGCGGCCTGGCGCATCGTCGACCCGATCATTGCCCAGGCGTCGCCGCTACACGCGTACCAGCCGGGCTCCTGGGGACCCGCCGAGGCGGCATCCATCGTCGGCTCGGCCGGCGGCTGGCACGACCCGCACGTTGCAGCGTAACGGCTAATCCTCCGTGCCGGTGCCCGCTCCCTCGCGGTGCTCCGCGAAGGGCTCGCGCGTGACCTGCTCGTCGCGTTTCGAGGTCAGAAGAACAAACGCCACCACTGCGGCGGATATGGCGAGCAGCGACAGTGCGTACATATTGAATCGCAGGATGTGGAAATGCACCGAATTCATCCACACCATCAGCGCGGCGATGATCGGCCAGGGTAGCCAATGAATCGGCTTGCCGAGAAAAATCTCCCTGAGCTTCACTGCTGGCCCCCTACCGCGGCGAGAGCTTCCCGCGAGCGGATACGCATCAGGTAAATGCCGCCCACACAGGTGGCTCCCACGATCGTCGCGGCGTAGCCGGAAAGCCCCATGAAGCTGAGCTGCGGCGGGTAGAGCAGCACGACCGCGGAACCGAGCATCGCTACTCGCGTCGCCAACCCGAGCCGTCCGTGCAACCATCCCTCAATTGCCGCGGACAGTGCCCAGACACCCGCCAGGGCGGTGACCGTCGAAAAAGCGGTCAACCAGAGAGGGCCCACGAACAGGAGCGACGGGTTGTAGATGAAAATGAACGGCACCAGGTATTTTGCAATGCCGACCTTGGACGCCTCGAATGCCGTGGCCATGGGCGGACTGCCCGCGATCGCCGCGGCGGCGAAGGCCGCGAGCGCCACCGGCGGCGTAATGGAAGACACCACGCCGAAATAAAACGCGAACAGGTGCGCTGCCATCGGCACCACGTCCATGCGCTCGAGCGCCGGGATGATGAGGGCGGCCAGGGTGATATAGACGGCCGTCGTCGTAAGGCCCATTCCCAGCACGATCGAGGCCGCGGCGGTGAGAAACAGCAGGGCAAGCAGGCTGCCGCCGGACAGGTCGATCACCGACTGGGTGAACTTCAGCCCGAGGCCGGAGACGAATACCGAGCCGATGATGATGCCGGCGCAGGCGCAGGCGATGGTCACCGGCACCGTGCTGCGCACGCCTTCTTCCAGCGCGGAGAACAGATCCACCGAGCTGATGCGCGTGCTCTTGTTGACGAAGCTCAGCCCGACCACGCTGACGATTGCCCAGAACCCCGCCAGCATTGCGCTGAAGCCGTACGCAAGCAGGCCGATCAGAACCACGAGCGGCAGCATGAGATGCCAGCCGCGTTTGAGGACCTCGCGGAAGCTTGGCAGCTGGGCCCGTGGAATCTTGTGCAAGCCGTGCTTCTCCGCCTCCAGGTGAACCATGAAATAAATGGTGGCGTAGTACAGGAACGCTGGAA
>DATFMS010000213.1:0-3235 GCA_035266805.1 Burkholderiales bacterium | reverse complement strand
GGGCTGGATCCCGGTGAGCTTGATGATGTGGTAGCCGTAGTCGCTCTTGACCACGCCGCTGATGTCGCCGACCTTGCCGAGCGCGAACACGGCGTCGGCGAACGGCTTGACCATCATTCCGCGGTCGAAGTATCCCAGGTCGCCGCCCTTCTCCGCCGAGCCCGGGTCCTGCGAGTATTTCTTCGCCAGCTCGGCGAACCGGTCCGGTGACTTGCGCACCTCGCTCAGGATCTCTTCGGCCTTCTTGCGCGCCGCCTCGCGCGCCTCCGGCTTGGCGTCGGACTCGACCTGGATCAGGATGTGGCTCGCGCGCCGCTGCTCGTCGGTCTTGTAGCGGCTGGCGTGCGCGGCGTAGGCCTGCTTCAGCTCCGCTTCGGTAACCGGCTGCGCCGCCGCGAGCGCGTCGCCCGAGAGCACCACGTACTGGGCGCGCACCCGCTCGGGGGTGCGGAATTCGGCCGGATGCGAATTGTAATAGTCCTTGGCGGCGTTCGGGCCCAGTTTCACCTGCGGCAGGAACTGCTTCGCCGGCACCAGCGCTTCGGACACTTCGCGCTTTTCCTCCAGCAGGCCCGCCAGGCGCTCCGCGACGGTGCGCGACGCGATGGCGCCATCGGCAACCGCGCTCGAAACCTGCTGCAGAGTGAGCTCGTAGCGCATGCTGGCCTCGAAGCTCTGCGGCGTCATGCCCTGCGAGCGCAGCACCGCCTCGTAGGCCGGTTTGGAGAAGCGCCCGTTCTCCTGGAACGCCGCTATGCCGAGGATCGCCTCGCGCAGCGCGTCGTCGGAGACCATCAGCCTCGCCTTGGCCGCGGTGGCGGCAACCAGGCGATTGTCGATCATGCTGTCGAGCAGCGCGCGCCTCGATTGCGGCGTGTCGAGCGCGTCGAGATCGAGACGGTCGCCGAACATCTGGCGCAGCCGCTGCTGCTGCCGCTGCAGCGCCTCGTCGTACTCGCGCTGGGTGATCTTCAGCCCGTCGACGGTCGCGACCGCGTCGTTCTCGCTGCGGAACTGGGTGTACGACTGGATGCCCCAGGTGGCGAATGTGAGCGCGATGCCGCCCAGCAGGATCTGGATCAGGAGCTTTTGTTTTTCGACGAATCTGAACATGGCTGGCCGGATGTAAAAAAGGGCGAACTGGAGTTCGCCCTTTCAGAAAGTCTGGCGGAGTGGACGGGACTCGAACCCGCGACCCCCGGCGTGACAGGCCGGTATTCTAACCAACTGAACTACCACTCCATCGCTGGTGGGTGCTGAGAGGGTCGAACTCCCGACATTCGCCTTGTAAGGGCGACGCTCTACCACTGAGCTAAGCACCCCTCCGACCACCACCCGTGCGGAGCGTATGGCCCCCGCGAAAAGCGCGCTAGTTTATCGCATCCTTCAGGGCTTTGCCAGCGCGGAACTTCGGCACGCGGCTGGCGCGGATCTCCAGCGCCTCGCCCGTGCGCGGATTGCGGCCGGTGCGCGCAGCGCGCTCGCTGACATAGAAGCTGCCGAAGCCCACCAGGGTGACCATGTCGCCCTTCTTCAGGCTTGCCTTGATCGCGGCAACCATCGCATCTACCGCGCGTTCCGCGCCCGATTTCGAGATTTCCGCCGCCTGCGCGATGTGGTCGATCATCTCCGCCTTGTTCACTGACACCTCCTCTCTCAATGCGTTGTCAGACTGGAACCGCTCTTCTTGTCCTCGTCGCCGGCCGGCAGCGGCGCCACCACCTGTTCGGGCAGCGGCTCAGGCTCGCGCTCGAGGGCGATTTCCAGCACCTTGTCGATCCACTTCACCGGCACGATCTCCAGCCGGCCCTTGATGTTCTCGGGAATGTCGGCCAGGTCCTTGACGTTCTCTTCCGGGATCAGGACCTTCTTGATCCCGCCCCGGTGCGCCGCCAGCAGCTTCTCCTTCAGGCCGCCGATCTGCAGCACCTCGCCGCGCAGCGTGATCTCGCCGGTCATGGCGACGTCGGCGCGCACCGGGATGCCGGTGAGTACCGAGACCATCGCCGTGACGATGCCGATGCCGGCGCTCGGGCCGTCCTTCGGCGTCGCGCCCTCGGGCAGGTGGATGTGGATGTCGTTCTTCTGGTAGAAGTCCTCCGGCACGCCCAGCCTGCGCGAGCGGTTGCGCACCACCGACAGCGCCGCCTGGATCGACTCCTGCATCACGTCGCCGAGTTTGCCGGTGGTGATGGTCTTGCCCTTGCCGGGCAGCACCACGGTCTCGATCGTCAGCAGCTCGCCTCCGACCTCGGTCCACGCCAGCCCCGTGACCTGCCCGACCTGGTTCTCCTTCTCGGCCATGCCGAAGCTGTACTTGCGCACCCCGAGGTACTTGTTCAGGTTCTTGGGCGTGACCGTGATGCGCCGGTCCTTCTTCTCGGTCATCAGCTCCTTGACCGCCTTGCGGCAGATCTTGGAGATGTCGCGCTCAAGACTCCGCACCCCGGCCTCGCGGCTGTAGTAGCGGATCGCGTCGCGGATCGCCGCCTCGCTCACCAAGAGCTCGCCTTCCTTGAGCCCGTTGCTCGTCATCTGCTTGGGCAGCAGGTACTTGATCGCGATATTGAGCTTCTCGTCCTCCGTGTAGCCCGAGAGCCGGATGACCTCCATCCTGTCGGCCAGCGCCGGCGGGATGTTGAGCGTGTTCGCCGTGGCGACGAACATGATCTCCGACAGGTCGTACTCGACCTCGACGTAATGGTCGACGAAGGTGTGGTTCTGCTCCGGGTCGAGCACCTCGAGCAGCGCCGACGACGGGTCGCCGCGCCAGTCCATGCCCATCTTGTCGACCTCGTCGAGCAGGAACAGCGGGTTCCTCACCCCTGCCTTGGTCATGTTCTGCAGGATCTTGCCCGGCATCGAGCCGATATAGGTGCGGCGATGGCCGCGGATCTCGGCTTCGTCACGTACGCCGCCGAGCGACATGCGAACGAATTTGCGGTTGGTCGCCCTGGCGATCGACTGCCCGAGCGAGGTCTTGCCCACCCCCGGAGGGCCGACCAGGCACAGGATCGGCGCCTTCATCTTGTCGACCCGGCTCTGCACCGCGAGGTACTCGACGATGCGCTCCTTGACCTTCTCCAGCCCGTAATGGTCGCGGTCGAGAATCTCCTGCGCCGCCTTGATGTCCTTGGAGATCTTCGACTTCTTGCGCCACGGCAGGTTGACGAGCGTCTCGACGTAGTTGCGCACCACGGTCGCCTCGGCCGACATGGGCGACATCAGCTTGAGC
>DATFMS010000212.1:0-2373 GCA_035266805.1 Burkholderiales bacterium | reverse complement strand
AAGAGAGCCGTGATTATCAGCGTCCAGCGGTTCATAGGTTAGCCCTCCTTCCTTTTGCCATGAGTCGGCAGTTTAGGGAGAGGGCGTGCGCTGGTCGTTCGGAGCGGCGTTACCAAACAGCCGGTGAACGTTGCGACGGCCGTTAATTCGGCGTTAAATTTTGGAAAAGTGAAAAAAATGTGGTTTCGGTTCCTGTAGCGAGGAGGACTCCGATGAAGTCGCTGCGCCTGGCGCTGCTCGGCGGCTTCCGAGCTCGCGACGCAACCGGCCGAAGGGTCGACATCGCGGGCAGCAAGGCGACCTTGCTGCTTGCGTACCTCGCACTGCGGCCGGGAGTGGTGCTGTCGCGCGAAAGGCTGATGGCGCTGCTGTGGAGCGAGCGCGCAGAGAGTCAGGCCCGCGGCAGCCTGCGCCAGGCCATTTGGGCTCTTCGTCGGGAGCTCGGCAGGCTCGACCCTTGTCCCCTCGTTGTCGACGACGGTGGGCTGAGCCTAGATCCGAAGGCGGTCGAGAGTGACGTCGATAGCCTTCAGAGGCTCGTCGCCGAGGGATCCACGAACGCCCTTTATGCCGCCGTCGCCCTCTATCGGGGGCCGCTTCTGGAAGGAGTCCGGATCGGCGATCCGGCCTTTCAGGAATTCGTGCGGAATGAGCAAGAGCGAACCCACGACTTGGTTGTGGACGCCTACACGCGATTGCTGGGAGACCGCTCAGGCGACAGCTCCGACCGATCGCGGATGGAAACGGCAAAGCGTCTCCTGGAGCTCGATCCGCTGCAGGAGGCTGCGCATCGTGCCCTGATGCGGCACTACGCGCAGAAGGGTCAGGCCAGCCTCGCGATCAAACAGTATCAGACCTGCGCAGAGCTTCTGCGGAACGAGCTTCAGATCGAGCCCAGCCCCGAGACGCAGGCCCTGATCGACGAGATCCGGTTGGCGCGGCCCTGCCCATCGAGGCAGCCGAACGGCCCCTCTCCGGCAATGGAGGGGACCATCGGCGCAGACGGGCGTGACGCGCCGCCGCAGGAGAAGCCGTCGATCGCGGTGCTGCCCTTTCTGAACCTGAGCGGCGATCCCGAGCAGGACTACTTCAGCGATGGCATTACCGAGGACATCATCACCGCCCTTTCGCGGCTGCGGTGGTTCCTGGTCATCGCGCGTCATTCGAGCTTCGTCTACAAGGGGCGGACCATCGACGTAAAGCAGGTCGGACGCGAACTCGGCGTACGCTACGTCCTGGAAGGAAGCGTGCGAAAGGCGGGCAATCGCCTGCGGATCACGGCCGAACTTGTCGACGCGGTGAGCGGCGCCCACCACTGGGCCGAGCATTACGATCGCGAGCTCACCGATATCTTCGAGCTGCAGGACGACATCACCCAGAAAGTCACGGCAACGATCGAGCCGAAATTGATGGCCGTCGAGGGTACGCGGGCGCAAAGCCGGTCGCCGGAGGATCTCGGGGCATGGGAATTGGTCGCGCGCGCGATGACCCACTATGGCCGCATGACCACCGAGGAAAGCGAAACGGCGATTGCGATTCTTCGGCAGGCGGTTGCGAAATATCCGGACTACGGGCCGGCTCACGGCCTACTCGGTTTTGCCATCCTGGTGTCCGGGCACGTCGGCTGGCTTCTGGAAAGCCACGATTATCATTATACGGCCGAGCTGGCGCGCCGCGCGGCACGGTTGGACGACGAGGATCCCTGGGGACGCCTCGCCTTGGCTTATCTCGCGTCCGCCGGGCGGCAAAGCGACGAAGCGGTGCGCGAGTACATGCGCGAACTGTATCACTACGCAGCCGAACTGGCACACCGCGCGGCGCGACTGGACGACGAGGATCCCTGGGCCCATCTCGCCTTGGGATACCTCGCCTTCACCGAGCGGCAGACCGACGAGGCGGTGCGCGAATACATGCGCGCCTTGGACCTAAACCCGAACTTTGCCACGGCCTTTGGCTATCTCGGCTGGGCGCTGGTCTTTGATGGCCAGTCGGAGGAGGCGATCCGCTATTTCCAGCAGGCGCTCCGCATGAGCCCCTACGATCCGCTGAAGGCGTTCTTCTATTCCGGAACCTGTGTCGCTTGTTACTACGCGCATCGCTATGACGAGGCCGTCGGGTGGGGCCGCAGAGCCATTCGGGAACGGCCCGGCTTCAGCGCCGCGCACCGCATTCTTTGCGCCAGCTTGGCGCAGGCCGGCCGGAAGGAGGAGACGCGCCAAGCGATGAAGCGACTGTGTGAGGTACAGCCCAATGTATCGATTTCCTGGATCGAACAGTACGTTCCCTATACGCAGCGGGCGATGCCGCATTTCCTCGAAGGCATGCGCAAGGCCGGGCTCGAGTGATCCACGCATGCACCGCGGAGCAGTCTGA
>DATFMS010000211.1:0-5644 GCA_035266805.1 Burkholderiales bacterium | reverse complement strand
GGTGCCGGCCTGGGTCGCCGACCTCGCCGGCCACGGCTGGCCCGCGGGCTACCTCGATGGATTCGCCTGGCATCAGCACGAAATGGTGTTCGGCTTCGCGCTGGCGGTGATCGCCGGCTTCCTGCTCACCGCGGCCCGCGTCTGGACCGGGCGGCCGACGCCCTCGGGGCTGCCGCTCGCGCTGCTGGCGGGGCACTGGCTCGCCGCGCGGGTGCTGATGCTCGCCGGGCCGGGCTGGCTCGCCGCCCTGGTCGACGGCGCGTTTCCCTTCGTGGTCGCGGCGGTGCTGGCGCGCGTGATCGTCGGCGCGCGCAACACGCGCAATTACTTCGTCCCGGCGCTGCTCGCCGCGCTCGGGCTGGCGAACGCCTGCTTCCACCTCTCGACCCTGGGCCTGATCGAAGTGCCTGCGTCGCTCGCGGTGCAGGCTTCGCTTTACCTGATCGTGATCCTGCTGATCGTGATGGCGGGGCGGGTGGTGCCGGCGTTCACCGCCAGCGCGCTGCCGCAGGCGAAGATTCGCCGCTCGGCGGCGCTCGACCGCGCCGCGCTGGCGCTCTCGGTGCTCGCTTTCGCCTGCGTGCTGGCCGGGCTCGACGGCTGGCTCGCCGCGGCGCCCGCTTTCGCTGCCGCGGCGCTGCACGCCGCGCGCCAAGCCGGCTGGGCGCCGCTCGCCACGCGCGGGCGCCCGATCCTGTGGATCCTGCACCTGTCGCAGGCCTGGATCCCGCTCGGCTTCGTGCTGCTCGGGCTGGCGGCGTTCGGCATCGTGATCGGCGCCGCCGCGCTGCACGCCTTCGCCGTCGGCGCGGTGTCGGGCACCATCGTCGGCATGATCACGCGCACCGCGCTCGGCCACACCGCGCGGCCGCTGGTGGCGGGCCGGGCCGAGACCGCGGCCTACGTGCTGGTGCTCGCCGCCGCGGTGCTGCGCGTCGCCGCGGCGCTCATGCTCACGGCCTACCTGCCGCTGGTGGTCGCCTCCGCGGCGCTGTGGAGCGCCGCTTTCGTGGTCTACTTCGCCGTCTACGCGCCGCGCCTGGCGCAGCCGCGCCTGGACGGCAAGCCGGGCTGAAGGCTTGCGCGCGCCCCGGGGCCGCGTTATATTGCCTGCCATGAGTCCGACCCTCCGGCTCGAGCTTCTCCTTTCCGGCGCAGCGCTTCTGCTGGCCGGTCTGCTGCTGCGCCTCGCGCGCACAAACTAAAACCCCCCTTCAGGCAGTACCCCCTCCCGCCCTTCGCGGCGGATAGGCATTCGTACATTCGCACCCAAGGAGCGCACCATGAGCGGCAACACAAACCTGATCATCTTCGACACCACCATGCGCGACGGCGAGCAGAGCCCCGGCGCCTCGATGACCAAGGACGAGAAGCTGCGCATCGCCAAGGCCCTGGAGCGCATGAAGGTGGACGTGATCGAGGCCGGCTTCCCGGCCTCCTCGAACGGCGACTTCGAGGCGGTGCAGGCGATCGCCAACATGGTCAAGGACTCGACCGTGGCCGGGCTGTGCCGCGCCAACGACCGCGACATCCAGCGCGGCATCGACGCCCTGAAAGGGGCCAAGTCCTGGCGCGTGCACACCTTCATCGCCACCAGCCCGATCCACATGGAGAAGAAGCTGCGCATGAGCCCGGAGCAGGTGCTCGAGCAGGCGCGGCTGTCGGTGCGTTACGCCAAGAACGCCTGCTCCGACGTCGAGTTCTCGCCCGAGGACGCCAGCCGCTCGGAGCCGGACTTCCTGTGCCGCGTGCTCGAGGCGGTGATCAAGGAGGGCGCCACCACGATCAACATCCCCGACACCGTGGGCTACGCGGTACCCCAGCAATTTGGAGAATTTATAAAGAATCTCAGAGAGAGAGTTCCGAATTCCGACAAGGCGGTGTGGAGCGTGCACTGCCACAACGACCTCGGCATGGCGGTGGCGAACTCGCTCGCCGCGGTGATGATCGGCGGCGCGCGCCAGATCGAGTGCACCATCAACGGCCTGGGCGAGCGCGCCGGCAACACCTCGCTCGAGGAAGTGGTGATGGCGGTGCGCACCCGCAGTGACTTCTTCCATCTCGCCACTCGCCTCGACGCGACGCAGATCGTGCCGACCTCGCGCCTGGTGAGCCAGATCACCGGCTTCGTGGTGCAGCCGAACAAGGCGGTGGTGGGGGCGAACGCCTTTGCGCACGCTTCCGGCATCCACCAGGACGGGGTGATCAAGGCGCGCCAGACCTACGAGATCATGACCGCCGAGGACGTCGGCTGGAGCACCAACAAGATCGTGCTCGGCAAGCTCTCGGGCCGCAGCGCGTTCAAGCAGCGCCTGAAGGAGATCGGCATCGAGCTCGATTCCGAGGACGCCTACAACAAGGCCTTCCAGCGCTTCAAGGACCTGGCCGACAAGAAGGCCGACATATTCGACGAGGACCTGCAGGCGCTGGTGGCGCAGGAGGCCGGCGCGGCGAACGAGGAGCACTGGGGCCTGGTGACCATGAACCAGGCCAGCGGCATGGGCGAGCGGCCGCACGCCACGGTGGTACTGTCGGAGGCGGGCAAGGAGCGAAAGGCCGAGGCGCAGGGCGACGGCCCGGTCGACGCCACTTTCAAGGCGATCGAGAGCGTGGCCAAGAGCGGCGCCGAGCTGCTGCTGTACTCGGTCAACGCGGTGACCCAGGGCACCGAGTCGCAGGGCGAAGTGACGGTGCGGCTGGCAAAGGGCGGCCGGGTGGTGAACGGCGTCGGCGCCGACACCGACGTCATCGTTGCCTCGGCCAAGGCCTACGTCAGCGCGCTCAACCGGCTCTCGAGCAAGATGGAACGCGTCAACCCGCAGCACCAGCTCTAGGAGCGCGGCGATGAGCCTCCAAATCACTCCCGCCGCGCGCGCCGAGCTGGCGCCGAGCGGCACGCTGCGCGTCGGACTCAACATGCAGAACTTCCTGCTGGTGAACAAGGACCCGAAAAGCGGCCAGCCCTACGGCATCGTGCCCGACCTGGCGCGTGAGCTCGGGCGGGTGAGCGGCCTGGCGCTCGAGTTCGTGCAGTTCGACCGCGCCGGCAAGCTGGCCGAGGCGGTGCGCGAGGGCGCCTGGGACGTGGCCTTCCTCGCCGCCGAGCCGCAGCGGGCGAAGGAAATCGCCTTCAGCCCGGCCTACCTCGAGATCGAGGCCACCTACCTGGTGCCCGCCGGCTCGCCGATTCGCAGCCTGGCCGAGGTCGACCGCACCGGCGTGCGCATCGCCGCGGCCGAGAAGAGCGCCTACGACCTATACCTGACCCGCACGCTCAAGCACGCCACGCTGGTGCGCACGCCGGGTATCGACGCGTCCTACGAGCGTTTCGTCGCCGACGGCCTGGAGGTGCTCGCCGGTCTCAAGGCGCGGCTGGTCGCCGATGCCGGGAAGCTGCCCGGCTCGCGCATCCTCGAAGGCCGCTTCACCGCCGTGCAGCAGGCGATCGGCACCCCGATCGGGCGCGACGCCGGCGCCGCCTTCCTGCGCGAGTTCGCCGCCCACGTCAAAGTCAGCGGGCTGGTGGCGCAGGCGATCGCCAGGCATGGCGTTCGCGGCGTGTCGGTGGCACCATAGGGGGCCGATGCACGTAATCTTCGGCGCCGGACAAGTCGGAACGCCCCTCGCGATGAAGCTGGTCGAGCAGGGGCAGCGGGTGCGCGTGGTGCGGCGCTCGCACGGCGAGATCGCGCCCGGCGCCGAGCTGGTGCCGGGCGATGCGCTCGACCCCGGCTTCTGCGCCCGCGCCTGCGAGGGCGCGAGCGTCATCTACCACTGCATGAACCCGGCCTACGACTCGGCGCTGTGGGCCGAGGTCGTTCCGCGCACGATGGACAACCTGATCGCGGCGGCGGGCGGCGCGCGCGCGCGCCTGGTGGTGCTCGACAACCTGTACATGCTGGGCCGCAGCGGCGGGCGGCCGATGAACGAAGACACGCCGCTGAACCCGTGCAGCCGGAAGGGCGAGATCCGCGCCCGCGTCGCCGAGCGGCTGCTCGAGGCGCACAACAAGGGCCAGGTGCGCGCGGTGAGCGGCCGCGCCTCGGACTACTACGGGCCGCGCGGCACGCTCACCTACCTGGGCGACTTCTTCTGGAAGCCCGTGCTGGCCGGCAAGAAAGCCCGTTCGCCGGTCGACCCCGACGCGGTGCACACCTACCACTACATCCCCGACGTCGCCGCCGCGCTGGCGCAGCTCGGCAGCGCGTCCGACGACGTTCTCGGCCGCGCCTGGATGCTGCCCTGCCAGCCCGCGGGCAGCATGCGCCAGCTGATCGAGCGCTTCGCCCACGTCCTCGGCCGGCGCATCCCGCTCGGCCGCCTGCCGAGGCCGATCCTCAAGGCGGCCGGCGTGTTCGTGCCGCTGATCCGGGAGATGAACGAAATGCTCTACCAGTGGGACGAGCCGTTCATCGTCGACGACCGGCGCTACCGCGAGCGCTTCGGCGCGCAGCCCGTCCCCGCCGACACCGCCGCGCGCGAAACCGTCGCCTGGGCGCAACAGCACTACGCCCGCCGACAACGCTGATCATTCGGCGCCTGCCGTACCGCCCCGGCCTTGCCGATCGCGTCACGCAAGCCCGACGCCGCCTTATTCGTTGGTCCCGTCTGCCGCCACATATACCCTGCCATATCCATGCCGGCAGATATCTCCATCCCCATCCATATGGTTGCATCCACAAATAGATGCTCCTAGCATCCATCGCATGCCGGTCAATCAATAGTTAGGCTGGCGGCGACCGCGAACAGAAAGGAAATGGCCATGCCATATGCAAACAATCAAGGCGTCCGCATTCACTACAGGCTCGAGGGCGAGGGGCCGCCTCTGGTGTTGCAACATGGCTACACCCAGAACCTAGAACATTGGTATCAATGCGGCTACGTCGACGCGCTCAAAGCGCGCTACCGCTTGGTTCTAATTGACGCGCGCGGCCATGGGGCAAGCGATAAACCTCACGAGCGCGCGGCATATGCTTGGCCGGTCGGCGCCATGGATGTCCTCGCGGTACTCGACGCACTTGGCATTCGTTAGGCACTTTATTGGGGCTACTCGATGGGCGGTGCCATTGGATTCGGCGCGCTCACAATCGCTCCAGAGCGGTTTATCGCGGTCGTTGCCGGTGGGGCCGCCGCGGATGCATTCAATATCGACGACAGGTTGCAGCACGTTGACGGGAGCGATCCTGAGGCATTCGTCGCCGCGTTCGAGTCAATTATGAATGCACCGATTCCGCCAGAAATCAGAGCAAAGATTCTGGCCAGTGATACACGAGCCTTAGCGGCAGCCGCGCAGAATCGTCCATCGCTCATCGACCAGTTGTCGCGAATCGCCACACCGTGCTTCCTTTACGCGGGCGACCAGGACTTCGCCTTCTCCAGGGCGCAGGCGACGGCAAGCCAGATCCCAAACGCGAAGTTCGAAGTCCTTCCTGGGCTCACACACCCGCATGCATTCGTGCGTTCTGACTTGGCGCTCCCCCATGTTCTTGGGTTCCTAAAAAGTGTCGAGAGACGCCAGCCTAACAACGGCATGGAACCGACACGCTGACGCGTGCGGCCCACGCCGAACGTTGATATGGCTTAACGCTGTCAAGGGGCGAAGGAGATTCTCTGCCTCGAACGCAGTAATTTCGGTTCACATAAC
>DATFMS010000210.1:0-3998 GCA_035266805.1 Burkholderiales bacterium | reverse complement strand
GATGCCGAGCCGAGCACAGGCGGCGAGCACCCCGTCCGCAGCGCGATCCTCGAGGTTGTAGCGGTTCTGCACCGACACGATCGGCGCAATGCGGCGCGCCTGCTCGAGCTGCGCCACCGAAACGTTGGACACGCCGAGGTGGCGGATCTTGCCCGCGCGCTGCAGCTCGGCCAGGCAGCCGACCGACTCGGCGAACGGCACCTTCGGGTCGGGCGCGTGCAACTGGTACAGGTCGACGCGCTCGAGCTTCAGGCGCGCAAGGCTGCCTTCGAGCGCGCGCCGCAGGTGCTCCGGGCGTCCGTCCGGATCCCAGGCGTGGCGCGTCGAGCGCAGCAGCCCGCCCTTGGTCGCGATCACGAGCCCTGCAGGATAGGGATGCAGCGCCTCGGCGATCAGCGTCTCGTCGGCGTGCGGGCCGTAGCTGTCGGCGGTGTCGATGAAGTCCACCCCCAGCTCGAGCGCGCGCCGCAGCACGCGCTGCGCGGCGGCGCGGTCCTTCGGCGGTCCCCAAACGTCGGGCCCGCACAGACGCATTGCGCCGAAGCCGAGGCGGTGTACGCTCAGGTCGCCTAGCGAGAGCGTGGCATGCATCGCTTGAGTATAGTGCAAGGCGAAAAAAGCGCCGCGCGCGCCGGGCCGGTACAAAGGAACCAGTTCCATGACACTCATCCGTTCGGCCACCCTCGCAGCCTGTGCGCTCTCCGGCACGGCGCTTCTCGCCTCCTGCGGCGACACCGCGACGCTGCCCGTTTCCGCCGGCACCGACCCCGAGCCCGTGCTGCCGCCGCCGCACGAGACGCTCTTGCCCACCGTCAATATCGCGCCGGCGATAGGCTGGCCGCAGGGCGGCAAGCCGGCGCCGGCACAGGGCCTGACGGTTTCGGCTTTCGCCAGCGGGCTCGATCATCCGCGCTGGCTGCACGTGCTGCCCAACGGCGACGTGCTGGTAGCCGAGACCAATGCGCCGCCCAAGGGCGAAGGCGCCGGAGGCGGGATCAAGGCCTGGATCGCCGGGCTGGTGATGAAGCGCGCGGGCGCCGGCGTGCCGAGCGCCAACCGGATCACCCTGCTGCGCGACGCCGACGGCGACGGTGCGGCGGAAATCCGGACGCCGTTTCTCGAGGGTCTCAACTCCCCGTTCGGCATGGCGCTGGTCGGCAACGACCTTTATGTCGCCGACACCGATGCCGTGCTGCGCTTTCGCTATGCCGTCGGGCAGACGCGCATCACCGAACCGGGGCGGAAGCTGGTCGCGCTTCCCGCCGGCCCGATCAATCACCACTGGACCAAGGATCTCCTCGCCGCGCGTGACGGATCGCGGCTCTATGCCACGGTGGGCTCCAACAGCAACGTCGGCGAGAACGGCATGGACCAGGAACAGGGGCGCGCGGCGATCTGGGAAATCGACCTGCCGGGCGGCCAGCATCGCATCTACGCCTCGGGCCTGCGCAACCCGAACGGGCTGTCGTGGGAGCCGCGCAGCGGCGCGCTGTGGGTCGCGGTGAACGAGCGCGACGAGCTGGGCAGCGACCTCGTTCCGGACTACATGACTTCGGTCTCCGAAGGCGGCTTCTACGGCTGGCCCTACAGCTACTTCGGCAGCCACGTCGACGCGCGCGTCAAGCCGCGGCGGCCCGAGCTCGTGGCCCGCGCAATTTTTCCGGACTACGCGCTCGGCCCTCACACTGCCTCGCTGGGTCTGGCTTTTTCCGACGGCGACAACGCCCTCGGCCCGCGCTTCGGTTACGGCGCGTTCGTCGGCCAGCACGGATCGTGGAACCGCAATCCACCGAGCGGCTACAGGGTCATCTTCGTCCCGTTCAAGGACGGCAAGCCGGCCGCTGAGCCGGTCGAGGTACTGAGCGGATTCCTGAGCGACAAGGGCGACGCGCACGGCCGTCCGGTCGGCGTCGCCTTCGACCGTACGGGCGCGCTGCTCGTTGCCGACGACGTGGGCAACGTCGTTTGGCGCGTGAGCCGCGCCGCGCGCTGAGGCGGGCGCGTCAGCCGCTCTTCGGCGGCGCCTTCGCGGCCTTGACCTGAATGGTCGACACCACCTCGCGCACGCCGTCAGTCTCCATCGCCAGCAGCATCGCCCTGCCGACCAGGTCGGCCGAAGCAGCCGTGCCCGAAAGCGTCACCCGCCCGTTGGTGGTGTTGACCGAGATGCTGAGCGACGACAGCTCGGAGTCGGCGACCAGCTTGCGCTTGACTTCGGTGGTGATGCGCGTATCCGTGGCCGCGTCTACGGCTGCTTCGCCGACCTCGCGCGCCTTGCGCCGCACGACCTCACCCTTCTGCGCGAGCTCCTCGCTGATGTCCTTGGCCTGCAACTGCAGCGCTTCGAGCTTCGCCGCCGCCGCCTGCCTGGCGTCCTTGGCCGCCCCGGCGGCCGCCTTTCCGGCCTCGGACGCCTGCTGCTTGGCACGCTCTCCTGCCTGCTGCACCGGCTGCTGCATCATGAACCAGTAGCCCGCCGCTCCGAGGATGACCCCCAGAAGGAATGCAATGAACATGTTCTTCATGGACGACCTCCTTGGGACGAATCTTACAGATCGTCGATCATGCAAGCCACCTCTGCAACATCAGCCGCCGCCCGGCGAATTGGGATGGTCCGCCACGATCCGTCCGTCCACCAGCTCGATGATGCGGTCGCAGCGCTGGGCGAGCCGGGGATCGTGCGTCACGATCAGGAACGTGGTGCCGCTGTCACGGTTCACCTCGCGCAGCGCCTCGAACACCCCGTCCGCGGACTTGGTGTCGAGGTTGCCGGTGGGCTCGTCGGCGAGCACCAGCGCCGGCTTCATCGCCAGCGAGCGCGCGACCGCGACGCGCTGCTGCTGCCCGCCCGAGAGCTCGCTCGTCTTCTTGTCGCGCCAGCGCGCCAGGCCCACCTTGTCGAGCAGCTCCGCCGCGCTGGCGCGCATCTCCTCGTCCGGGCGGCCGCGCGCCGCGAGCACCGGCATCATGACGTTCTCGAGCGCGGTGAACGCCGGCAGCAGGTAGTGGTACTGGAACACGAAGCCGATGGCGCGGCCGCGCAGGCGCGTGGTCTGCGCGTCGTCGAGTCTTCCCGCCTCCCTGCCTTCAATGAAGAGGCTGCCCGCGTTGGGCGGGTCGAGCAGGCCGATGACGTTCAGCAGCGTGCTCTTGCCCGAGCCCGACGGCCCGATCAGCGCCGCGAACTCGCCGCGCGCGAGGCCGAAATCGATGCCGTGCAGGACCTCGGTCTCGAGCGGGGTGCCGGTGTTGTACGACTTTCGCACCCCCTCCAGGCGCAGCGTATCGCGGTCTTCAGCCACGAATCGCCACCGCGGGGTCGAGCCGCGCCGCGCGCCGCGCCGGGATCACCGCCGCAAGCGTGCCGACCAGGGTCGCGCCGGCTGCGGCGATGAGAAACAGCTTCGGCTCGACCGCGATGACGAAGATCGGCGTGCCGTCGGGAGCGCGCGCGATGCCGCGCCAGACCATCAGGAAGGCCCAGCCCAGCGCGCTGCCGAACAGCGATCCGACCAGCCCCATGAAAGCGCCCTGTAGCAGGAACAGGCGCAGCACCTGTCCGCGCGTGGTGCCCATCGCGCGCAGAATTCCGATCTCTTTCGATTTCTGCACCACCGACACCACCAGCACGCTGGCGATGCCGAGCGCCGCGGTGAGCCCGACGAAGAGCCGGATCAGGGTATTCGACAGACTCTGCGCCGCCATCGCGGTGAAGAACTGGGCATTGGTCTTGATCCAGCTGTCGGCCTGCAGCCCGGTCTGGCCCTGGATGGTCTGGGCGATCGTTTCGGCGGCGAACGGCTCCTGGACCTTGACGTTGATGCTCGATACGCCGCCCGCAAGGTCGAGCAGGTTCTGCGCCGTGCGCAGGCCGACGTAGACGTTGCGCTCGTTCACGCCCCTGTTGCCGAAGTCGAAGATCGCGGCCACGGTGAGGGTCTCGGTGCCGCCGCGCGCGGTGGTCAGGCGCAGCTTGTCGCCGATGCCGGCGCCGAGAT
>DATFMS010000209.1:0-42482 GCA_035266805.1 Burkholderiales bacterium | reverse complement strand
GTGCCGCCGAAGAAGCGCCTGACCTCCTGCACCAGCGCGAAGGGGCTCAGCATGCCGGCATGCCCTCCGGCGCCGGCGCAGACCAGGATCAGGCCGTCGACCCCTGCCTGCATCGCCCTGCGCGCATGGCGCACGTTGATCACGTCGTGGAACACCAGCCCGCCCCAACCGTGTACGCGCGGCACGATCTCGTCCGGGGCGCGCAGCGAGGTAATTACGATCGGCACGCGGAACCGCTCGCATACGTCCATATCGTGCCCGAGCCGGTCGTTGGACACGTGCACGATCTGGTTGACCGCGTAGGGCGCCGCATGGGGACAAGCCGCAAGCTCGGAGGTGATACGGTCGAGCCAGGCCGCGAGCTGCTCCTTGGGACGGGCGTTAAGCGCCGGGAACGAGCCGACGATCCCCGCCTTGCACTGCTCGATGACGAGCTCCGGGTTCGAGACGATGAACAACGGCGAGCCGACGACCGGCAGGCTCAGGCGACCCTGCAACAGCGCGGGAAGAGGCATGGAGATTCTCCTGAAGAAGCGACCGCTCTGACGGCCCTGGGAGTATCGCACGCGCTGCGCGCAGGTTCCGACTGCTAGAATGCGCGTCTTGCGTCGTCTCCTGCCATGTCCCGCCTGATCCGCAACATCGCCATCATCGCCCACGTCGACCACGGCAAGACCACGCTGGTCGACAAGCTGCTGCACCAGGCCGGCGCATTCGCGGCGCACGAGCGGATCGCCGAGCGCGTGATGGATTCGAACGACATCGAGCGCGAGCGCGGGATAACGATCTTCGCCAAGAATTGCGCGGTCGACTACGCGGGTGTGCACATCAACATCGTCGACACGCCCGGGCACGCGGACTTCGGCGGCGAGGTCGAGCGCGTGCTGGGCATGGTCGACGGCGTGCTGCTGCTGGTCGACGCGGTGGAAGGCCCGATGCCGCAAACGCGGTTCGTGACCAAGAAAGCGCTTGCGCTCGGTCTCAGGCCGATCGTGGTGGTGAACAAAGTCGATCGCGACGGCGCGCGCCCTGACTGGGTCGTGAACCACACCTTCGAGCTGTTCGACAAGCTCGGCGCCACCGAACAGCAGCTCGACTTCCCGGTTGTTTACGCCTCCGCGCTGCAGGGCTGGGCGTCGCTCGAATCCGCACAACGCGGCCACGACATGCGGCCCCTGTTCGAGGCCATCCTGGAGAAGGTCCCGGCGCCGATGGACGTGGACGCGGACGGACCGCTTCAGCTTCAGATCTCAGCGCTCGACTATTCGAGCTACGTCGGGCGCATCGGTATCGGGCGCATCCGGCGCGGACGCCTCAGGCCCGCGAGCGAAGTCATGGTGATGCTGCCGGGGCAGGCTCCGCTTCGCGCCAAAGTTGCCCAGGTGTTCGGCTTCAGCGGCCTGGAGCGCGTCCCGCTGAGCGCGGCGAGTGCCGGCGACATCGTGCAATTTACCGGCGTTGCCGAGCTCGCCATCGGCTGCACTTTGTGCGACCCGGATCATCCGGACGCGCTGCCCGCGCCGCGGGTCGACGAGCCCACGATCACCATGAACTTCCAGGTGAACTCCTCGCCTTTCGCGGGCACCGAGGGTAAGTTCATCACCAGCCGCCAGATCCGCGAGCGGTTGATGCGCGAGCTGTTTACCAACGTTGCGCTGCGAGTGGAGGACACGAGCGACGCGGACGTGTTCCTGGTTTCGGGCCGCGGCGAGCTGCACCTCACGATCCTGGTAGAGAACATGCGGCGCGAGGGCTACGAAGTGGCGGTCAGCCGACCGCGAGTGATCACCCGCACGGTGGACGGGGTTCTACAGGAGCCTTTCGAGTTGCTGACGCTCGACGTCGAGGAGACGCACCAGGGCCCGGTGATGGAGGCGCTGGCCGGACGCCGCGGCGAGATGGTCGACATGGTGCCGGACGGGCGCGGTCGTGTTCGGCTGGATTACCGCATCCCGGCGCGCGGGCTGATCGGCTTCCAGGGCGAGTTCATGAACCTTACCCGCGGCAACGGAATCCTCAGCCACGTGTTCGACGACTACGGTCCGTGGAAAGGCGACATGCCGGGGCGGCGAAACGGCGCCATGGTGTCGCAGGAAGACGGCGTGGCGGTCGGCTACGCGCTGTTCAACCTGCAGGAGCGGGGCAGGCTGTTCGTCAGCCCGGGCGACAAGGTCTACGAGGGTATGGTGGTGGGCATTCACAGTCGCGACAGCGACCTGGTCGTGAACCCGATCAAGAACAAGAAGCTGACCAATGTGCGCGCCTCCGGCAAGGACGAAAACGTGCTCCTCACCCCGCCAGTGAGGCTGACACTGGAGTTCGCGATCGAATTCATCGAGGACGATGAGCTGGTCGAGGTGACGCCGAAGACGATCCGTATCCGCAAGCGGCACCTGACCGAGAACGAACGCCGGCGCGCGGTGCGCGCCGCCGCCGTTGCGTAGCTCGCTGTCCGTGGCGAGCTTTCTGCGGCAAGCGCTTGTAATAGCAGCGGCTGCGCTCGGCGTTTGGGGAAGCGCGCTGGCACAGGACTGCCTGGCGCCGGCGGAATGGTTCGCGACCGACGCCGGCGCGGCGCACCTGGCGAAGGGCGCGGACGTGATCGCGGCGGTGGCGCGCCGCGACGTCGTCCTGCTGGGCGAGCAGCACGACAATCCCGATCATCACGCCTGGCAGCTGGCGACGCTCGGTGCTCTGCACCTGCTGCGGCCGCGGATGGTGATCGGCTTCGAGGCGTTCCCGCGCCGCGCGCAGCCGGTGCTGGACAAGTGGATCGCCGGCGAGCTGTCGGAGCGACAGCTGCTGGAGCAGGCGAATTGGGAGAAAGTGTGGGGCTGGCCCACGGACATGTATTTGCCGCTGTTTCGCTTCGCCCGCATCAACCGCATCCCGATGCGGGCGTTGAACGTCGACCAGGAGCTGATAAAGGCGATCTCGGCCAAAGGATGGGAGGCCGTACCCGAGGCGCAGAAAGAAGGGGTCACCCGCCCCGCCAAACCCTCGCAGGCCTATCTCGACGACCTGTTCGAGGCCTATAAGCTCCACCCACAGGTCGACGATCCGGGAAAGGGCGCTCGCCTCGGCCCTGATTTCCGGCATTTCGTCGACTCGCAGACGACTTGGGATCGCGCCATGGCGCAGGCGCTAGCGGACGCGGTGCGCTCGCCGGGGGATGCAAACAAGCCTCTGGTCGTCGGCGTCATGGGCAGTGGACATATCCGCTACGGCCGCGGCGTCGCGCACCAGTTGCGCGATCTCGGCATCGACAGTATCGGCATGCTCTTGCCGGTCAGTGCGAGCGGCGACTGCGCGAAGCTCGATGGCATCGCGGACGCCGTATTCGCCGTGCCGAAGCTGCCGGCTTCCGCGCCGCCTCCGCCGCGCCTGGGGATACGCATCGAGCAGACGAAGGACGGCGTCGGCATCGTCAATGTGGTCGCGGGCAGCCTCGCAGAAGCGGCCGGTTTGCGCGCCGGCGACCGGATCATATCGATGGCCGGCACCGGTATCGCACGCACGAGCGAAGTGATCCGCGCGGTCCGCGCGCAGCCTCCGGGCACCTGGATGCCGATGCGTATCCGGCGCGAGGGCAAGGAGATCGACCTGGTGGTGAAGTTCCCGCCCGAGCGATGACTCGAGGGTGGCGCACGGCCCTGCTGCTCGCGGGCGTGCTGGCGCCGCCGCTTGCGATGGCGGGCGGCGCGCAGCTTGCCCTGGACGTGCAGCTCGACCCGGCATCGCGGGCGCTGCAGGTGACGGCGGAGCTTAAAGCTCCCGGCGAGCTCCGCTTCGAATTGAACCGCGCGCTCGTCATCCGCTCGGCAAACCTCGGCGGCGCCCCGGCGGCGGTCGAGCTCGAGGGCAGCGACGGCGAGCTCAATTTGTGGCGGGTGCGGGGGAGTGGCGGCGCGACGCTGCTCCTCGACTACGGCGGCACCCTGCCGGCGCTCGACCGGTCGCTCGACTACCGCGAGGTGCTGCGTGAAACGCGGGCGATGGTTTCGCCGGCGGGTAGCTACCTGCCCGCGGCGAGCGGCTGGTATCCCCTCACCGACGGCCTTTTCACCTACAGCGTCCGGCTTTCCTTGCCCCGCGAGCAGCGCGGATTGGTCCCCGGGCGGCTGGTGGAGGAAAAGATCTCTGCGGGACGCTACCGCGCCCGCTTCGAGTTCGACCACCCGGCCGACGCCATCGAGCTCATGGCCGGCCCGTACGTAGTACACGAGAGGGTTGTGCCGCGGCCCAACGCGGCGCCGCTGCGCCTGCGGACCTACTTCTACCCCGACCTCGAGCCGCTCGCCGCGGCATACCTGGACGACAGCCAGCGCTATATCGAGCGCTACAGCAGGACAATCGGCCGCTACCCCTTCGAGTCGTTCTCGGTCGTCGCCAGCCCGCTGCCGACGGGATTCGGCATGCCGACCCTCACCTATATCGGCGCGACGGTGCTCAAGCTGCCGTTCATCCGCACCACCTCGCTGGGGCACGAGGTGCTGCACAACTGGTGGGGCAACGGTGTCTACGTCGACTACTCGAGCGGAAACTGGAGCGAGGGGCTGACCACCTTCATGGCGGACTACGCTTACAAGGAAGAGGCATCGCCCGAAGCTGCACGCGAAGCGCGGCTCGCCTGGTTGCGGGACTATGCCGCGGTGCCTTCCAGCGAACAACCGTCGCTGGCCGAGTTTCGCTCGCGCGCGCACGGCGCCGCGGCCGCAGTCGGCTACGGCAAGTCGGCGATGGTGTTCTTGATGTTGCGCGATCTCATCGGCGAGAAAGCCTTCCGCGATGGCGTGCGCGAATTCTGGCGCTCGAAGCGCTTCGAGACCGCCGCCTGGGGCGATCTGCGGGCCGCCTTCGAGCGCGCCTCCGGGCGCGACCTTTCGTGGTTCTTCGAGCAGTGGATCGAGCGCGCCGGCGCGCCGCGGCTGCGCATCGAGTCGGCGAAGGCCGAAATCAAGGGCGGAGCCGCGATGCTCGCGCTGGCGCTTGCCCAAGCGGCGCCGCCGTACCGGCTCCGGGTGCCGGTGGAGATCGTTACTGGCACCAGCACGCAGACCCGCTGGATCGAAATCGAGCACGAGCACCAGACCGCGCTGTTGCGTGTGGCGCGGCTTCCGGACGGCGTGCGGCTCGATCCGGGGCTGCGCCTGTGGCGCGCGCTCGATTCCGCGCAGCTGCCGCCGATTCTTCGCCGCTGGATTCTGGCGCGCGCGCCGCGGCTCGCGCTCGCCTCCAGCGGACCCGGCGTCGAAGGCGCTGCGCAGGTC
Source organism: Burkholderiales bacterium (assembly GCA_035266805.1). Classification (GTDB taxonomy): domain Bacteria; phylum Pseudomonadota; class Gammaproteobacteria; order Burkholderiales; family SG8-39; genus DAHVFK01. The sequence continues at coordinate 37,212 of DATFMS010000209.1, read as the reverse complement.
CTGGCGAAGGCCTTGTTCGAGAATGCCGCGCGCACGGTATCGCTGGCGGAGATCTCTGACCACGGCGACCCCGTTCTCCTCGTCGGCCTGAATGCCGACATAGACGCGGCGCTCGCGCGCCTGGGCCTGCCGCCGCGGCCGCAGGCACTCGCCGGGCGCGGCAGCGCGCAGGTCTGGGCCGTACGACGAGAAGGCAACGCGCGGCCCGTCGCCGTCGTGTCGGCGCGCGACACGGCCGCACTGCTCGCGCTCAGGCGGCCCCTGTCGCATTACGGTGCGCAGAGCTATCTCGTATTCGAGGGTGCCCGCGCGGTCGGGCGCGGAGTCTGGCCGGCGCCGGGACGCTTGATTCCGGTATCGCGTTGAGGCACTAGCCGAGCTTCAGGCGCATCGACCGCATGGCGGAAAATTCGAAGCCAAGGCCGCGATAGAGCGCGTGGGCGCGCTCGTTGCCGGGGTCGGTCAGCAGGGTGAGCCGCAGGACGCCGTCCGCACGCGCGCGCGCCGCAACCTGTTCCAGCAGCATTCTGCCGATCCCTCGCCCGCGGCGATTCGGCCGCACCACCAGATCCTCCAGCCACGCCGCCTTGCCGCCTTCGGCCGTGCTCACGGTGTAGAGCAGGCTTGCCATCGCGATCACCTCGGCGCCGTCGCGCACGACGTAGACGCGGCCGACCGACGCGTCGCCGACGATAGCGTTCAGGGCGCGGCGCTGCCGTTCGGGGTCTGGAGTGAAATCCGCTTCCTGCGCCAACAACAGCCCGAGCAGCTCGGTCAATTGCGGGACGTCTTCGCCCCGGGCGAGGTCAAAGGCGATCGACGCTTCGCGTTTTGAAGCCATGCGCAATAGTGCCGCATATCGGGAGCTGAGTCGCCGCGGCGTGACAGTGCTCGCCACTTATTTCGAGGGAAGCGAGAACTACGACGTATGTATATGCGCCGCGATCCGGTAGCGTATCGCCATGGAACCGCGCCGAAAAGGATCTGCTGCTCGAATGCCGCTGACCTTGGGCGCAGCGGTCCTGTCGCTGGGTTGCCTTGCTGCGCTCGGCGCGATGACGGGGCAGATCGAGCCCGCGCTGCACAAGTCGGCGCCCGCCGCCACCGCAACAGCGGTTGCCAGGTGCGGGTACTGCGGGGTTGTCGAGCGCGTGCGCGAGATTGACAACAAGGTGCCCAAGTACGGTGTCAGCACGGTCTCCGGCGGCCGTGACCAAATGATCGTGATGCTCCTGAGCGCGCTAAGCGGGACGCCAGACTCGGCCGGCCGGCCGAAGATCTACGAAGTAAGCGTTCGCATGGACGACGGCGCGATTCGTGCCGTGAGAGGCTGGCGCATTCCGGAGTGGAAGCCGGGCGACCGGGTCAAAGTCGTCAAAGGCCAGGTCGAGTCGCTGTCGTAACCCCTGAGTCGTCCGCGGGGACCCCGGCTTAGACGTTGAACCGAAAGTGCATCACGTCGCCGTCCTTGACGACGTAATCCTTGCCTTCTATTCGAAGCTTGCCGGCTTCCTTGGCGCCCTGCTCACCCTTGCAGGCGACAAAATCGGCGTACGCTGCCACCTCGGCGCGGATGAAGCCGCGTTCGAAGTCGGTGTGGATCACACCGGCGGCCTGGGGGGCGGTGGCCCCGACCGGGATGGTCCAGGCCCGCACTTCCTTTGGCCCGACGGTGAAGTAGGTCTGTAGCCCCATCAAGCCGTAGCCCGCGCGGATGACCCGGTTCAGTCCGGGCTCTTTCATCCCCATGTCGGCAAGAAAGATCTTCTTGTCCTCTTCCGGCATGTCCGCTATCTGCGCTTCCAGCGCCGCGCAGATCGCCACCACCGGAGCACCCTCCTTCACGGCGTGCGCCTCGACCGCCTCGAGCAGGGGGTTGTCGCGGAAACCGTTCTCGTTGACGTTCGCGACGTACATGGTCGGCTTCATTGTCAGCAGGAACAGCGGCTGAAGTACGGCCAGCTCCTCCTTTGACAGCTCTGCCGTGCGTGCCGGGCGGCCCGCATTCAGCGCCGTCAGCACCTTCTCCAGCACCGCGACCAAGCGCTGCGCTTCCTTGTCGCCCCCCGCCTTGGCGAGCTTTACGCTGCGCGCAAGCTGCTTCTCCACGGTCTGCAGGTCCGCGAGCGCGAGCTCGGTGATGATGGTCTCGATATCGGATACCGGATCGACCCTGCCAGCGACGTGCACGACGTTCGGGTCCTCGAAGCAGCGCACGACGTGTGCGATGGCGTCGGTCTCGCGGATGTTGGCAAGGAACTGGTTGCCGAGGCCCTCGCCCTTCGACGCACCGGCGACCAGGCCCGCGATGTCGACGAATTCGACCACCGCGGGAATCACCTTCTGCGGCTTCGCGATGGCCACCAGCGGCTCGATCCGACGATCAGGCACCTCGACGATGCCGACGTTCGGCTCGATGGTGCAGAAAGGATAGTTCTCGGCCGAGATTCCGGCCTTGGTCAGCGCGTTGAACAGGGTGGACTTGCCGACGTTCGGCAGCCCTACGATGCCGCATTTGAGACTCAAGCTTTCTCCTTTGTGTGCAACTTCAGCATCGCGCCCTGCAAGTCACCCGCCAGGCACAAGGGAAGCACGTCGAGCGACTTGTCGATCGCGAGCTCGATCGCCTCGCGCTCGTCCGCGGCGGGCTTTCTCAGCACGTAGTCCGCGACCAGGCTCTTGTCTCCGGGATGGCCGATACCCAGCCGCAGACGCCAGAAATCGAGCGCGCCGATTCGCGCCGCGATGTCTTTCAGGCCGTTGTGCCCGGCGACGCCGCCTCCCTGCTTCATCTTGGCGACGCCCGGGAGGAAGTCCAGCTCGTCGTGCGCCACCAGGATTTCGGCTGCAGGAATCTTGAAGAATCCCGCGAGCAGGGCGACCGCCTTTCCGCTGACGTTCATGTAGGTCTGCGGCAGCATCAGCCACGCGCCGGTCGGCCCGTGGCGACCGACATAGGCGTGATACCTCGCCTCGCTTTTCAACGCGATGCCCTCGCGCGCGGCGAAGCGCTCGACGAGCCAAAAGCCCGCGTTGTGGCGCGTGCGCTCGTACTGCTTTCCCGGATTTCCCAGGCCGACGATTAGGCGGATGCCCGGCATGCTTGGCTAGAAAGAAAAAGCGGCAAGGACCGCGAAGTCCCTGCCGCTCCTTTCGTCGCTCGAACTATTTCTTCTCTTTCTTCTCGCCGCCCTTGTCGCCCGCGGCGGCTTCGGGCGCCTTCTCCGGTATCGCCTGCGCGGAAGTCGGCACCTCGGAAGCGGCCGGCGCGGCCTCCTCTGCTGGCACCTCCTCTTCCTCGGCGATCAGCGTCGGCAGCAGGACCGAGGCTACGACAGGGTTTTCGCCCTTGTGCAGGATGGCCTCGACACCCTTCGGCAGCTGGATGTCCTTGGCGTGGATCGAGTCGCCAACCGACAGATTTCCCATGTCGATCTCCACGTATTCCGGCAGGTCGTCCGGCAGACAAGCGATGCTCAGTTCGTTCATCACATGGCTTGCTACTCCGCCCTGCTGCTTAACGCCCGGAGACGTCTCCGCGTTAATGAAGTGCAGCGGCACCTTCATGTTGATCTTTCTCTCCTTGGAGACCCGCTGGAAGTCGACGTGCTGCACCTCCCCCTTGAAGGGGTGCATGTTGAAGGTGCGCAGCAGCACCTGCTCGGCGCCGCCGTCGAGCTTGAGCGTGAGAATCGAGGCGTGGAATGCCTCGGTGTGAAGATTCTTGAGCAGGTCCTTGTGATCGAGCTCGATATTGACCGGCAGCTGGTCTCCACCGTAGACGATTCCTGGAACCTTGCCCGCGCGGCGCAGGCGGCGGCTCGCACCCGTGCCCTGCGCTTCGCGCTTGGTGGCGTTGATTTCGATTTTCATCTGTTGCTCCTTTGCATTTTCCGCCAGGTCCGCGACCAGACACAGGCGGGGTTGATAAACCTACTCGATGAACAACGAACTCACCGATTCCTCGGTGAATATCCGCAAAATCGTTTCCGCCAGCAGCGTCGCGACCGACAGCTGCCGGATCTTGGGGCACGCTCGCCCCTCCTCGCTGAGGGAAATCGTATCGGTAACCACCAGCTCGTCCATGTCCGAGCTGGCGATTCGCTCGATCGCGCCTCCGGAAAGCACCGCGTGCGTGCAATAGGCGACCACTTTGGTTGCGCCCTCCTGCTTCAACACCTGCGCCGCCTTGCACAGCGTTCCCGCTGTGTCGACCATGTCGTCCATGATCACGCAGGTGCGCCCTTCGACCTCGCCGATCACGTTCATCACCTCGGACACGTTCGCGCGCGGACGGCGCTTGTCGATGATCGCGAGGTCGGACTCTAGTCGCTTGGCGAGCGCCCGGGCCCGCACCACCCCGCCGACGTCCGGCGAGACGACGATCAGGTTCTCGTAGCGCTGCTTCCAGACATCCCCGAGCAGGAGCGGCGCCGCATAGATGTTGTCGACCGGAATGTCGAAAAAACCCTGGATCTGGTCCGCGTGAAGATCCATCGTCAGCACGCGCGCGACGCCCACCGATGTGAGCATGTTGGCGACCACCTTGGCGCTGATGGCGACGCGCGCCGAGCGCGGGCGGCGGTCTTGTCGCGCATAGCCGAAATACGGAATCGCCGCAGTGACGCGCGCCGCCGACGAGCGCTTGAGCGCGTCGACCATCACCAGCAATTCCATCAGATTGTCGTTGGTCGGAGCGCAGGTCGACTGCAGCACGAAAACGTCCTTGCCGCGCACGTTCTCGAGCAGCTCGACCAGCACCTCGCCGTCGGAGAACTTGCCCACTATCGCGCGGCCAAGCGAGATGTTGAGATGGCGCGTCACATCCTGCGCAAGGCGCGGATTGGCGTTGCCGGTGAATACCATCAGTCGCTCGAGCGACGTGCCGACCATGTTGGCTGGTCCAGTGCTAGTGGTTGGCTGGGGAGCCAGGATTCGAACCTGGGAATGCCGGAATCAAAATCCGGTGCCTTAACCAGCTTGGCGACTCCCCAACGTGTGCTGCAATCCGCGAGAACCGCCCCGCGAACACTCAGTCTGCCCAGTCGTATAGCGGGTGACGCTGCAGGCCCCTCGTCACGAAGCCCCTCATCGTTTCCGGCAACTGCGACTGCAGGACTTGCGCCTCGTCTCGTTCAGAGAATTCGGCGAACACGCAGGCCCCTGATCCCGTCATGCGCGCCCCTGCCGCGTGCTGCCTGAGCCACGCGAGATGGGCCGCAACGTCGGCGTAGCGGGCAGTAACGACCGCTTCCAGATCGTTGCTTCCTTGCCCCGACAAAAAGGGCGGTATTTTGAGTTGTTTCGTATCGCGTGTCAACGCGGCATCGGAGAAGATTTCTTTCGTAGAAACCGCAACTTGAGGTACCAAAACTAGGTACCAGGCAGGCTGCAGAACGAGCGCTGTCAGGCGCTCGCCAACGCCCTCGCCAAGAGCGCTTTCGCCGAACACGAACAGCGGCACGTCGGCGCCCAGCCGCAGGCCAAGGCTTATCAGCTCGCTGCGGGGCAGGTTGAGGTCCCAGAGCCGGTTCAGGACCAGCAGTACCGTCGCCGCATCGGACGACCCGCCACCCAGCCCGCCGCCGATGGGCAGATTTTTTTCCAGCGCGATGTCGGCGCCGAGCGGGCGCGCAGCCGGCCCCATGCGGGCAAGCGCATAGTCCTTGAGCGCCAGGGCGGCTCGCAGGGCCAAGTCGTCCTGCTCCGGCACCCCGGGATACGGTTCGACGCGGCGCAACTCTCCGTCCGCACGCGTGCGCACGCCCACCCGGTCGCAGCGGTCAATCAGACGGAACACCGTCTGCAGCAGGTGGTAGCCGTCGTCGCGTCGGCCGAGGACGTGCAGCAACAAGTTGAGCTTCCCCGGCGCCGGATACCACCGCAGCGCAGTCATGGCCGGGTCTGCCACTCGCTGATGGCCAGCCGCAACTCCAGTCCGGGATACACCAGGCGCAGGCGCGCCGGCAGCCCACTGTCGTCCCGGTAGGCCAGGTAATAGATGTGCCAGCCATTCTGCTTCAGTTCACTCAGCCGACCGCGCGGGTCCCGCGTCTCGCGCGCCGGTCCGGGCGCCGGCCTCGCGCGCACCCAGTCGGCAAGTCCCGCAAGAGGCACGCGGAATCCGAGCACCTGCTCGGTGAGTGATTCTGCGTCGTGCGCACGGTACACGCGCTGGTCGGCGGCGGTGACAGTGACCGTGTCACCCTCGCGTTCGATGCGCGCGACGCCCTGCCCGAGGGGTGAGGTGATCAGCATTTCGTCGCCCGCCGCGCGGTGGCGCCACGCGATGTTGCCGCTCGAGCCTTCGTTGCTGTAGCGCACCGCGATCCGGCCCGAGAGCTCGAACTCGAGTCCGGTCGCGGGCCGCAGAAAAGTGAGTTCGGCGCAGGCCGGAAGGATCGCCAGCGCCGCAGCGGCAAGAACGCGCAGGGCCCTTGTATCTTTCACCCCGGACGCTCTAGGGGGTGAAACGCTGAACCGTTTTCCGCAGAGTCTCGTTCTCGGGGTGCTTCATCATCGCCTCGGTCCAGATTCGGCGTGCCTCGTCGCGCTTGCCCTCTACCCAGAGTACTTCGCCCAGGTGCGCGGCAATCTCTGCGTCCCGCTGATCGTCGTACGCCCGACGCAGGTAGCTCTCCGCCCCCCTCAGGTCTCCCTGGCGGTACGTGACCCAACCCATGCTGTCGATGATAAATCCGTCGTTGGGCCTCAGCTGCAGCGCCCTCTCGATCAGCTTGCGCGCTTCCGGCAGGCGCTGATTGCGGTCGGCGAGCGAATACCCCAGGGCATTGTAGGCGTGGGCGTGATCGGGCTGCAGTTTGATTACCTTGCGCAGGCTCTGCTCGAGGATGTCGAAACGGCCGACTTTTTCGGCCGTGAGCGCCAGGTCGTAGAGCAGCTCGGGCTGGTCGGGGCGCTTCTTCAGCGCGCGATCGAGCAAGGCAAACGCCTCGCCCGCGTCGTCCGCGTCGCGCAGCAACTGAGCCTCGGCGATGATCAGCTGCACTTCGTCCTGCTTGCTGTTCACCTTGATCGCGTGCAAGTAGGCGCGCGCGGCGTCGAGCCTGCCCTCCTTCGCCATCGCCTGCGCCGCACGCAGGCGGGAGGGCAGGAAGTGCTCGCCACTCTGGATCTGTTCGTACCAGGCAATCGCCTGCGCCCATTGCTTCTGCGCCTCGGCTGTCTGGCCCAGGACGTAACGCACACCGTCTGCATCCCGGTAGCCCAGCTCGAGCAGGCGCTTCATGCTCGCTTCTGCGGTTGAATAGTCCTTCAGCTGATAGGCAAGCAGGCCTACCGCGTAGATCACCTCGGTATTGTCGGGATTTGCCGCGAGCAGCGTCTCGAACTGTTTCCTCGCGTCGGTGTAGCGTCTCTCGCCCACCAGCAGGCGCGCGTAGCTCATCCGGACTTCGTTCTGCTCGGGATACTTATCGACGTAGCGCTTGAGACGCCGGGCGGCTTCTACCGGCGACTTCTTCTGCAGGATCTGAGCCTCGAACACGGCAGCGATGGCCCAGGCCGGGCGCAGCCCGGCTGCGCGGCGTATCTCCTGCAACGCCAGCTGTTCGTCGTCCGCGGCCACCGCCGCCTGCGAAATCGCGAAATGCGCGTTCGCCAGATCCGGGTAGGCGGCGGCCAGCCTGCGCACCAACCGAAGATTCGCGGCCTTGTCGGGGTTGGCCGCGAGCAGGCGGTTGAGCTGCATGAAGACATTCTCGGCATTGGTCTCGCTCGAGGAGAGCAACTTCTTCAGATAAGGCTCTGCCTCGTCGACGCGCCGCACCGCGGCCAGGTACAGCGCCACCATCTGCAGCGCGGGCGCCGAATCCGGGTCGGCTTCGTGCCAGAGTTTGGCTGCCTCGAGCGCGAGCTCCGGCATGCGCGCGTAGTTCGCGATCTCCAGCGCACGCCGGGCGATACGCGGGTCACGCGTACGCTTCGCGAGGTCGACATAGGTCTTGGCCGCGAGCTGCGGGTTGCCGCGCTGCGCAGCGATTTCGCCGAATAGCAGCTCGTACAGAATCGGCTCGGTCAGCTCTTCGTTGGGCAGTTTCTCCGGCGATTTGGCGGCAATCGCCTGCGCAGACACAAGTGCCCCCGCGAGCGACAGCGCGGCCGGCAGAGCATACTTCCGCAAGATCGGGGATATTGCGACCATCTTTCTTCCTAAGGTTTCGGCAAGGGCGCGAGCACGCCGACCGCCGCAACCCGATTCGGACGCATCTTAGGTATATTTGATGCCCCGCACAAGGCGCGTCGTCCGCGCGGCGCGCGACGTCTGATTGACCGATAACCAGGCTGCAAGTTCAGGTGCCCGAACTTCCGGAAGTAGAAGTGACATTGCGCGGCCTCGCGCCTCGGCTTAGAGGCCGAACCATTACCGGGGTCGCCGTGCGCGAGCCGCGGCTGCGCTGGCGCGTACAGGAGTCGATCGATCGCCTCGCGGGGCGCGAGATTCGCGCGCTGCGGCGACGCGGCAAGTACCTTCTGTTCGATTGCGGCGATGGCCATCTCATCGTGCATCTCGGCATGTCGGGCAGCCTGCGCCTGCTGGAGTACGGCACGCCGCCGCAAAAGCACGACCACTTCGACCTGCAGTTCGGCGAGCTTATCCTGCGCTTGCGCGACCCGCGCCGCTTTGGTGCCGTACTGTGGACTGCCGAGCCCCCCGACACGCATCCGCTGCTGCGTCATCTGGGGGTCGAACCGCTGACGCGCGCCTTCGACGCCAGGCGCCTGCACGCTCTGACCCGTGGACTGCGCGCTGCGGTCAAGCCAACCCTGATGGACGGCAGGCGCATTGTCGGCGTGGGCAATATTTACGCCAGCGAAAGTCTCTTCCTGGCGGGAATCCACCCCGCCGCGCGCGCAGGCAGCCTCTCGCTCGAGCGCTGCGTTCGGCTCGCGGCCGCGATCAAGAAGACGCTGCGCGAAGCGATCCGCGCGGGGGGATCGAGCTTGCGCGACTTCGTCGCCAGCGACGGCAGCGCGGGTTGCTTCCAGCAGCGCTACTGGGTCTACGACCGGGCGGATGAGCCATGTCGCCGCTGCGGCGCGCCGATCCGGCGCAGGGTGCAGGGCCAGCGGGCGACGTTCTACTGTCCGTCGTGCCAGCGCTAGCGCACTTTCAGCCGCCGAGCGACTTTACCTTTTCGTTCAGCTTGCTCCGGACCAACGGGTGCACGAACTTGGACACGTCACCACCGAGGGTAGCGATCTCGCGCACCAGCGTGGCGGAGATGAACATGTGCTGCTCGGAAGGGGTGAGAAAGATGGTCTCGACGTCAGGGTAAAGGTTGCGATTCATGCCGGCGAGCTGAAACTCGTATTCGAAGTCCGCCACCGCGCGCAGGCCCCGCATGATTACGCGTGCCTGGTGCTCGCGGATAAAGTCGATCAACAGCCCCGCGAAGCCGACCACCTTCACGTTTTTCAGGTCGCGCAGCACCTCGCTCGCCATGTCCACTCGCTCGCTGCGGGTGAAGAACGGGCGCTTCGCCTGACTGTCGGCAACGCCGATGATCAGGCACTCGAACAGCGAGGCAGCTCGCCGCACGATGTCCTCGTGACCGCGCGTAAGCGGGTCAAAAGTTCCCGGGTAGACGGCTCGTATCATCTGCGCTCCATTGCAGTAGCTGATAATTTACTTGGCCGGCGCGCTTGCGTCGCAACTCGCGCCAGAGTGCAGGTACCGGCAGCGGCGTGGCGGCCTCGAGGTAAACGCGCGCGCCGGGCGAGAGGCGCGGCGGCAGCGCCTCGAGCACGGCTGACAGCGCATTCTGCCTGAACGGTGGATCGAGGAAAACCAGGTCGAAGCGCTCTTTCGAGGCGGCGAGAAAAGCGAAAGCGTCGCCGGCGACGATCTCGACCTGCGCGGCGTCCAGCGCGGCGCGGCTCGCGCGCAGCGTGGCGATCGTCGCGCGGTCGCTTTCCAGCATCACGACCCGCGCCGCGCCGCGCGAAGCGGCCTCGAAGCCGAGCGCCCCGCTGCCGGCAAACAGGTCGAGGCAGGACAGGCCAGCGAGGTCCTGGCCGAGCCAGTTGAACAGCGTCTCGCGCACCCGATCCGGCGTCGGGCGCAGGCCCGGGCGCGACGGCACGCCGATCAAGCGGCTGCGCCAGGCGCCGCCTACAATCCGAACGCGCCCTGCCGGCTGCGGTTTGCCGCCCGCGTGCTTCATCCTAGAGCGGAGGTTCCCGTTTGATAGAATCGGGCGCCAATCTTAGCGGCTTTTGCGCCGCCATCCGCGTGTTTGGACTGGGTAACAGACCCTCGAAGGAAACCGTTTCCTGGACCTCCCGCCTCAAGGCCGGGTTGGCGCGCACGCGCGACGCCCTCGGCGGCGGGCTCGGTGCGCTGCTCGTCCGCCGCACGGTCGACGAATCGCTGTTCGAGGAACTGGAGACCGCGCTGCTTGCGGCCGACTGCGGCGTAGAGGCCTCGCAAGCGCTCATCGAGCGGCTGCGAGCGAGAGCTCGCAAGGAGCGCATCGCCGACGGCGCGGCCCTGAAGAGCGCCCTTGAGGACGCCTTGCTTGAGATTGTCGCACCGCTCGAGCAGCGCCTGGAGGTGTCGCGCGCGTCACCGTTCGTGATCATGATCGCGGGCGTAAACGGCTCCGGCAAGACGACGTCGATCGGAAAATTGGCGAAGTGGCTGCAGTCCCAGGGCAAGACCGTGCTGCTCGCCGCCGGGGACACGTTTCGCGCCGCGGCCCGCGAGCAGCTCGAGGCCTGGGGCGAGCGCAACGGCGTGAGCGTAATCTCGCAGCAGAACGGCGACCCGGGGGCGGTGGTATTCGACGCGGTGAACGCCGCGCGTGCGCGCGGCATCGACGTCGTGCTCGCCGACACCGCCGGCCGCCTGCCGACGCAACTGCACCTGATGGAGGAAATTCGCAAGGTGAAACGCGTGCTCGCCAAAGCGCTTCCCGGGGCACCGCACGAGATCGTGCTGGTGCTCGACGCCAACACCGGGCAAAACGCGCTTGCGCAAGTCAGGGCGTTCGATGAGGCGCTCGACCTTAGCGGCCTCATCCTGACCAAGCTCGACGGCACCGCCAAAGGAGGCGTGGTTGCGGCGATCGCGCTGCTGCGCTCCAAACCACCCGAGCAGCGGGCGATACCGCTCTACTTCGTCGGCGTCGGCGAGGGCGTGGACGACCTGCGCCCGTTCGTCGCACGGGATTTCGTCGAGGCCCTGGTTGATTAGCTTCTCCGCCGTTTCCAAGCGCTACCCGGGCGGCCAGGACGTGTTGAAGGGCGTCTCGCTCAGCATAGACGCGGGCGAACTCGTATTCATCACCGGGCACTCGGGGGCGGGCAAGTCGACACTGCTCAAGCTGATCCCGGCGATAGAGCGCCCGAGCACCGGATCGGTGATCGTCAACGGCCAGAACGTGAGCGCGCTCAGGCCCGCGGCGATCCCGTTCCTGCGGCGCAACCTGGGGCTGGTATTCCAGGATCAGAAGCTGCTCTACGACCGCAGCGTGTACGAGAACCTGATGCTGCCGCTTTCCTTCTCGAACCTCGCGCCGCGGGAGGCAGCCCGGCGCGCGCGTGCCGCGCTCGACAAGGTTGGTCTGTTCGGGCGCGAGAAGGCGAACCCGATCCAGCTCTCCGGCGGCGAGCAGCAGCGGCTCGCGATTGCGCGTGCGGTGGTGAACCGCCCCGCAGTTCTGATCGCGGACGAGCCAACCGCAAACCTCGACGCCGAGGCCGCGCGCCGCGTACTGGAGATTTTCGTCGCCTTCAATCAGGTCGGCGTCACGGTGCTGCTTGCCACGCACGATCTGGCGCTCGTGACGCACTACGGGCGACGCGTGCTGCGGCTCGCCTCGGGCCACGTCGCGGAGGATTCGGCGCCGTGAGGTCCTGGCTGCGGCAGCATCGCCGGGCTCTGATTGCGGCGATCGGCAAGCTCGCGGCGCAGAAGGCCAGCGGCGTAGTCAGCGCGCTCGTGATCGGGGTCGCCCTCTCGCTCCCTGCCGGCGGCTATGCCCTGCTGGAGGGACTGAGTTCGCTGGCCAGCGGCGTGGCGCTCGAGCCCCAGATATCGGTGTACCTGAAGCCCGGCTCGACCAAGGACGATGCCCACGCGCTCGCTGCGCGCCTGAAAGCGGACGCGCGCATCGGCCGCGTGCGCTTCGTCCCCCGTGACGAGGCGCTGAAGGAGCTAAAAGCGACCGAGGGATTGGCTGACGTTGTCGACGCCCTCGACCACAACCCTCTGCCCGACGCGTTCGTCGTACTGGCGCGCGACTCCAGTCCCGTGACACTGGCTGCGCTCGCCGCGGAATTGCGCCGCGCGCCGTCAGTCGCGCACGTACAGGCCGACGCCGTCTGGGCGCGCCGGCTGGCCTCGCTCGCGCGGCTCGGGCGCTTGGCGGTGCTGTTGCTCGCGGCTTTGCTCGCGTTCGGGCTGGTTGCCGTGACCTTCAACACGATCCGGCTCCAGATTCTCACCCAGCGGGACGAGATCGAGGTGTCCAAGCTTATCGGCGCGACCGACGCTTTTATCCGGCGGCCCTTCTTGTACCTCGGACTGCTGCAGGGGCTGGCGGGCGGGGCGCTGGCCCTCGGCATCGTGTGGCTCGGTCTTTATCTGCTCAACGGCGAGGTGCGAACGCTCGCCCAGACCTACGGCTCGAGCTTCAGGTTCGACTTCCTCGCACGAGGCGACTCCAGCGCCGTCCTGCTCTTCGCCGGGGCTCTGGGATGGCTCGGCGCGTCACTGTCAGTGAGCAGATACTTACTTGAAATTCAGCCTAAATAAAGGCTTTTGCGTCCTATTGCAGGGGAACTCCTACATCCTTTAGCACTCCAATATAGCGAGTGCTAAAATTGCACAAGATAGGAGGTAGGCCTATGCAAGCGACGATGACCATGCCGGTTCCGGTCTCCGTTCCCGTTCCCTTGGCGACGGGGAGCCTGGAAGGCTACATCCAGACAGTTAACCGTTTTCCGATCTTGAGCGGGGCAGAAGAGCAGGCGCTTGCGCGGCGCTACCGCGAATCGGAGGATCTGGAGGCCGCGCGGGGTTTGGTGCTGTCGCACCTTCGACTGGTGGTCGCGGTGGCGCGCGGCTACTTGGGCTACGGCCTGCCTCACGCCGACCTGATCCAGGAAGGCAACATCGGCCTGATGAAGGCAGTCAAGCGCTTCGACCCCTCGCGCGGGGTGCGCTTGGTGTCGTTCGCGATTCACTGGATCAAGGCGGAGATCCACGAGTACGTCCTGCGCAACTGGCGGCTGGTCAAGGTCGCCACTACAAAGGCGCAGCGAAAGCTGTTTTTCAACCTGCGCTCGATGAAGCAAGGGCTTGCGCCACTTTCAAGCGACGACATCAAGCGCGTCGCGACCGAGCTGCGGGTCAAGCCGGAGGAAGTGACAGAAATGGAGTCCCGCCTCGCGGGACAGGACATCGCGTTCGAGGCCGATGGGGCCGACGACGACGGCTATGCGCCGGCGAGCTATCTGGCGTCCGACGCCAGCCGCGAACCCTCGCAGCTGCTGGAGGCGGAGGAAAACGCGCGCACTTCCGCCGCAGGGCTGCAAAGTGCCCTCACCGCGCTCGATGCTCGCAGTCGGCGCATTATCGAGACGCGCTGGCTGCGCGAGAAGGACTCGGCCACGCTGCACGACTTGGCCGACGAGTTCCATGTTTCGGCCGAGCGTATCCGCCAGATCGAGGCGAAGGCGCTGGAGAAGATGCGCAAGGTGATGGAACAGCAGGGCGCGCCGATGTCTCTTCCGGCGGCGGCCGCGTAAGGACTACTTCTCGCTCAGCAGTGTGCGGATATCCTGCGCGAGGTCCGCACCTGCCTTGCCGTAGCCGACGAAGAGCCTGAGTCGCCCCTTGGGGTCGATCACGTAGGTGCCGGCGCTGTGGTCCATGGAGTACTCGCCGGGCGAGGACCCCTCCCGCTTCTCGTAGAACACCTTGAATTCCCTGGCCGCGCGTCGCGTCGCCTCTGCGTCGCCGTACAGCCCGAGGAAACGCGGATCAAACGCGGTCACGTACTTGGAGAGGATGGCGGGCGTGTCGCGTTCCGGATCGACCGTGACGAACAGCACCTGCACGCGGTCGGCATCGGATCCGAGTGCTTTCATCACCTGCGACAGTTCCGCAAGCGTGGTCGGACAGACGTCCGGGCAATGTGTATAGCCGAAGAAAAGCACCACGACCTTGCCGCGGAAATCGGCCAGCGTCCGGGGCTTGCCGTCGTGGCCGGTGAGCGAGAGCTCGCTGCCGTAGCCGGCGCCGGTGATATCGGTATTCTTGAATTTCGGTCCGCCGCCATCGCAGCCCGCGAGCAGGGCCGCCAGCAGCAGTGCGGCGACGCTAGTACGCCAGATAGTGGTCAACGAGCAGCGCACCGAAAAGTGCGGCGAGATAGATAATCGAATAGCGGAACATCGCGCGCGCGACGCGGTCGCTGTACGCCACGTAGACACGGACCGCATAGCCGAGAAACACGGCGCCGAGGGCGCAAGCGGCCAGCAGGTACAGCACCCCGCTCATGCGTATCGCGTACGGCAGCAGGCTTACGGCGAACAGGATGATCGTGTAGAGCAGAACTTGCAGCTGGGTGTACGCCTTGCCGTGCGTCACCGGCAGCATCGGCAGGCCCGCCTTGGCGTAATCGGCGGTGCGGTACAGCGCCAGGGCCCAGAAGTGCGGCGGCGTCCAGGCGAAGATAATGAGGAACAGCAGCATCGCTTCGGTGTTGACTTGGCCCGTAACCGCGGCCCAGCCGAGCACCGGCGGCATCGCGCCCGAAGCGCCGCCGATCACGATATTCTGCGGCGTGGCCGGCTTGAGGATTACCGTATAAACGATCGCGTAGCCGACGAACGTCGCCAGCGTCAGCCACATGGTCAGGGTATTGACGAAATTGGCGAGAATCCACAGCCCGAGGCCGCCGACCACGCCGGCGAATACCAGCGTTTGCAGCGCCGTCAGTTCTCCGCGCGGAAGCGGCCGCCAGCGGGTGCGCTGCATGACCGCGTCAATGCGCTGCTCTACCAGGCAGTTGACCGCCGCTGCCGCGCCCGCCACCAGCGCAATGCCGAGGGTCCCGGCGAGCAGGATCTGCGCCGCAACGGCCCCGGGGGCGGCGAGCAGCATACCGATCATCGCGGTGAACACGATAAGCGACACGACGCGCGGCTTGGTCAGGGCGTAGAAGGCACGCGCGCGCTGCGCGAACGTCCTAGCGTAGCCGCTGGAAAGAACCTGAGTGTTCATGCTTTCGACCGCCGAGGGCGCAAGCCGTGGAAAGCAAAGAAGTTTAACACGACGAGCGAGCCCAGGAGGAGCGCGGCGCCCGCATTGTGCGCGTCCGCGACGGCGAGCGGCAATCCGGCCAGGACGTTCCCCACGCCGAGCGAGAATTGGAGCGCAAGCAGGCCGGCAAGGAGCCAGCCAAGCGGTTGCAGCGCGCGCACCCGCAGCGTGCGCCACGCCGTCCAGCCGACTACCAGCACGACCACCAGCGCAAACACTCGGTGGATCCAGTGGATGGCCGTGAGTGCCTCGAAAGGCAGCATCGCACCGCCCTCGGTTTGGCCGAGCTCCCGAAACAGATGAAAGGCGTTCGAGAAGTCCATCGGCGGCACGATCTGACCCAGGCATAACGGCAAGTCGGGACAGGCGAGCGCAGCGTAGTTTGCGCTCACCCACCCTCCGAGCAGAATCTGTATCGCGACGATGCACAGGCCGACAGCCGCGGGGGCGCGCAAACTGCGCGCCTCCAGCGCAGCGTCGAAACGCCGCTGGCGAAGCGCGAGCCATAGCAGGAGGGCGAAAGTCGTCATCCCGCCGGCCAAATGCGCGGTCACGACAGCGGGCCTGAGCAGCAGGGTCACCGTCCACATCCCGAGCGCGGCCTGCAGGGCGACCACAAACACGATCGCGGTGGGCAGCCAGGCCGACTGCGCGAGCGAGCGCCGCCACAGCCAGCCGAGCAACGCGATTGCCACGATCAGCAGCCCGAGCGTACCGGCCAGGTAGCGGTGCCCCATTTCCCTCCACGCCTTGCCGAGCGAAACCGGCCCGTGCTCCCCGCCCTGCCGGGCGACGGCGCGCGCGATCGCGTCTTTCGCCAGCGCCGGCGCCGCCTTGCCGTAGCAGCCGGGCCAGTCAGGGCAGCCGAGCCCGGCGTCGGAGAGGCGCACGAATGCGCCCACCACCACGACGACGAAGGCGAGCAGCGCTGCGGCCGCGATCAGCGTGCGGTAGACCTTCATCCGATCTGCGAATACTTGAGCAGGCGCTGCAGGTCTTTGAGCATCTTCGAGGGGTCGGGGTCGCGCGGGAATCGCATCATCAAATTGCCGAGTGGATCGATCAGGTAGATGTGGTCTGCGGCGCGCCGGCCGCGCGGGAAGCTCGCGGGGAGCGACCCGCTGCTGGCGCGTACGACATGGGTGCCCTCGATCGCGGCCTTCAGGGCGGGCCGGGGCACGCCACCGTCGGTCAGCACCCAGACGCGCTCGACGCGATCCATATCCTTGCCCTGAGCCACGCGCAGCTGGCGCATGAAGTACAGCTTGCGCTCGCAATAGGAGTCGCAGGTCCCGGCGTCGAACTGGAGCATTACCCACTTGCCGCGCAGGCTCGCAAGCGAGAACGGCTTGCCGTCCAGCCCCACGAGCCCGCCGCCGGGCACCTGCCGCGGCGGCAGCAGCTCGCCGTAGTTGCCGCTCCGGCCCGGTGTCCAGTGGAACCAGTACGCGGCCCAGGCGAGAAGAAGCGGCAAGGCGAAGAACAGCCCTATCAGCAGCAGCTTGAGGCGGGCACTCTTGGCGGATTCAGGAGCCACGGCGGCGCCCCTCGCGAAACGAATGGATCACGAACAGCAGCACGGCAAGGGCCGCGAACAGGTACCACTGCAGCGCATAGCTTTCATTGCGAGCGGCGCCGCTATCCGGGCGCGGCCAGTCCCTCACCAAGCCGTCGGCCGCCGCCGAGCGCTGCTCGATCATCAGCGGCTGCAGCGCGAGGCCACTCACCCGGCTGAAATCCTCCAACCGCAGGTTCTGCCACACGCGCCCCTGGGGCGTACGGGGCACCGGCTCGAGCGCGCGCGGCAAATGCTTCAGGGCGAGGCCTTCGATGCGCTGCACACCACCCGGCGTGGGAACCTGCGGAAGCTCCTCCCGTCGCGGGCCAGCCGGCACCCAGCCACGGTCGACCAACACATGCAGCGATCCTCCAGCAAGCCGCAGCGGCGTCACCACTTCGTAGCCGACGCGGCCCTGGTGGATCTTGTTGTCCAGAAAGACGGTGTGCGCGGGCACGAACTCGCCCTGCGCGCTCACGCGCCGAAGAGCGAAGTCCGCCGCCGCGACCCGGTGCGCGGGCAACTCGAGCGGCGGGCCTTGCAGCGCCGCGTCGAGCCGCGCCGCGAGCGCGCGCTTCTCGAGCGCGCGCTGCGACTGCCAGTTGCCGAGCGCGATGAACGCCGCGCAGCCGACCACGGTGAGCGCAGCGCCCCACCAGGTCGGACGGAATGCTTTTGAGCTGAGCATGATTGGTACGCGTAGAAGCCGGGGCCCGTATCCTTTAAACTCCCCTCCTCCATGCGCTACGTCGTGATCGCCGCGCTCGTCCTGATCGTCGCCAGTCTCGGCTCGGCGCTGTTTTTCGTGTTCCACGACCAGAGCGGGTCGAACCGCGCCATCAAGGCGCTCGCGATCCGGGTCGGACTGTCGATCCTGCTGTTCCTGTTCCTGATGGCCGGATTCTATTTCGGTTTCATCCCTGGCCGCCTGACCTGAAGAGTCAGGCGAAAAAAAAGACGCCGCACCGTGTGCGGCGTATCGAGCTTCTCCTCCGAGGCGCTACGTGGGCGCTCTCCTCCTGGTTGTTCCGATCGTGTGGCCTAGAGCCAATAAACGAAGATAAACAGCCCCAGCCAGACGACGTCGACGAAGTGCCAGTACCAGGCAACCGCTTCGAACGCGAAATGGTGGTCGGGTTTGAAGTGGCCGAGCAGGCAGCGCACCAGGATCACGCTCAGCATGATCGCGCCCAGCGTGACGTGGAAGCCGTGGAATCCGGTCAGCATGAAGAAAGTCGATCCGTAGACGCCGGTCGAGAGCTTGAGGTTCAGCTCTGAGTAGGCGTGGCCGTACTCGGTAGCCTGGAACGCAAGGAACAGCACGCCGAGCGCCACGGTGAAGAACAGGAACAGGCTTAGCATCCCGCGCTTGTTTTCCTTCAGCGCCCAATGCGCAATGGTCACCGTCACGCCCGAGGAAAGCAGCAGCAGCGTGTTGACCGCGGGCAGCCCCCACGCCGCCATCGGCGAGAATTCCCCGGCGAACGCCGGTCCGGCAGACGGCCAGTGGCTGGTGAAATTCGGCCACAGCAGCGCCTGGCTCTCCAGACTCGCGAGGTCTGGCACCGACAGCACGCGGGTGTAGAACAGCGCGCCGAAGAACCCGGCGAAGAACATGACCTCAGAGAAGATGAACCAGCTCATCCCCCAGCGGAACGACACGTCCTCCCACTTGCCGTACTTGCCGGCCTCGGATTCGCCGATCACGGCGCCGAACCAGCGGAACAGCATGTAGAGCAGAATCATGAAGCCGACCGCGATCGAGATCCAGCCGCCACGGTACGAGTTGAAAACGAACACCGCGCCGGTCGCCATGCAGAACAGGGCGATCGAGCCCATGATCGGCCAGGGCATCGGCTGCGGCACGTAATAATGCTGCCGTGGGTTGGTGGTTGCGGTCTGCGCCATGTTGTGGTCTCCCTGCTTTCGATTTTCCGATTTTTTTCAGCTCACCACGATCCGCACGATCACGATCAGCGTCAGCACGAACAAAGCCGCGAAAACGACGCCCGCGACGATCAGATAGACCGGGCTCACCGGCTGCGTCTGGCGCTCGTGATCGGCCTTGCGGCGAATCCCCATCGCGCCGAACAGCACCGTCTTCACTACGTCCAGCAGGCCGGGGCGCATCGATTCGCTCACTGTCCGAACAGCCAGAACTTGACGATGATGCCGAGGAATAACATCAGCGCAATCGTGGCGAGGATCAGGCCGGTCCTGGCGTTGCGGCTCATCGGCTCCTTGCTTATTTGATAACCGGCGGGGTTTCGAACGAGTGGTACGGTGCCGGGGACGGCAGATGCGTCCACTCGAGCGAATCGGCACCCTCCCAGGGATTCTCAGGGGCCTTTTCGCCGCTGCGGATCGTCTTCACGACGATGTACAGGAACAGCAGCTGCGTCAGCCCGAAGCCGAAGGCACCGACGCTCGAGATCTGGTTCCAGGTCTCAAACTGCAACGGGTAGTCCGGAATGCGTCGCGGCATACCCGCGAGACCGAGAAAATGCTGCACGAAGAAGATCATGTTGAAGAATATGGTCGAGAGCCAGAAGTGCCACTTGCCAAGCTTCTCGTCGTACATCTTGCCGGTCCACTTGGGCAGCCAGAAATAGATCCCCGCAAACGCCGAAAACAGCGCTGCCGCCACCATTACGTAATGGAAGTGCGCCACCACGTAATAGGTGTCCTGCAGCTGTATGTCGACCGGTGCCAGCGCCAGGACCAGCCCCGAAAAACCGCCAAGCGTGAACATGAGCAGAAACCCGACCGCGAACAGCATCGGCGTCTCGAAGCTCAGCGACCCCTTCCACATGGTCGCCACCCAGTTGAACACCTTCACTCCGGTGGGAATCGCGATCAGGGTCGTCGCGTACATGAAGAACAGCTGCCCGGTCACCGGCATGCCAGTGGTGTACATGTGGTGCGCCCAGACGATGAACGACAGGATCGCGATCGCCGAAGTGGCGTAGACCATCGAGGCGTAGCCGAACAGGGGCTTGCGCGAGAACGCCGGGATCACCTGCGAAATCACGCCGAAGGCCGGCAATGCGATGATGTAGACCTCGGGATGGCCGAAAAACCAGAAGATGTGCTGGTACATCACCGGATCGCCGCCGCCCGCGGCGTTGAAGAACGAAGTGCCGAAGTGCCGGTCGGTCAGCGTCATGGTAACCGCGCCCGCAAGCACCGGCATCACGGCCACCAGCAGGTAGGCGGTGATCAACCAAGTCCAGCAGAACATCGGCATCTTCATCAGCGTCATGCCGGGCGCACGCATGTTGAGGATCGTCGTGATGATGTTGATCGAGCCCATGATCGAGCTCATGCCCAGCAGGTGCACGGCGAAAATCGTAAAGTCCATCCCCATGCCTTGCTGAACCGTGAGCGGGGCGTACATCGTCCAGCCCGTCTCCGGAGCACCACCCGGCACGAAGAACGAAATCATCAGCAGCGAGGCGGCGAACGGAAGCAGCCAGAACGACCAGTTGTTCATGCGCGCGAAGGCCATGTCGGGCGCACCGATCTGCATCGGGATCAGCCAGTTCGCGAAACCGACGAACGCCGGCATGATCGCGCCGAAGATCATGACCAGGCCGTGCATGGTGGTCAGCTGGTTGAACAACTCCGGGTTCACGATCTGCAGCCCAGGCTCGAACAGCTCGGCGCGGATCACCAGAGCCATCACACCGCCTACCAGGAACATGATGAAACTGAACCACAGGTACAGCGTGCCGATGTCCTTGTGGTTGGTGGTCGTGATCCAGCGCATGACGCCGCCGTAGCCGCCGTGCAGGTCCTGGTGCTCGTGGCCGTGGCCGTGGGTGTCCACAACTGCGCTCATCGATGTTCTCCTGATACTTGGATTCGAGTCGTTACTTGCCGGCAGTCGTGAGAGCGGCTGCAGCCCGGCCCTTTTTCTGCTCGGCGACCCAGGCTGCGTACTCCGGCTCGGTCACTACCTTGACGACGATCGGCATGAAACCGTGGTTCTTGCCGCACAATTCGGAGCATTGCCCGCGGTAGGTCCCCGTCTTGTCGGCCTTGAACCAGGTGTCGCGCACGATGCCGGGAATCGCGTCCTGCTTGACGCCGAAAGCTGGCACCGACCAGGCGTGGATTACGTCACCTGCGGTGGTGACGATGCGTACCTTCTTGTCGACCGGGACGACCAGCGGATGGTCCACCTCGAGCAGGTAATGCTCGTCCTTGGGCGCCTTGCCATTGATCTGCTCCGGCGGGGTGCTCAGCGCCGACAGAAAGCTGATGCCCATGCCCTCGCCCTTGATGTAGTCGTAACCCCATTTCCACTGGTAGCCGGTGGCCTTGATCGTGATATCGGAGTTCGAGGCGTCCTTCTGCGCGATCACTACCCGGGTCGCCGGCCACACAATGGCGATCAGAATAAGCGCCGGGATCACGGTCCACAGGATCTCGACCGTGACGTTCTCGTGGAATTGCGCCGCCTTATGGCCCTTCGATTTGCGGTGCGCGTAGATGGCCCAGAACATGAAGCCGAAAACGCCGAAGAAGATCACGGCCACCAGCAGCATGACGTACGCGTGCAGGCCGTGGATGTCGGACGCGATCTCCGTAGCCGGCGGCTGCAGATTCCAGGTGGCCGCCATCACCGGCCAAGAAAGCAACGCTCCGACCAGGGCCGCAGCCCATCGCGCAGGTATCTTTGAAAGCGCGCCGAAGCGCGCGTCCCGGGGTGCCGACTTGCTTGCCATTTTTCCCCTTCCCTATTTCAGATCTGCAATTTCTTCGTCAGTTCGGCCGCGAACTCCACGCGCGCCTCGGCGTCGAGGTGGCGGCCGATTTCAACATCTCTGCCCGGCGTGCGCAACAGCAGGCGTGCGCCGTAGCCCTCGCCCTTCTCGAGCCGCAGCTTCGCGGCCCGCGGGTTAAGCACGTAGCGGGTCACGCGATCCGCCTCCGCGACTTCGATCGTCAGGCGACCCGTCGAAACCTCGATCCGCTCGAAGTCCGTAGCGTGCCGCGCGTTGACCAGGAACGCCGCGCCGAGCGCAAGCACCTCCAGGCCCGCGAACGGCAGCACCAGCCAAGCTCCCGCGATTGCAAATCCCGCAGCGATACCGAGCGACGCGAGCGCAAGCGGGGCGAACAACCGCAACATGCCTCCCGGCGACATCGAACAATTGCGCTTTAGCAGCAGGCTTGAGCCGCTCGCCTGCTCCTGAAACACCAACTCCCGCCGCGGGATTTCGATACTTGGCATGCTTCGGTACGCTCTTGCATCAAATCGAGGGAGCCGAAGCGGCGGTAAATTACCACAGTCGCGCTGCCTTAACAACACAAAAAACCGAGATAAATCCTCACCTTCGGCCGCAGCGACGGCTCAACTTTTTTTATGGCGCGAAAGTTCCAGCCGCACTTTGGCCGGACCGCCGCTGGCCTCCCGCGGCGCGCCTTTCCAAGCGTGGCCGTAGATTACTTCGAACGTGGCTGGCAGACGGTCGCCACCCGATTGCGCCCGCAACGAGGCATGCAGCTGGGCGAGAAAGCGCCTCCCGGCGAGGCCGCGCGGCCGGTCGGCACGAACCCCGGTCTGACCGGTGGCGCGCAACTCTTGCAGGAACGCGTTGGCGTCGGGGTAGGTAACCGTGATGACCTCCATGTCGATCACCGGCGCCGAGAATCCGGCGGCGACCAGCCGGTCGCCCAGATCGTGCATGTCCATGAATCGGTGCACCCGGGTCTCGCCAGCGGCCGCGCGCAGTTCCTTGAGGGTGTCGGGACCCAGGGTGCTGAGCATCACCAGTCCGTCCTTGCTCAGCACCCGCTCAAACTCGCGCAGCGCGGCGAGTGGCTCGTCGAGCCAGTGCAGCGCCATGTTCGACCACAGCAGGCCGATCGAACCCGAGGCGAACGGCAGGCGTTCGAAATCGGCGCACACCGGCAGCGGCCGCGGTCCGGCGAACAGTCGCGACAGAAAGCCGCCTCGCTGCTGCGCGTGCTGCAGCATCGGGAGCGAGAAGTCCAGCGCAACGAGGCTGGCCTCGCGATAGCGCTCGGCCAGGCGCCGCGCCTCGCGCGCGGTGCCCGCTCCCGCGTCGAGGATCCATTGCGGTGCGATGCGGACGTAGTCGAGCCGCTCGAGCATGCGCGCGCCGACTTCCGCTTCGAGCCGCGCCGCATCGGCGTAGCTGCCCGCCGCGCGCTCGAAACGGCGCCGCGCGGCGCGGCGCTCGAGCCGGGCGCCCGCCTCAGCCACCTGTGGCGGTCGCGCGCCGCGTGACCGGGTCCAGCGCGCGCTCTATGGCTGCGCCAACGGCCAGCACGTGCCGGTCCGTGAGCGCCGCGCCGCACACCGAAAGCCCGACCGGCGCCGTGCCCGGCGCGTGGCACGGCAGGCTCAGCGCGCAGCCGTCGAGAAAATTGACCACCCCGACGTTGCGCAGGATACGCATGTTCCAGCGGAAATAGTCCTCGTCACTTCGATTCACCTCGGCGATGGTCGGCGCCACACAGGGCGTTGTCGGCATCAGGAAGGCGTCGAAGGGTGCCAGCAGCGCCTCGACCTCGCGCATGTAGGTGGCGCGCAGAAGGCCGAGCTCCACGTAATCCGCCGCGCCGAGCGCTTTCCCGAGCAAGATGCGTTTGGCTACGCGCGGATCGTATTCGGCGAGCCTGTCTTCCCATCGCCGGTGGATCGCATAGGCCTCGGCGCCCGCAAACCCTCCGTTGCGGAAGTATTCCGCTTGGCGATCGAAGGCAGCGACCGGAAGCTCGCTGAGAACCGCGCCCGCAGCCGACAGCCCGCTCAGCGCGAGCTCGAACGCCTTTTGCACTGGCGCGTCGAGGTCGTCGAGCAGGCTCGAGCGCGGCACGAGCAGTCGCAGGCCCTCGACCGGCAAGTCCGCCAGCGGTGCGGGCGCCTCGCCCGCGAGCACCGCGTCATAGGCTGCGCAGCAGGCGACCGTATTGGCGAGCGGGCCGATCGAATCGAGGGTGTAGGAAAGCGGGAAAGCACCCTCGCGCGGCACGCGGCGCGCGGTCGGTTTGAATCCCGTCACACCGCACAGGGCGGCTGGCTGGCGCACCGAGCCCCGCGTGTCGCTGCCGAGCGCCATCACGCACATGCCATCGGCCTGCGCCACCGCGGCACCCGCGGACGAGCCGCCCGGAACGCGACCCGCGCTACGGTCCCAGGGATTGCGCGGAGTACCGTAATGGGGGTTGAGGCCGGTCGTGCCGAAGGCGAATTCGACCATGTTGGTGCGGCCGACGATCGGTGCGCCGGCGGCCCGCAGGCGCGCCACCGGCGGCGCGTCGCGCGGCGCGGGCGCTGCGTCGGCCAGCAGCTTCGAGCCGGCGCGCGTCACATCGCCGCCGACGTCGAATAGATCCTTGACCGATACTGGCAGGCCGTCGACGGGGGAACGCACGATGCCGCTGGCGCGCAGGCGATCGGCGAGATCCGCCTCGGCACGGGCGGTCTCGGCATAGACCTTGAGGAACGCGCGCGAGCCTTCGCCCCCGGCGTCGGTGATGCGCGCGAGCGACTGCTCGACCAGCTCTCGGCTGCTCGTGCGGCCGGCGGCGAGGTCGGCCGCCAATCCGGCTACTGTCCACATCTGGGGAGGTCCTGTTGCGTTGGGTACGAGCCGATTCTCGCGGCCGCTTCGCGCGCCCGTCAAGGCGCGCCGCAGGGCGCATAATCGGGCGCATCCGCCTGCCCCTCATGCTGACGCGCGCCGCCCGACGCATCGCCAACCTCGTTTTCGGCGGAACCTGCCTGCTGTGCCGCGGGGCCGCCGAGAGCGCACGCAACGAGAGCCTGCTCTGCGCCGCCTGCGACCGCGACCTGCCGCGGCTTGCCGCAGGCGAACTTTGCCCGCGCTGCGCGCTTCCGTCCCCGGAGGGCGCGGTCTGCGGCGCCTGCCTGGCCACTCCGCCGCAGTTCGACGCCACCGTCGCGGCATTGGCCTACCGCTTTCCCACCGACGTGCTGATCCAGGCGCTCAAGTTCCGCGGCGCACTTGCGTTCGCCGCGCTGCTCGGGCGCGAGCTCGCGCAGCGCGCGTCCGCCGCCGCTCGTGTCGATGCCGTGCTTCCGGTGCCGCTGTCGGCCGCTCGCCTGCGCGAGCGAGGCTACAACCAATCGATGGAGATCGCGCGCGCGGTAGCGCGGACGTCCGGGGTGAAGCTGCAGCCGTGGCTGTGCGAGCGCAGCCGCGATACCTCCGCCCAGGTTGACCTGCCGGCGGCGGATCGCGTGCGCAACGTGCGCGGAGCGTTCCGCTGCCCGCGCCCGTTGGACGGCATCGTCGTCGCGGTAGTGGACGACGTGATGACCACCGGTGCGACCCTCGACGAGATCGCGCGCGCGCTCAAGCGCGCCGGCGCCTCGCGCGTGGTCAACTGGGTCGCGGCGCGCACTTTGCCGCCGGAATTCGGATGATCGACATCGTTCTGCACGTGCCGGAGATTCCGCCCAATACGGGCAACGTGATCCGCCTCGCGGCCAACACCGGCGCCCGGCTGCATCTGATCGAGCCGCTCGGGTTTTCGATGGACGACCGCCAGCTCCGGCGCGCGGGACTCGATTACCACGAGCTGGCGAGCGTCCAGGTTCACCCGCACTGGGACGCTTGCCGCGCGGCGCTCGCCGGGCGGCGCCTGTTCGCGCTCTCCACCCGCGGCGAAACGCAGTACACCGATGTGCGGTACGCGCCGGGAGACGTGTTCGTGTTCGGCGCCGAGACACGCGGCCTGCCCGAAGAGCTGCTGGCGCAGTTCGCGCCGGAGCGGCGCTTGCGCCTACCGATGCGCCCCGGGAATCGCAGCTTGAACCTGTCGAACGCGGTCGCGGTGGTGGTGTTCGAGGCCTGGCGCCAGCTGGAGTTCAGCGGCGCGCGCTGACCGCCTCGGCCTTCGGGTCGCGCGCAAGCAGCAGCTCGGCCGCCGCCTGCGGCGCGAGGCTGCCCCGCAGGACCGCGTTTACCGCGTCGGTGATCGGCATCTCGATCCCCGTCTCGGCAGCGAGCCGCACTACCTCCTGTGCCGAGCGCACCCCCTCGGCGACGTGACCGAGGGCGCCGAGAATCTGGTCCAGCGGCCGGCCGCGCGCCAGCTCGAGCCCGACACGGCGGTTGCGCGAGAGGTCGCCGGTGGCCGTGAGGATCAGGTCCCCGGCCCCGGCGAGGCCCATGAACGTCTCCGCCGCGCCGCCGAGCGCGACGCCGAGGCGAGAGATTTCCGCCAGGCCCCGGGTGATCAGCGCGGCGCGCGCATTCTGGCCCAGGCCGAGGCCGTCGCAGATGCCGACCGCGATCGCCATCACGTTCTTCACCGCGCCGCCGATTTCAACCCCGATCAGGTCGGTGCTGTGATACACGCGCAGCCTGCCGCCGTGTAGCGTCGCGGCCGCGTCGCGCGCAAAGACGGCGTCCCCCGAGGCGAGTGTGAGCGCGCACGGCAGTCCGCGCGCGACCTCGAGCGCGAACGACGGGCCCGATAGCGCGCCGCTGGGTAGGGCCCCGTCCAGCGCCTCGGCCACGATCTGGTGCGGCAGCCGCCCCGTTCCCTGCTCGAAGCCCTTGCAAAGCCAGACCAGCGGCGCCTCGGCATGCGCGGCCTGCAGCTGGCCGAGCAGCTGGCGTAACCCCGCCACCGGCGTCGCCGCAAGCAGCAGTCCGGCACCCTCGAGCGCGTTCGGCAGCGCCGAGGTCACGGCCAGGCGCGCGGGCAGTTCGATTTCGGGCAGATAGCGCTCGTTGCGCCGCAGGCGTCCGATCGTCTCCGCCTGCGCCGCATCACGCGCCCACAGAAACACCTGCGCCCCGGCGCGCGCGAGCGCCGCGGCAAGAGCCGTGCCCCAGGCCCCCGCCCCGAGCACCGCGACCCGGCTCATCGGCGATTCGGCCTCAGCCACCCCACACCAGGGTCGCGCGCACGTAGCCGTTGGAACCGTCGTCGTGGCGCACACGCAGCCAGCCCCCGGGCACCACTTCGAGCAGCTCGAGCGCCACGTTCTGCGCCGCGACGAAGGCAATCGGCGAAGCGTCGTCAGGCCGCACGTGCACCTGCGCCGCCGTCGCCACCACCACCACCATGTGCCGGTCGGACAGCGCGCTCTTTTCGATCCACGACAGAGCGCCGGTCTGGTCGCGCACCTTTACCCAGGCCTCGAGCTTGACGATGACCTCCAGCGGATAGTCGCGCGAGACGACGTACAGCGGGGTCGCCGCCTTGGACGGCGCGTCGTACAGCACCGCGGCGTCCTGGCCAACGCTGCGGTATTCGGCCGCATGGGCAGACGCGGTGATCAGCAATGCGGCAATGAGGGCCGCGTAGCGCATGCTAGGAAGAGATCTCGATCCGGGAGTCCGCGCCGGACTGCTGCTGTTGCGCGCGCTGCGCGTATAGCGCCTCGAACGATACCGGTGCCAGCAGCACGGGCGGAAAGCCGCCACGCGTCACCAGGTCGGACACGGTTTCGCGCACATAGGGATAGAGGATCGTCGGGCAGCCGATGGCGAGCAGCGGGTCGAGGTCGGCCTGGGGCACGCCGCGCACGGCGAAAATGCCGGCTTGCACGGCCTCGGCGAGGAATATCGTGCGCTCGCCGGCGCGCGCGGTTACGGTCACCGAGAGCGTGACCTCGTACATGCCGTCGGCGAACTGCGCGGACTCGTTGTTGATCTGCACCTCGAGCTGCGGCTGCTCGGCCTGCATGAAGACCTGCGGCGCGTTCGGAATCTCGAGGGAAAGATCCTTGACGTAGATCTTCTCGATCTGGAAGGTTGGCTGATCTTCGCTCATGAGCTCTCCGGCATTGGCAGCGGCGTCAGGTCTGCGCCGCGTACAGCAGTTGGTCCAATTCCCCCGCGCGCTCGAGGGCATAGAGATCGTCGCAGCCACCGACGTGACGCTCGCCGATCCAGATCTGCGGCACGCTTCGCCGGCCGCCTCTTCGCATCATTTCGCTGCGCCGCGCCGGCTCGAGGTCGACGCGGATCTTGTTCAGGTCGTGCACGCCCTTCTCCGCCAGCAGCTGCTCGGCCAACCGACAGTAAGGGCAGGCGGCAGTGCAATACATCACGACCGCCGGCATGTCACTTCTCCACCGGCAGGCCTGCCTGCTGCCAGCCTGCGTAGCCGCCCGCGAGGTTGTACACGTTCTCGAATCCGAGTTTCCTCAGCGTCGCCATCGCCGCCGAGGAACGGTTGCCGGTCTCACAGCACGTGATCACCGGCTTCGATTTGTATTTCTGCAGCTCTTTTGCGCGCGCCTCGAGCTGACCGAGCGGAATATGGCGCGCGCCCACGATGTGGCCCTTGGCGTAATCGGCGTCTTCCCGCACGTCGATCACCAGCGCGTCCTGGCGATTGATCATCTGTGTCGCCTCGAGCGTGCTGGCCCACGGCCCCCCGGTGCCGCGCCGGATCAACGGCCACAGCAGCATCCCACCCGATATGAACGCGATCGCGAAAAGCAGCAGATTGTCCCTGACGAACTGGAATGTCATAGCGAGCGCGCTCAGTCCTGCGCGACGCCGCAGAACACCTCGCGCATCGAGCCTATCAGCTGCAGCGTGCGCTCGTCGCTCACGCGGTAAAATACCCGGTTCGCTTCCTTGCGCGCGCGCAGCACGCCCTTGTCGCGCAGGATCGCGAGGTGTTGCGAGATGTTCGACTGCGACGTGCCAACCGCCTCCACGATTTCCTGTACGCCAACTTCGTTCGGTCCCAGCACGCAAAGAATCTTGAGGCGCAAGGGATGCGCAATCGCCTTCAGCGCGCGCGCCGCTTGCTCGATATGCTCCTGTTTCTCGATCAGATCGAAAACGTCGCGCTTCATTATTGGGTAAGTGCGGTGCGAAGAAGACCTATTATAGAATACCTTCACAACCCGAGCGCCTTTCGATGCAAGCTGCCGTCCACAAGCTGGTTCTCCTGCGCCACGGCGAGTCCGACTGGAACCGCGAGAACCGTTTCACCGGCTGGACCGACGTCGACCTTTCGGCCAAAGGCGTCGAGGAAGCGCGCGCCGCAGGCCGATTGCTGCGCGAGGAGCAATACAACTTCGACCACGCTTTCACCTCGGTGCTCAAGCGTGCCATCCGCACGCTTTGGCTGGCGCTCGACGAAATGGACCTCATGTGGCTCCCGGTCGACAAGAGCTGGCGCCTGAACGAGCGCCACTACGGCGCCCTGCAGGGGTTGAACAAGGCCGAGACCGCGGCCAAATTCGGCGACCAGCAGGTCCTCGTCTGGCGGCGCAGCTACGACACGCCACCGCCGGCGCTGGAGCCGGGGGACTCGCGCAGCCCGGCCGGGGACCCACGCTACGCGCAACTGGCCGCGGGGGGACTGCCGCTGACCGAGTGCCTCAAGGATACGGTCGCGCGCGTGATGCCGTACTGGAACGGCGCGATCGCGCCGGCGATCCGCGCCGGCGAGCGGGTGCTGGTGGCCGCGCACGGCAACTCCCTGCGCGCGCTGGTCAAGTATCTGGACCAGGTGTCCGACACCGATATCGTCGGACTCAATATCCCGACCGGCATCCCGCTGGTGTACGAGCTGGACGCCTCGCTGCGGCCGCTCCGGCACTACTATCTCGGAGACCAGGACG
Organism: Burkholderiales bacterium; assembly: GCA_035266805.1. Classification (GTDB taxonomy): domain Bacteria; phylum Pseudomonadota; class Gammaproteobacteria; order Burkholderiales; family SG8-39; genus DAHVFK01. Next base: position 7,758 of record DATFMS010000209.1, on the reverse strand, counting down.
AGGTCGCTCGGCGCGTTTCGGCGGTCTCGGCCCAAGGCAAGGCAAAGGCCTGAAGCCCGCGCTGCTCGCCTGCCTCGTCGTCGCGGCGCTGTCGAGCGGACGGGCGCACGCCGCGCCGCCGCCGGCCGCGAGCGCCGCCGAGCAAGCCGCCAAGCAGCGCGATCTGGCGGACCTGCGGTCGCGCATCAAGAAGCTGAGCGCCGAATTGAACCGAAAGATGGCGTCGCGGCGCGAGGCGCGAGACGCGTTGCGAGACTCCGAGCGCGCCATCTCGGACGCCAACAGGGCGCTGGCGACGCTCGAGAGCGAGCGCCGGGCCCTGCGGCGCGACTCAAAGGCACTCGAAGCGCGGGAGCGGTCGCTCAAGAAGGACCTCGCCGCGCAGCAGGATGCCCTCGGGCGTGTTCTCGAAGCGCGGCACGAAGGCGGCGCGCCCGACGCCTTGCGGCTCGTCCTGTCGGGCGAAGACCCAGCGGAAGTGGCGCGCAAGCTCTATTACCTGTCACATGTTTCACGCGCGGTTGCCGAGCTGGTGGAGCAGTTTCGATCAGGGCTCGCCGATCTGGCGCAGGTGCGCGCCAAAACGCGCGAAAAGACCGCACGCCTGGCCGAAGTGGAGCAGGCGCAGCGCGCCGACCGCAAGCGCATCGTCGCCGAGCGCGCCGAGCGTCGCCGGGTGCTGGCGCGAATCGCGAGCGAAATCCGACACGACAGAAAGGAGATCGGAGTCCTGCGCGCCGACGAGGCGCGCTTGTCGCGCCTGGTCGAGGAAATCGGCCGGGTTCTGGCGGCGAGGCCTCCGCGGGGCTACGCGCGGATCGAGCGGGTCCCGGAGCTCGGCTCCCCCGGAGGCGCCTTCGGCGAGCTGCGCGGCAAGCTGCGCCTGCCGGTGCGCGGGGAACTGATCGGCCGTTTCGGCGCTCCAAGGCAGGCGGGCGGGATCAACCTGAAGGGTCTGTTCATCCGTGCCGCCGAAGGCCAGCCGGTGCGCGCCATCGCTGCCGGACAGGTCGTTTTCGCAGACTGGATGAGAGGTTTCGGCAACCTGCTCATTATCGACCATGGCGAGGGCTACCTGTCCGTCTATGCAAACAATGAATCGCTGCTCAGGCAGGTCGGCGACGTCGTGGCGCCGGGCGAGCCAGTCGCGACCGTTGGCGCCACCGGTGGCAGCCAGGAATCGGGTTTATACTTTGAACTGCGGCACCGCGGCAAACCATTCGACCCGCTGACGTGGGTCGACCGCAAATGAATCCGCAGCGGCGACGAGCCGCGCGAGGAAAAGCAAACACTATGCGCAGCAGATTTCGCAATTTCGGGCTGGTCCTGGTCGGCATCGTCGCCGGCATCCTGATCAGTCTCAACCTCCAGGCCATCGCTGACCGCGATGCCCCGCAACCGCTTCCGGTAGAGGAGCTGCGCGCGTTCGCCAACGTATTCGGGGCGATCAAGCAGAACTACGTCGAACCGGTCGACGACAAGAAGCTCATCACGGGGGCGATCAACGGCATGCTGTCGGACCTCGATCCGCATTCCGCCTACCTCGACAAGGACGCGTACCGCGAGCTGCAGGTCGGCACCCAGGGCCAGTTCGGCGGACTGGGCATCGAGGTCGGCATGGAGGACGGGTTCGTCAAGGTGGTCTCGCCGATCGAGGACACGCCGGCGTTCCGCGCCGGCATCAAGCCGGGCGACCTGATCGTCAAGATCGACCAGACCCTGGTCAAGGGCATGAGCCTGAACGACGCCGTCAAGCGCATGCGCGGCAAGCCCGATACCAAGATCACGCTGACGATCTCGCGCAAGGGCGAGACGCAGCCGATCGTGGTGACGCTCACGCGCGCGATCATCCACGTGCGCAGCGTGAAGTCGAAGATGATCCAACCCGGCTACGGCTGGATCCGGGTGTCGCAGTTCCAGGAAGCCACCGCGGAAAGCCTCGCCAAGGCGCTGCAGAAAATGTACCGCCAGGGGGCGCTCAAGGGGCTGGTGCTCGACCTGCGCAACGACCCCGGGGGGCTGCTCTACGGCGCGGTCGCCGTTTCCTCGACCTTCCTGCCGGCCGACGCGCTCGTCGTTTCGACCGACGGCCGTACCGAAGACGCCAAGAAGCAGTTTCACGCCACTCCCGACGACCTGCGCGGCGAGAGCGACGACTTTCTCAAGTCGCTGCCGGCGGCGGTCAAGACGGTGCCGATGGTGGTGCTGGTCAACGGCGGCTCGGCGTCCGCGTCGGAAATCGTCGCCGGCGCGCTGCAGGACCAGAAACGCGCCACGATCATCGGCACGCAGACCTTCGGCAAGGGCTCGGTGCAGACGATCATGCCGCTCGACGACGATACCGCGATCAAGCTGACGACCGCGCGTTACTACACGCCCAGCGGCCGCTCGATCCAGCTCAAGGGCATCACACCCGACATCGTGGTCGAGGAGCCGGGCGATACGGCAGCCCGCCTGCGCGAAGCGGACCTGCAGCATCACCTGGCCAACCCCCAGGACCCGAGCATGCAGGCCAAACCCCTGCCCGATGCCGCGCAGAGGGCTGCGCTCGCCAAGCCGGGGCTCACCAAGCCGGTCGAGTTCGGCTCGAAGGACGATTTCCAGCTCGAACAGGCGCTCGCGTACCTCAAGGGCGAGCCGGTCAAGGGCGTGCCGCCCAAGACCGTCGCTCAGGGTCAGCCCGGCAAATAGTCCCACGTTGGACGACGATCAGCTGCTGCGCTACAGCCGGCACATCCTGCTGCCGGAGATCGGAGTCGAAGGCCAGGCGCGGCTGCGCGCGGCGCATGCGCTGGTGATCGGCGCCGGCGGCCTGGGCTGCCCGGCGGCGCTTTACCTCGCTTCGAGCGGGATCGGCCGGCTCACTCTGGCCGACCCGGACCGCGTCGACCTCACCAACCTGCAACGCCAGATCCTTTACCGCGACGACGCCGTCGGCGCATTGAAAGTCGAGGCCGCGCGCAAGACGCTCGCCGCGGTCAACCCGGCGGCGGCGGTCGTACCGCTCGCCGAGCGCCTCGAGGGCGAGGCGCTCGAGCGCCGGGTCGCCGAGGCTGACGTCGTGCTCGACTGCAGTGACAACTTCGCCACCCGCCACGCGGTGAACCGCGCCTGCGTGCGGCACGCCAGGCCGCTGGTGTCGGGCGCGGCGATCCGCTTCGACGGGCAGATCGCGGTATTCGACCTCAGGCGGCGCGAAGCGCCTTGCTACGCCTGCCTGTTCCCCGAGGGCGGCGAGACTGACGAGCTGCGCTGCGCGGTAATGGGCGTGCTCGCGCCTCTTACCGGAGCGGTCGGCGCGCTGCAGGCGGTGGAAGCGATCAAGCTGCTGACGGGGGTCGGCGAGTCCTTGAGCGGGCGCCTGCTCATGTTCGACGCCCTGCGCGCCGAGTGGCGCTCGGTGCGAGTGCGCAAGGATCCGGACTGCGCCGTCTGCGCGACGGTCGCAGCTCAGGCCGGCAGATAGGGCCGCTGGGCGGCGAAGCATTCAGTCGGTTTCTTTGCGAACCCGCTGCGGGCGAATTGCTGCAGGCTGCCAAGCAGGTAACAAAGCAGCGTCGCCGCCTTCGCCGCCGCCACGGCCTCGTCGCCCTGCCCTTGGCTCGCGGCGAGCCGCAGCGATTGCTTGAGGGTGGCCTCGAAACGGTCAAAGAACTGGTTCATCCGCGCCTGCAGCCGCTCATGCTCGCCGACCAGCGCGTCGCCGGTCATCACGCGCACCATCCCGGGGTTCTTTTCGGCGAAGGCGAGCAGCATCTCGACCAGCTTCTCGGTCTGGCGGCGACCGCTCGCCTCGTCCTCGGAAATTCGGTTGGCGAGCGAGAACACGGTGCCCTCGATGAATTCGATCAGGCCCTCGTACATCTGCGCCTTGGAGGCGAAGTGCCGGTACAGCGCGGCTTCGGAAACGTCGAGCTTCGCCGCCAGCGCGGCGGTGGTGATGCGCTCCCATTTCGGCGCCTCGAGCATCTGCGCGAGGGTCTTCAGGATCTCGAGCCGGCGTTCGCCTTTGGCGCGGGGCATGGTGGGGGCGGAGGTGGGAAGCTGTCCGGATTCTAGCCTCAAGCGTACCTGAACACGAGCCGAGGCAGCTCGAGCACCGACCCCACCCGCAGGTCGACGAAGGATATGCGCCGTTTTTCGCGGCTCACCCACACCGTCGACATGCCCAGGCGCTTGGCGGTGCGCAGGTTCTCGAGCGAGTCGTCCAAAAACGCGCAGCGGTGCGGATCGAGGTCGTGCTTGCGCAGCAGCAGGTGAAAGCCGTGCGCCGCCGGCTTGCCGCGAAAGCGCGCGTCCTCGATGGTGTAGACCGCGTCGAACCAGCGCCCGACGCCCATTGCGCGCAGCACGCCTTCGACGTAATGCCGCGGCGCGTTGGAGAACACCAGCTTGCGCCCCCCGAGCCGCGCCAGGGCGTGGCGCAGGGCGTTCTCGTGCACCACCATGTCGGCGAGCTCGGGAAAGCAGTGCGTCTCGGCCAGAAAGCGGCGCGGATCGGTGCCGTGGTGACGCATCAGCCCGTTCAGGGTCGTGCCGTAGCGCAGCCAGAAGCCGCGCCGCATCTCGTTCGCCCCCTCCTCGTCGAGCGCGAAGTGACGCCTCAGGTATGCGTTGATCTGCTCGTGCATCGACGGGAAGATGCGCGCGTTCGCGTCGTGCAGCGTGTTGTCGAGGTCGAAGATCCATACCCGCCGCGAGGGCGGCAGACGCGCGATGCGCATTACTTGCTTCGGATCAGCGTGCCGACCCCCTGGTCGGTCAGAACCTCGAGCAGCAGCGCGTGCGGCACGCGGCCGTCGATGATGTGCACGCTCCTGACCCCGGCGCGCGCGGCCTCGAGCGCAGAGGCGATCTTGGGCAGCATGCCGCCCGAGAGCGTGCCGGCGGCCAGCATGGCGTCGATCTGGCGCGGCGTGACCCCGGTGAGCAGCTTGCCCTGCTCGTCCAGCACGCCGGGCGTGTTGGTGAGCAGCACCAGCTTCTCGGCGTGCAGCACTTCCGCCAGCTTGCCCGCCACCAGGTCGGCGTTGATGTTGTAGGACAGGCCGTCCGCGCCGACTCCGATCGGCGCCACCACGGGGATGAAGCCCCCTTGCTCGAGCGAATCGATGACGCCGGGGTCGATCGACTCGATCTCGCCCACCTGCCCGATGTCGAGCAGCTCGGCCGGCTTGTCGCGCGAGGGCATCAGCAGCTTCCTGGCACGGATGAAAGCCCCGTCCTGCCCGGTCAACCCGACCGCCCGGCCACCCGCCTGGTTGATCAGGGTGACGATGTCCTTGTTCACCGCGCCGCCGAGCACCATCTCGACCACGTCCATGGTCGCCGCGTCCGTGACGCGCATGCCCTGCACGAACTCGCTCTTGATGCCGAGCTGCTTCAGAAGCTGCTCGATCTGCGGCCCGCCGCCGTGCACCACCACCGGGTCCATGCCGACCAGCTTGAGCAGCACCACGTCGCGCGCAAAGCTCGCCTGCAGCGCGGCATCGACCATGGCATTGCCGCCGAACTTGACCACGATTGTCTTGCCGTGGAAGCGACGGATGTAGGGCAGCGCCTCGGCGAGGATTCGCGCCTTGGTTGCGGCGTCGTTGGCTTGGCTCATGGCGACCCGATTCTACAAAGAAAAAGGGCCGGCGGATGCCGGCCCTTCGGTCACGCTGCCCGTCGCGTCAGTTTATCGCGATCTGCTTGCGCGCCGCGGCCGCCTTCTTGGGCAGCGTCAGCTCCAGCACGCCGTCGCGGAACTTCGCCTCGGCACTGGCCTCGTCGATTTCCTGCGCCAGCGCGAAGCTGCGGCTTACCTTGCCGAACAGGCGTTCGGAATGCAGCACCTGCTCGTCCTCGGTGACCTCTTTCTCGCGCTTGACCTCGGCGCTCAGGGTGACCTGGGCGCCGTCGATCGTGACCTGGATGTCCTCCTTGCGCACCCCGGGCAGCTCGGCACTGACCAAGTAGGCGCCGTTCTTCTCGGCGACGTCGACCTTCATTCGCGGCAGCTCGGCGCGGGCCTCGTTGTACATCGGCCGCACCAGGAAGCCCTTGAACAGGTCGTCGACCAGGTCGTTGAACGGGTCGAATCGGGTAACATTGCTCATACGCGTCTCCTTTGCGGGTAGTCAGCTGTTCCTGTAATGCGACACAGATGGGGCGCGGCGGCCGCGTTTCAACCCCCCCGGCACCCGTTATGCCACCGTCCAGCGACTTCCACGCCCAGCTCGAGGGCCAGCGCGACTACCTGCTGCGCTACGCCACCCTGCAGCTGCGCGACGCCGACCGGGCCGAGGACTGCGTGCAGGAGACCCTGCTCGCGGCGCTCGCCGGCCAGGCGGGGTACGACGGCCGCTCCAGCCTGCGCACCTGGCTGACCGGGATCCTGAAGCACAAGATCGTCGACGCGATCCGGCGCTCGAGCCGCGAGCCGGCCACGGCCATCGAGCCCGAGGACGACACTTCCGAGTTCGACGCCCTGTTCGACCCGCGCGGCCACTGGACCGACGCGCCCGCGGCCTGGGAGCGCCCCGACAGCGCCCTCGAGCGCTCCCAGTTCGTCGCCGCGCTCGAGGCCTGCCTGGCGCAACTGTCGGCGAAGACCGCGCGCGCCTTTATGATGCGCGAGCATATGGGACTCGAAACCGAGGAGATCTGTAAGGAACTCGGCATCAGCGCGACCAACTGCTGGGTGATGCTTTACCGCGCGCGTATGGCGCTGCGGCTTTGCCTGGAGAAGGGATGGTTCGGCGGGAAGGAGTCGCCGCGAAAATGAAACTGATGATGCCGTGCAGGGAGGTGACGCGCCTGGTTTCGCAGGGACTGGATCGCAAGCTCGGCTTCGGCGAACGGGTCGCGCTGCGCGTTCACTTCGCGATCTGCAAGGGCTGCGGCAACTTCGACCGGCAGATGAAGCTCTTGCGCGATGCGGTGCGGCAGCTTGGCGAGGCCGAAGGCCCGCACGATGCCGGCTCTCACAGCACGTAGCGCGCCAGGTCCTCGTTCTGCGCCAGCTCGGCGAGCCTCGCGTCGACGTAGGCCGCGTCGATCGTAACCGTCGCCTTGCCGCGCTTGCCGGCCTCGAACGATATCTCCTCCAGCAGCTTCTCGAGCACGGTGTAGAGCCGCCGCGCGCCGATGTTCTCGGTCTTTTCGTTCACCTGGTAGGCGATTTCCGCCAGGCGCCGGACCCCCTCCGGTCGGAACTCGAGCGTCACCCCTTCGGTCTCGAGCAGCGCCTGGTACTGCTTGACCAGACTCGCGTCGGTGGAGACGAGGATCTGCTCGAAATCGTCCACCGACAGCGAATCGAGCTCGACCCGGATCGGCAGCCGCCCCTGCAGCTCGGGAATCAGGTCCGAAGGCTTGGCGAGGTGGAACGCGCCCGAGGCGATGAACAGGATGTGGTCGGTCTTCACCATGCCGTACTTGGTCGCCACCGTGGTGCCCTCGACCAGCGGCAGGAGGTCGCGCTGCACGCCCTGGCGCGAGACGTCCGCGCCGCCGATCTCGCTGCGGCTGGCGACCTTGTCGATCTCGTCCAGGAAGACGATGCCGTTCTGCTCCGCGTTGGCGAGCGCCTTCGCCTTCAGGTCGTCGTCGTTCACCAGCCGCGCGGCCTCCTCGTCCGTGAGCAGCTGCAGCGCCTCGCGGATGCGCAGCTTCCTCAGCTTCTTGCGCCCGCCGCCGAGGTTCTGGAACATGCCCTGGATCTGGGAGGTCAGCTCCTCCATTCCCGGCGGCGCGAGGATCTCCATCTGCTGG
>DATFMS010000208.1:0-9214 GCA_035266805.1 Burkholderiales bacterium | reverse complement strand
CCCTCACAGGCTCACTTTCAAGATAGCAGCTGCAGCGGCGGATTCAAGCGCCAAGCGCGGCTTCGTTGACCCGGGGCAGCTTTGGCTGACAGCGCCCGCAAGACTGCAACACTGCGATACAAAATTTTCCCGCCGGCCGGTGCGCCGGAAGAAAAATCCGCGCCTACAATCCTGCCGCCTTCATTTCCCATGGGAGCGTTTATGTCGGCGGTTGTCGGTCTGGCAATGATGTTCGCGGCGATTCTGATCGGCCGCGCGGCGAAAATCGGCATCCCGATGCAACCCCCGCCCTGGTGGGCGAGCGACGAGATAAGCGCGCTCGCGATCGCGCCCGCCATCGTTTCCCTGTTCGCGGCCGGGCTCGCCTCGATCGGCTCCTGGCTGCTGCGCGGCGACTGGCGCGCGAGCAACGTCTTCGTCGTGCTCGGCCTGACGGCGGTCGTCGCCGGCTACGTCGCGCTCGCGCGCGCGATCAAGGCATGGGCGCTGCGCGTCAGCCCGCCGAGCGCCGAGGTAGTCCAGCTCTCGCCCGCGGCGGCGGACAACGATCCGCGCCAGCCGCCGCGCATGCCGCCGATGAAGAAGGCGGCCTGAGGCCGGCTAGCCCTCGCGCACGATCCGCGCCCGCCCCTTGGGGTTGCCCGGGTCGTAGCGCACGCTGACCTTTTCGCCCGGTTCGGGCACCAGCACCTGCAGGCAGGCGGCGACCTCGGTGCGCGTCACCGGCTCGGCGGCGTCCTTCGGCGTGTAGCGGTAGCGCACGCGGTAGGCGGTGCCCTCGGGCCAGACGTCGAGCACCTCGCCCTCGGCCAGCTCGCCCTCGGCGTCGAGCCGCTCGCGCTCGTAGCGCGCGCGGCGCGCCGCCGACCAGGCGGCCCAGACCGCGATCACGGCGACGATGGCGATGACGAGTTCGGCGGGGCCCATGCGCTGTTCCGCTGCCAGTCTACGCCCGGGGCGCGCAAGATAAATCGACTCTGACCCCGATTACCGGCTTTTACCCCTGGGCGCGGGCGCGGCGCTCCATCGGCAGCAGGGCGTGGTAGGTGAAGCGGTGCACCGGGGTCTCGATCCCCGCCTCGGCGCCGAAGCGCACCACGGCGCCGTTCCAGGCCTCGAGCTCCGAAGGGCGGCCGGCCATGACGTCGCGCTGCATCGAGGCGGTCGCGACCTCGGGCAGGGCGTCGTAGTAGCGCCACAGCTCGCCCTTCAAGTCGGCGCTCATGAAGTGGCCGCGCGCGGCGCCGACCGCGATGCCCTCGTCCATCGCGCGGTCGATCATGGCGCGCGTCTCGGGGTATTTCCGCAGCATCCCCATTGGGCTGCGCGCGAGCGCGCCCAGGCCCGCCCACGAGCTGACGGTCACCAGCTTTTTCCACAGCGCGGCGCGGATGTCGCCGCTCAGCACCGCCTCGATCCCGGCCGCGGCGAAGGCCGCGCACAGGGTCCTGGCGCGCGCCGAGCGCGCGCCATCGAGCTCGCCCAGCTCGACGTAGGCGCCGGGGCTGGCGTGGCGGATCACCCCCGGCGCCTCGATCAGGCTGAAGACCTTGGACACCCCGCCGAGCACGCGCTCGGGAGCCAGCACCGCGCCAAGCTGGTCGGCGGCCTCGACGCCGTTCAGGAACGGCAGCACCGTGGTGTCGCTGCCGAGCAGCGGCGCCATCGCCTGCGCCGCTTCGGCTACCTGCCAGCTCTTGACCGCGACGATCACGCAGTCGGCCTTGCCCAGCTGGCGCGGGTCGTCGCTCACCCTGGGCTTTTCGAGGTGAATGTCGCCCAGCTTGCTCAGCACCCTGAGGCCGTCGCGGCGCATGGCCTCGAGCTGCGCGCCGCGGGCGACGAACGAGACCTCGTGCCCGGCCTTCGCCAGCCGCGCGCCGTAGTAGCCGCCCAGCCCTCCCGTACCGAAAATCGCGAAGCGCATCAGAGCACCTTCTGGCCGAATTTCTTCAATGCCTTGTCCGACAGCGTGAGGCCCAGGCCCGGCGCCTGGTTGAGCGCCAGCCAGCCATTCTCGATTCTAGGCGGATTCTCGAACAGCTCGGCCTGCAGCGGGTCGCGCTCGGGGTCGGTGAACGACTCGACGATCACGCCCGCGGGGCTGGCGGCGACGATGTGGCAGTGGATGAAGCAGTCGTGGTGCGGCGCGACCTGGACGTGGTTCAGCTCGCACAATGCGGCGAGCTTGCGCCCTTCGGTGAAGCCGCCCGACATGGTGCAATCGAACTGCAGGATCTTGATCGCTTCTTCCTCCAGCAGCGCGCGGCAGCCCCAGCTGGTCAATTCGCTCTCACCCGCCGAGAGCGGGATGCGGGTCTGCTTCGAGAGCAGCTTGAGCTCCCGGCGGTCGTCGGCCCAGCGCACCGGCTCTTCCAGCCAGCGGGGTTTCAGCGGCTCGATCAGGCGCGCGCCCTCGATCGCGGTGTCGAGGTCCCAGCCGCGGTTGACGTCGATCATCAGGTCGTTGTCCCAGCCGATCACCTCGCGCACCAGCTCGAGGCGCGGGATGTCGTCCTTGAGCGGCAGGCCGCCCGCCTTGGCCTTGAAGCCGCGGTGGCCCTGGGCCTTGAGCATCTGCGTTTCGTCCTTCAATTCGGCCATGTCCTTGCCGTCGCGGTAGTAGGCGCAGGTGACGTAGCACGGCACCGCATCGCGAAAGCCGCCGAACAGGCGGTACAGCGGCAGCCCGGCGACCTTGCCGACGATGTCCCAGCAGGCGATGTCGGTCGCCGCGGCGATGCGGATCAGCGCCTCGCGGCTCCAGCCCTTCTCGTGCGCCAGGCGCTGCCAGGTGAGGCCGAACAGCTTCTGGTACAGGCGCTCGGGCGCGGTCGGGTCGGCGCCGACGATCTGCTCGCCGATGCCGCTCTTGAGGGCATGGATCGCGGCCTCGATCGGGGTGTAGCTGGTGGCGATGCCGAAGCCCTCGACCCCGTCGTCGGTCGACAGCCGCACCAGGATCTCGTTCGCGCGCGGCACGATGAAGTTGCTGACCCAGTGCGGGCGGCCAGTGTCGGGCGCGCGCAGGATGAAGGCTTCGAAGCGGGTGATTTTCATGCCGGGCTCCTGATTTTCATGCGAGGCTCCTGGCCGCCGGCCGCGGCCGCCCCGCCCGGCCGAGCAGCCAGGCGGGTATCAGCGCGAGCACGAAGGCGAAACAGATGTGGAAGAAAGCGTCCTGGAAGCCGAGCGTTCTCGCCTGGGCGTAGATCACTCGCCCCAGGTAGTCGAGCGCGCCGGGGCGCAGCGCCGCGTCGGGCACGCCCGAGCGATGCAGCAGCTCGCCCACGCGCGCGAGCAGCTCCATGCTCTGCGAGTTGTCCGGGGTCTGGGTCGCGGTCAGCAGGTCGGCGTGGCGCGCGGTCTGCAGCTCGAGCATCACCGCGGTCAGGTTGACGCCGAAGGCGCCGCCCATCTGGCGGATGAAGTTGTAGGTGCCGGCGGCCTGGTTGAGCTTGCCCGCGGGCACCGCGCTCATCGCCACCTTGCCCATGTTCGGCATCACCAGGCCGAGCGCGCCGCGGCTGATGACCGCGAACCCGGCCAGGGTCCAGAACGAGGTGTTGACGTCCGAGTCCGACAACAGCCACGCCGCGAGCGCGAACAGCGCGCAGCCGATCATGATCGGAACGTGCGCCGGCAGCGTATCGGCCAGCCGCCCCGACTGCGGGATCAGCACCACCAGCAGCAGGCCCGCGGGCAGCAGCACCGCGCCGGCGTCGGTCGCGGTGAAGCCCTGCACCGTCTGCATGAACACCGGGATCGCGTAGTTGGTGGCGAAGTTGCCGGCGCCGAAGGCGAAGGCGATGAACATGGCCGAGGTGAAGCGCAGGTCGGCGAACAGGCTGACGTCGAGCAGCGGGTTGGCGGCGCGGCGCTGCGCGGCGACGAAGGCGAGCGCGGCGCCGGCGCCGACGGCGAACGCGAGCAGCGTCTCGCCCGAGGACCAGCCCCAGCGCTGGCCGTTGCCGATCGCGCTCATCACCCCCAGCAGCGCGAGCGACACCAGCGCGTAGCCGGCCCAGTCGAAGGCCGGCAGGCGCCAGGAGAACTTCTTGCCCGGCAGGTAGAGCAGGCCGAGCAGGAACGCCACCGCCACCAGCGGCAGCGGCACCAGGAACATCTCGCGCCAGCTGAGGGCGTCGATCGCGAGGCCCCCGATCCAGGGGCCGAAGCTCGGCGCCAGCGTCACCGCCATGCCGTAGAGGCCGACCGCCATGCCGCGCCGCTCGGGCGGGAAGGCGGCCACCACCGCCGCCAGCACCAGCGGCTGCACCAGGCCGGCGGCGAAGCCCTGCAGGATGCGGCCGAACACCAGCATCTCGATGTTGGGCGCGCCGGCGCCGATCAGCGCGCCGAGGGTGAACACCGCGAGCGCGAAGCAGAACGCGGTCCGCTGGCCGAAGGCCTGCACCGCCCAGGTGTTGAGCAGCTGGCTGGCGACCATGGTGGCGAGGAAGGCGGTGGCGGCCCATTGCGCCAGGTCCTGGCCGACGCCGAAGGCGCCCATGATGCTCGGCACCGCGACGTTGACCATGGTCGCCGAGAGGACGGTCGACATTGCCCCCAGCAGGCCGCCGAAGACGACCGGAAAGCGGCCGGGCTCAATCCCCAGTGGCAATTCGCACCTCGACCATCATGCCCGGGCGCAGCCTGCCCGCGCGCTGCGAAATCGAAATCCGCACCGGCACGCGCTGGGTCACCTTGGTGAAATTTCCGCTCGGGTTGGGCGTCGGCAGCAGGGCGAAGCTGCTGGTGGCGGAATGGCCGATGCGCTCGACGCGGCCCTCGAGCTCGGCCTCGGGATAGGCGTCGACGTGCACCTCGACCCGCTGCCCGACGGCCAGGCGCCGCAGCTGGGTTTCCTTGATGTTGGCCTCGACCCAGACGCTGGCCGGGTCGTGCATCAGCAGCAGCCTCTGGCCCGGGGCGACGTACTCGCCCGGCTCGACGAAAGTGCGGTCGACCACGCCCTTCGACGGGCTCCTGACGATGCGGTCCTCGAGGTCGAGGCGCTGGCGGTGCAGCTTCGCCGCCAGCTCCGCCTCGCGCTGCTCGAGCACCTCGCGCTGGGCGGCGAGGACTTCCAGCTGCGCGCGCTCGGCCTTGGCCTGCTTCACCTTCGCCTCGGCGCCGCGCAGGTTGGCCTTGGCGATGCGGTGCTCGCGCTCGATCCGCTGCAGCTGCGCCTCGGACTGGTCGCGCGCCGCCTGCGAGGCCATCTTCTGCTCGGTCAGGCGCCGGGTGCGGGCAAACTCGCCCTGCGCGAGCTTCAACTGCGGCTCGAGGCTCGACACCGTGACCGCGGCCGAGGCGAGCTCGGCGCGCGCCGACTGCAGCCCGGTTTCGGTCTGCGCCCGCGCCAGCGCGGCATCGGCGCCCAGACGCGCCTTGTCGGCGCCTACCGCGTCGCGCTGCGCCTTCAGCTCGGTCAGCGCCAGCTCGGCGTCGCGCTGGTCGAGCGCCACCAGCACCGTGCCCGGCTCGACCGCCTGCCCCTCCTCGGCCGGCCGGCGCACGATCCAGCCCGCGACGCGGCTCGCCACCGTCACCATGTCGGCGCGGATGCGCGCGTCCTCCTCGTGCAGGTAGAGCGCTCGCTCGCGCACCTCGTAGGTGGCGAACACCAGCGCCGCCGCCAGCACGACGACGACGATGACCAGGTTGCGGGACGGGCGGCGCGAGCTCACTGCAAGGATTCTAATTGGGCGCCGAGCCCGATTTCGGGTGTTTTGAAAACAGCGCTACCGCGGTCCCGGCGCAGGCGAGCGCGCTGAAGGTACCGAGCGAGAGCGCGTAGCTGCCGCTCGCGTCGCGCAGCGCTCCCGAGAGCACGGGACCCGCGGCCTGCGCCGCGACCTGAATCGCGAGCGCGACGCCGCGGATCGCGCCGTAGCTCTGGCGGCCGAAGTACTCGGCCCAGGCCACCGGCAGCACGGTCAGCAGGCCGCCGATGCCAAGGCCGAACAGCGCCGCCGCAGCGTAGGCGGTGGGCGCGGCGTGCACGCCGTTCATCAGCAGACTGCTCGCCAGGAGCGAGGCGCCGACCAGGGCGAGGGCGAAGCGCAGCGGCACCCGGCGCGGCCAGAAGCCGTAGCCGAAACCCGCCACTGCCGACAGCGCGGCGAAGGTGCTGACCGCGCCCGCGGCGATCGCGGGCGAGAGCCCGCGCTCGATCAGCAGCGGCGCCTGGTGCAGGCTGATGCCGGACTGCACCGGGTAGATCAGCAGGGTGTAGAGCGCGAGCAGCCAGAAGGCGGGCGTGCGAAGCGCCTGGCGCCGGGTGTAGGCGGGCTCGGGCAGGTGCATCGCCGCCGCGCTGCCGCCTTGCGCCGCGGCAGGCGGCTGAACGCGTTCGCCGTCGGGCCGCTGGCCGAGGTCCTCGGGCCGGCGCACGTGCAGCAGCCAGGTCGGCACGAAGCCGACCAGCAGTACGCTGGCGCCGATCGCGACCCAGGCGCCGCGCCAGCCGCCGGCGTCGATCGCGAAGTGCGCGATCAGCGGCATCGCCACCAGCCCCGACATCTGCGCCAGGGTCGCGATCGAGGTGGCGAAGGTGCGCCGGCGCACGAACCAGCTCACGATCGAGCCGTAGATGCCGAGGTCGTAGGGCCCGGCGAAGCTCATGCGCGCGGTGCAGTAGAAAAGGTAGAAGAACAGGAGCGAGTGCGTGAACGACAGCATCAGGGTCGAGACGCCGGTGAGCAGCACCGCCAGGCCCAGCACCGCGCGCGCGCCGTTGCGGTCGAGGAAAGAGCCGAGCGCCGGCGCGACCAGCGCGCCGAGGATGCCGCCGAGCGACACCGCCCCCGAGAGCTCGGTGCGCGACCAGCCGAACTCCTGCGTCATCGGCTCGACGAAGATCGACAGCGTCGCCACCGCCGAGCCCTGGCGAGAGAATCCCGCCGCGCAGACGCAGGCGAGGATCACCCAGCCGTAGGAGAACGGCAGCCGCGCGGCGAGCGCTTCGACCAGGCGTCGGCGCACGCGGACGGCCTGCGCCCTCAGATGCGGATCGGCCTGCGCGCGTCGAGCGCCGCAGGCGTGGTGCAGAACATCCTGTCCGTGAGGTACTTGCGCTCGTAGCAGCGCACATCGTAGTGCACCCAGGTGGGGGCGATGCGCGAGGGCTCGAGGGCCTTGCGGTTCGGCGCGCTCCAGCCGATCTGCGCCGCGGCGGTGGCGACGATGCGCCGGCGCGCGGCGTTGCACAGGATCATGTCATCGCGCTTGTCCTGGTCCCGGCGCAGCACGATGTCGAGGTCGATCGCCTTGCCGTGGTGATTGGTGCTGGTGCGGCCGCGCTTGGCGTTGTCGATCTCGCAGCGGTAGCACGAGGTGACGACGAACCTGTGCTCGGGCAGGTAGAGAAACACGGCGCGCACCGCCCACAGCAGCATGCGGTGCACGCCGGGATACTCGTAGCGGTGGTAGGCCTCCACCTTCGGCCGGCCGGGGAGGTAGCGGCGCTCGAGGCGGCCCTGGCCGAAGCCGCCGCATTCGCCGCAAGGGCACCTGAGCCTGGCGAAGTCGATCGGGTAGCGGTCCGCGAAGCGGTCGATCGCGCGCAGGGTGTCGCCGTCGGCGACTCCGCTCGGCGAGCGCAGCTTCATGAAGTCGCGCTGGAAGCTCCTCACCTGGCGCGCGGTGGCGGGGCCGAAGTCGCCGTCGGGCAGCGTGCCCCGGAAGCCCGCGAGGCGGAGCTGCAGCTCGGCTACGTCGCCGCCCTTGCTGCCGCGCCTCAGCTCGCGCTCGCCGTACGCCATGGCAAAGGTGGTCTGACCCCGATTCTATTTCGCGCCCTTGATTGCCAGCAGCTCGATCTCGAACGTCAGCGTCGAGTTGGGCGGGATGACGCCGCCCACGTTGTGATCGCCGTAGGCGGTCTGCGGCGGGCAGGTGAGCTTCGCCTTGCCGCCGACCTTCATCATCTGCAGCCCCGTGCTCCAGCACTTGATCACGCCGCCGAGCGGCAGGTCGGCCGGCTTGCCGCGCTTGTAGGAGCTGTCGAACTCGTGCCCGTCGGGCAGCGTGCCGCGGTAGTTCACCGTGACGGTGTCGCTCGCCTTGGGCGTAGCGCCGCTGCCCTCGCGCAGCGAGCGGTAGATGATCCCGCCGCCGCCCTTCCTGGCCCCCTTCTCCGCCGCCGCGCGCGCGATCAGCGCCTTGCCCTGGGCATCCGATTCGTGCGCCGCCGCGGCCTTGCGCTCCTCGGCCAGCGGCTTGATCTTCGGCCCGTATACCGTCATGTCGACCGCGCTCTTGGCGCCGATGACGCCGTCGTGCAGGCCCTGCTGCACCATGCGCAGCTCGTCGGCGGTGAGCGCGAACACGCCCACCTGGTCGGCCAGCACCTGGCCCACGGCGTAGAGGACCTTCTGCCGCTCGGTCATGTCGGCGGCAGCGGCGCTGCCGAGGGCGAACGTCAACGCGATGGCGAGTAAAGCGTTCTTCTTCATGGATATCCTATGAATGTTGTGTTGTGTCGTGCCGCACAGCGGACAGTGTACCGGCGCCTTGCAATCGTTGACAGCGGGCGGCGCGAATCGGGAGTCCAATTTGACCGTGTTCCGTGTCGCCGAGGGAGGACATATGGACGATGTCAGGGAAATTCACCTGATTTGCGATCGGCCTCCGGGCCGTGACATGCCTACCCTGATCGAGGTCGAGGACGCGCAGGGCCGCAGCATCGACGCCGGCGAATGGCGCGAACGGCCCGACGGCTACTGGGAGCTGGTGCTGCACGCAGCGCCGGGCTAGCGCGAGCGCCATGTTCCGCTTCTTCGGGCTGCGCAGACGGGGCCGCAAGGCCGTCGCGGCACCGCGCGCGCGCGAAACCTACTCCGACGCGCTGCTCGCCGGCTGGGTGCCGCCGCCGGAAGGCGCCGCCCCCGCCGTGCCCGCGGCGCCGGCGCAGGCGGAACAACAGGACGACGCGGTGCTCGAGCGCTTCTACCGCAATCAGCGCTGATGCCTCAGGCGCCGGCGCGCGGCAGCAGCTTCGCCAGCTCGGCGCCCTGCAGCAGCTTGACGTCGTTCTTGGTCGCGAACTCGCGCGCGGTGTCGGTGATCTCGCCCACCGCCAGATAGGCGCAGTCGCCCGCGCCGTGCGCCCTGCGTGCGGCAGTGAGCTCGCGCAGCGGCTCGACGCCGGTGCGCGAAGCCTTCCAGCGCTTGCACGCCACCAGGGTGCCGCGCCCCGCCTTCGACA
>DATFMS010000207.1:0-11021 GCA_035266805.1 Burkholderiales bacterium | reverse complement strand
GATCGGGATCGACAAGGTGGAGTCATACGATTTCGTGACCGACTTCGTCGCGCGCGTGGCCTCCGCCGGCTGCACGACGTTCATCGTTCACGCGCGCAACGCGGTGCTGAAAGGCCTCTCGCCGAAGGAAAACCGCGAGATCCCGCCGCTGCGCTACGAGGTAGTGCACCGGCTCAAGCGCGACTTCCCTGCCCTCGCCTTTGTGATCAACGGCGGCCTGACCGACTGGGCGGCGATCGAGGCGCAGCTCGCCGCGGTCGACGGCGTGATGCTCGGCCGCGCCGCCTACCACCAGCCCTGGCTGCTGGCCGAGGCCGACGCGCGCATCTACGGCGACGGCGCGCTGCCCAGGACCCGCGCCGAGGTGGCGCAGGCGATGGCGGCTTACGCCGCGCGCCAGGTCGCCGCCGGCGTCGCGCTGCGCCAAGTCACGCGCCACATGCTCGGCCTGTACCACCACGCGCCGCGCGCGCGCCTGTGGCGGCGCCTGCTATCCGACCCCGCGCGCCTGGCGCGCAACGACCCGGCGCTGATCGGCGAGACGCTCGAGGCGGTCGAGCTCGGCCTGGAGCAGGCGGCCTGAGGACGCGTATCATGCGCGCTGCCAAGGAGAATCCGATGACCGCGAAGCTCAAGACCGTGAAAGTGCCTTCGGTGCGCGACCGCGTCGGCAACCAGGAGTGGCAGGTGCGCGTCGACCTCGCCGCGGCCTACCAGCTGGCGGCGCAGATGCGCTGGATCGACCTGATCTACACCCACTTCTCGGCCCGCATCCCCGGCACCGAGCACCTGCTGATCAACGCCTACGGCCTGATGTTCGACGAGATCACCGCCTCGAACCTGGTCAAGATCGACCTCGACGGCCGGATCGTCGATGACCCGCTCGAGTACGGCATCAACCAGGCCGGCTACGTGATCCACAGCTGCGTGCACAAGGCGCGGCCCGAGATCGCCTGCGTGATCCACACCCATACCCGCGCCGGCGTCGCGGTGTCGGCGATGAAGTGCGGCCTGCTGCCGATCAGCCAGCACGCGATGCGGGTGCAGGCAGAGCTCACCTACCACGACTACGAGGGCATCGCGCTCGAGATGGACGAGCAGACGCGCATGGCGCGCGACCTGGGCAAGTCATCCAAGGCGATGATCCTGCGCAACCACGGCCTGCTCGCGCTCGGCGACAGCGTGCGCGAGGCCTTCGAGGTGATGTATTACCTCGACTGCGCCTGCCAGATCCAGATCGACGCCATGGCCGGCGGAATGGAGAACGTGCTGTTGATGTCCGAGCGCGCGGCCGCCACCGCCGACGAGCAGTTCCACCGCACCGACCGCGACGCCCAGCGCAAGGACTGGCCGGCGCTGCTGCGCATGCTCGAGCGCAGGGGCGTTCGCTACCAATAAAGAAAGGAGAAGCAAAATGCTCGCAGCCCAGTTTTCTTCCTTCGGCCGGCCCGACGCGGTGATCGAGCTGGTCGAGTTGCCCGATCCCGGCGAGCCCGGGCCGGGCGAGGTGACGATCGACGCCGAGCTGTTCCCGATCAATCCGGCCGACCTGCTCAACCTCGAAGGCCGCTACGGCACGGCGCAGCCGACGCTGCCGCAGATTCCAGGCGCCGAGGGCGTCGGGCGCGTCGCCGCGGTCGGCGCCGGCGTCAGCCACGTCAAGCCGGGCGACCGCGTGCTGCTGCCCGGGCCCGGCGCCTGGCGCGCGCGCATCAAGGCCCCGGCCAAAGCGGTGTCCGCGCTTCCCGAAGGCGTCGATCCGAAGCAGCTCGCGATGCTGCGCGTCAACCCGGCGACCGCCTGGCTGCTGCTGCACGAGTACGTCGCGCCCAAGCCCGCGCAGTGGGTGATCCAGAACGCCGCCAACTCGGGGGTCGGCAGCTGCCTGATCCGCCTCGCGCGAGAGATCGGCCTCAAGACCGTCAACGTGGTGCGCCGCGCCGAGCTCGCCGACGAACTGCGCGCTATCGGCGCCGATGAGGTGCTGACCGACGGCCCCGACCTCGACGAGCGGGTGCGCACCGCGATCGCCGGCGGCGCGCTGCCGCTCGCGATCGACGCGGTCGGCGGCTCGGCCACCCAGCGCCTGGCGCGCTGCGTCGACGAAGGCGGCACAGTGGTCAATTACGGCGCGTTGAGCGGCGAGGCGTGCATGGTCGACGTGCGCGATACCCTGTTCCGCGACGTCAGCCTGCGCGGTTTCTGGCTGCGGCGCTGGTTCGGGCAGACTGCGCCCGAGCGCGTCGGCGCGCTGTACCGCGACCTCGCGGCGCGGCTCGGCGACGGCCGCCTTGCGATCGAGGTCGAGGCGGTCTATCCGATTCGGCGCATCAAGGAAGCCGTCGCTCACGCCGCCCGCGCCGGGCGCTCGGGCAAGATCCTGGTCTCGTTCGATAAGCCCTAGTCGGCGGCGCCGTCGATCGGCAGCCGGGTTTCTGCAAGAGCGAGGTAGAAGCGCAAATCGTCGGCAGTATCCAAGTCAAGCGACAACTCGGCGCTACGGTGGATCTTCACCCTGTAACCGCGTATGCGCGCTTCCCGCTCGTGCCGCTCGAGGCTCCGCTCTCCAAACGAGAACAGCTCCGGATCTGCCGGGCTGATCGCCATCAAATTCGTTCCCATGCCGCGCCGGTCCGGAACCAGCAGGCATTCGTGTTGCGCCTGGAAATTGGCGAGAGCGGACCGAAGCAGAGGGATTGAAAGCAAAGGCAAATCCGTGGGAATCGCGACGAGCGCCATCGCGCCGGAATCGAGCGCGACTTTCGCGCCGGCGCGAAGCGCACCGTTCATGCCGCAAGCGCCCTCCTCTTCTTCCAGCACCACTGCCCCGAACGGCTCGGCGATTCGTCGGATGGCGCTCGACGAGGTCACCACGATTGTTCTTTCTCCACCCAGATACGCCGCACAGACTTCCACCGTGCTGCGCGCCAGCTCGAGATTCAGCGCACGCCGTTGCGGCAGATTCAATACCGGCGCAAGCCTGGACTTCCCGAGATCCGGGTCCTTCGCCGGGATGACGGCAAAGAAACAGCCCTCGATTTCGCGCTCAGCATCCAATGGCGCGATTTTCTGCCGGACTGACAGCGATAGATGCAAGCGCCGGTGCCGCGTAGCTGAGGGATCGCCGCTCATCATCGACCGGGCGATAGAGCGTGGTGCGCTGCTCGGGCCTGCGACCTGCCTCCCTGATGAGGGCGTCCATTTCTTCGGGCTTAAGCTCCTGTCCATGTTCATTTCCGGCCGCACGCGAGATGCTCTCGTTCATGAGTGTCCCGCCAAGGTCATTCACTCCCGCAGCCAGACATTCCATCGTCGCCCTCGGACCGAGTTTGACCCAGGATGCCTGCACATTGGGAATCAGGGGATTCAATGCGAGACGCGCGATCGCGTGCATGAGTGCCACCTCGCGCCAAGTCGGTCCCCGCCGCGCGCCCTGCTTCAGGTAGATCGGTGCCTCCATGTGCACGAAGGGCAATGGGACGAATTCCGTAAACCCTCTCGTGCACTCCTGAAGATCCCGGATATGCAGCAAGTGGCGCGCCCAAGCATCGGGCGTATCGACGTGGCCGAACATGATAGTAGCGGTCGTACGAAGCCCCGATTCATGTGCCGTCCTCACTACGTTCAACCATTGCTCGGCGTTCAGCTTGTCCGGACAGAGCCGGGCACGCACCGAATCGTCGAGAATTTCGGCAGCAGTCCCCGGCAATGAGCCCAGCCCGGCATCGCGCAGCTGGCAGAGGAACCGTTCGACGGATACGCCAAGCGTGCCGGCTCCGTGCATCACTTCCAGCGGCGAAAAGGCATGGACGTGGATGCCCGACTGCGCACTCTTGGCCGCGCGCAGAAGGGCGAGATAGGTATCGCCCGTATAGGCAGGATGAATCCCGCCTTGCATGCAGACTTCGGTTGCGCCCCGGTGCCACGCCTCACGTACGCGCCGTTTGATTTCCTCGAGAGGCAGGTCGTAGGGCTTTCCGCGCAAGGTATCGGCGGTCTTTCCCTTCGAGAAAGCGCAGAACCGGCATCGGAAGGAGCAAATATTCGTGTAGTTGATGTTTCGATTCACAACGTAGCGAACGGTGTCCCCCGCAACCTGCCTGCGCAATTCGTCGGCGGCCGCGACAACGGCTTCGAACTGTCCCTCCCGCGCGGCGAACAGGGTAGTGATTTCCCGCTCGGTCAGCCGCGCGCCGTTGACCGCCTTGACCAGCAATCGATCGATCTCGACGTCGCATTTTGCGGCGCACTTCGCATTCCGCTCGCCGGCGGCCGCAGGCCGGGCATTGCCGTCCGCGAGACCGGGACTCCAACTGTCGATGCGTGCGTAGCCTTCGCTATCGATCGCGTCCAGGACCCTGCGTCTGAGCGCCGGATCGATCCACTTGTCCGGCTCGCTCGCATAGGAGGGGTAAATCGCCAGGCGTTCGACCGGAGTCAGGCCCGCCGACCGAGTTGCGCTTTCGAGCAGTTCGACTGCCGGCCACGCGCGTTCGGGATTGACGTAATCGCTCGTGACGGGCGATATCCCGCCCCAGTCGTTGATACCCGCAGCCAGCAGGTCGGGAAAGCGCGACGCGCTGAGATTGGGAGGGACCTGAACGTTTGCCTCGGGGCCGAGCACGAGCCTGCTGACGGCTGCGGTCCAGAGCAGATCGTCGAAGTCCGGCTCTTCGCACCCGGCCATGCGGGTATCGTCCTTGGCGCGGAAATTCTGCACGATCACTTCCTGCAGGTGCCCGTGGCGCGCATGCGAATCGCGCAGTGCTACAAGCGCTTCGACGCGCTCCAGGCGCGACTCGCCAATTCCGATCAGGATTCCGCTCGTAAGCGGCACTTGGACGCCGCCCGCGGCTTCAAGCGCATCCAGTCTCACTGCCGGCGCCTTGTCCGGACAACCATGATGGGCGGCGCCGGGCAAGCAGAGTCTGCTCGCGGTGCTTTCCAGCATCATGCCCTGGGAGACGCATACCCGGCGAAGCAGCGCGATTTCCGAGCTGGCAAGAACTCCGGGATTTACGTGCGGCAGAAGACCAGTTCGTTCCAGCACGAGCTCGCACATGGCGGCCAAGTACTCAATGGTCGACGAATATCCCAAGGAATTCAGCGCGTTTCGGGCCGCGGAAAAGACGGACTCGGGCCTGTCCCCCAGCGTAAACAGCGCCTCGCGGCAGCCTGCCTCACGGCCGAGCTGGGCGATCTCCAAGACTTCGGCAGGCAAAAGATACGGCCGCAGCACCTGCTTTGGTCCGCGAACGAAAGTGCAGTAGCCACAGGTGTTTCGACACAGGCGCGTCAGCGGTATGAAGACCTTGCGCGAATAGCTGACGGTGCGGCCGTGGCCTTGCATGCGCATCCGGCTCGCTTGCGCCATGAGAACGGGCAGCTCCTGCGTCTGAAAACGCGAAAGCAACGCGGAAGCTTCCGTGTCGGCGTGAACGATTGGCTGCTTGCTGACATTGATTGAGGCGGGTGTCATGGAATCTTCTGTCGACCTGTCCAAGAATTCTATGCGAGCAGCGTCAGACACTTCCGTGCCAGCTTTACTCGGTCCTCTTCGCTGCGCATTACCGAGTCCTCCACTGCCACGTCCATGCCGAGGGCCCGAATCTCCCCGGCGAGCGCGGAATCGACCGTATCGATCACGAAGCTGCGCACTAGGCCTCGATAGAAGCGGGCCACCTCGATCGCGGAAGGCTTGAGGCCCAGTTCCCGCATGATTTTCGCCGCAGGCCCCTTGACGGCTTGCCCGCCGATGATCGGCGATACCGCGACGACCTTGCGTGAGCCGCCGATCGCCTCCCGCACTCCGTCGAGTGCCAGGATTGGCGCAATGCTGAGATAGGGATTGGAGGGGCAGATGACGATGCCGCTCAACCCCTTGGCCGAGAGCGCGCGACGTAACTCTGCGCTGGGATGAATCCCCGCGCTCGCCTGGTATTCGATTTTGCGCACGCGAGGCCCGCACTGCAGCCGCACGAAGTACTCCTGGAACTCGAGTACCCCGCCGTCAGTGTGCACGATCGTGCGTACCGGCTCGTCCGACATTGGAACGACCCGGTGACGGACTCCCAGGCGCTGGCAGAGCCCGGAGGTCACCCGCGATAGCGACTCGCCAAGCTTCAGCCTACGCGTTCGCTCGACGTTGGTGGCGAGATCCCGGTCTCCGAGCCGGAACCACGTTGGGCCTCCCAGGCGCTCGAGCGCAGCCATGAACGACCAAGACTCTGAGGCCTGTCCCCAACCCGTCTCGGGATTCGCAATCCCCGCGAGCGTATACATAACGGTGTCCAGATCCGGCGACACATGCAAGCCCATGTGCTCGAAATCGTCGCCCGTATTGACCGCAATCACCAGCTCTTCGGGCGGTAACAGGCGAGACAGCCCCAAGGCAAGCTTCGCTCCGCCTACGCCACCGGCGAGGGCAAGAATCACCGGAACAGGTCCTTGTCCTGCGGGCGCTGCAGTTCGCGCGCGCTGCCGTCCCGGCGCGGCCATGGCACGCCGCGTATCAGCACAATGGGGGTGCCTTCCGCCCCCTGCCCCATGAGCGAGGACGCGGCCGCAGCCAGCTCGTCCGCCATGGCGACTTCGGTCGACTGCAACTCGCGGCCGTGCATATCCGGCTGGCCGCGCAAATCGCAAAGGCTCGGCAGGCCGCTTGCGCCGATTGCCGTGCCGATCGTCCCGAGTCGCCAGGCCCGGCCAAGACTGTCGTTGACGAGCACCCCGACATCCGCGTTCGCCAGCTCCCGTATCCGTGCGCGCACCCGCGTGGCGCTGGCGTCGGGGTCCGCGGGAAGGAGCAATACGCGTTCCCGGCCGTGTTGATCGACCTCCACATTCGATCGGTCGACACCGGCGTTCGCGAGCACGAGGCCGCGCCGGTCCTCCACCACGAGCACATTCGGCACCGCCCGCAGTACGGCGCGCGATTCCCGCAGGACGAGCTCGACGTAGCGCGGATCCTTCAGGCAGCGCTCGGCTAGGGAAATCGCTTCCGGCGTTGGGCGCACCTCGTCGAGCAACGCGTACCGATTCTCGGCCTTGGAGATGATTTTCTGCGCCAGGGCGAAAATGTCGCCGTCGCGCAACGAAAGTCGCATGGCCGTGGCGGAGGCGACGATAATTGCGCCCAGGTCGTCTCCCGGACCGACTGCTCCGATGTTCTCCAGCGCAACGAGCTCCAGGCGCGGCATGAATTGCGCTCACTCCAGGCCGGTGATCGCGAAGCCCGCGTCCGGAATCTTGTAGGTCCGGTTGATCCAGATAAGAATCGACGTCATCGCCTCAGCGGCCGCCGAATTCGCCAGAGGGCCCGCGTCGATGCCGCGTAAACCCGCGTCTTGCGCGAGCTCGATGACGCGCTGGCGCACCTCGTGCGCATTTGCGCATACGAGGACATCGCAGGGAATCGCGGCGTCGAGCTTCTTCAATTTGTGCGCGGACACATTCTGGAACGCCGACGCCACCATCACAGCGTCGCCGAGCTCATTCTGTACCAGCACCACGCTCGATCCCCCTGCAGGCAACTGAACCGTGGCTACCTTGGGCGGCACGAGTGGCACTGTGACGTCGATCAGGATCTTGTCCTTGAGCGCCGGTCCTAGCGCCCGCGCGGTATCCAGCTGGGCCGCATACGGCACGGTCATCACGACGACCGTCGCCGACATGGCGGCCGACAGGCTGTCCATGCCCTCGATTCGCTCCCCCGAAAGATGGCTGGAAAGGGACCTTCCCGCCTCGACCGCCCGCTCGGCATCGCGCGAGCCGACGATCACGCGATGCCCGGCCTCTGCCCATCGAATCGCGAGACCCCCACCTTCGGCGCCCGTACCGCCGACAACTGCAATTGTCTGCGGATTCTTCGTCTTCAATTCAGCACTCCTTACTCAAACAGACAGTATTTCCCCGAGTCTCGCGAACGTCCGCCCGCCGATTCGGGCGAGCGGGTCGTAACGTCTGGTATCGATCTTGAAATCGCTCAGCAGACCTTTCTCGATATGGGCCAGCACTACCTTGCCGATGACAAAATGATTGGGCGCGTCGCCTGCCTCCACGATGCGCTCGAGGACGCATTCGAACTGCACCTTCGACGCCGCGACGCGCGGGGCTTTCACGCGTTCTGAACGAATCAACTCGAGCTCGTTCTCCTCGATCTCGCTCATCTCCGGCGGTAGGTCCTCGCCGCAGCGTTGAACGATCGCGGCAAGCGACCACGACACCATGTTGATGACGAATTCCCGCTCGCGCTGCACGTTCCTCAACGTGTCCTTGTATCCGCGCGGTCCCGGTCCGATCGAAAATCCGAGCAAGCCCGGATCGACTGCGACGATAACGAATTGACTGAATGGCGCCGCGTTCACCACGCCCGTCTCCCCGATGCTTGTCACCAGCGCGATGGGACGCGGGACGACGGCGCCCGTAAAGAGCTTGTACCTCCGGGCCCGGTCGAGAACATCGGGCTGGACTTCCTCGTACCCAGGCGCGGCAGGAATGTCTTGAACCGGCATCTCAGGCCTAGCGCTCGAGCTTCGCAATCACGTCTTCCGCGAACCACTGGATCTGATCGTTCATTTCCTGGACCGAGTCGGCCGGGAACATCAACGCGCAACAATGCTGAATCCCCATTTCTCCGAGCTTTCCGATCTTCTCGATGACTTGCGCCGGAGATCCCACCAGGTTGGCGGCCACCTGCTGACTGAGATCCCGGCCCGTGTAAGCGAGCGATTTGCGATGTGCCACCAATCCGCTTGCCATGTAGCGCTTCTCGGCCGCCTCCGGGGTCTTGTCGAGAGTGACCGAGAATTGCGGTGCAATTTCAATCGCGGACGCATCGCGACCGAGCTCTTGCGCCCGTCGCCGCAGCAGCAGTACGCGCTCCGCGAGCTCGTTCAAGGGCCTCCATCCGGGCAGCCAGCCTTCGCCCAGGCGAGCCGCGCGCTCGACCGCCTCGATATTGTGGCCGCCGATATATAGCGGGAAAGGCTGACGTCGCGCCTTCGGGTGCATCTCGACGTCCCTGAAACTCACGTACCTGCCGTCGTAACTCGCGCGCGGCTGCTCCAGCAGCAGCTTGAGGGCCGCAAGTCCCTCGTCCATCAGATCCCCGCGGCGCTGACCGGCGACTCGATTTCCGCCCCATGCAGTGAACTCCTCGCGATAAGCGCCTATGCCTACGCCAAGGGTGAATCGTCCGCCGCTCATGCGATCCAGAGTCAGGATCTGCTTGGCCAGGTACACCGGTTCCCGCATGGGCAGCACCAGAAGCGCCGTGCCGAGCCCGATTCGACTGGTAGCTCCTGCGATCGCAGCAAGTGTGATCAGCGGTTCATAGAAATTCGGATACTTCCCCGGAAAGAGATCGCGCACATAGTTCTGCGTCGTGATGTGGTCGTTCCCCCATACCGACTCGTAACCGAGCCGTTCGCAAAGCCGAGCTTGCTCGATCAACTGCTCCGGGGTCGCGAACGGAATGGGATACATCACTCCTTCGAATCCGGTAGATAGGCATACGCTGAATTTCATCAATTACTCCGATTGGTTTTCACGCTGCGGCGCCCGCAACGGCGCTACAGTAGGGCCTCCAACAACGCTTCGGTCTGGCGCACATCGCGCGCGCCGCTCAGGACCAGCTCATCAAGCCCCGCGGCGCCATACGCCGCAATGCGAGCCTTGACCTCGCCGGGCGTGCCGCACACGGCGTGCCTGGCAATCACGTCTTCGGTAATCAGGCCTTCCGCCCGCTCCCAGTCGCCGGCCGCCACGGCCTTGCGCAACGCTTCCTGATCGAGCTGTGTACCGGCCAGATCGAGATTCATCCGGTGATGCGCTCCCCGCAGCAGCACCGCAAGCAGCCGTCTCATGCGCCCGTAGGCGGCTTCGCGATCGGCGTCGACGGCGGCATAAACCATCCCGCAGCGACGCACGCTGCGGCCCTTGGCTCCGCGCTCCACGTGAGATAGACACCAGCGCACGAACTCGACGGACGCACCGGCGCTGATCAACACGCCGTCGCCCGCTGCGCCCGCGAGCTCCAGCATCTGCGGCCCGGACGCAGCAAGCACGATCGGCACGTCGCGCCGGCCGCTGGCCAGACGCCTGCCCACTGCCTTGAAGCTCTGCCCCGCGTGTGACACCGACTCGCCCGCGAGCAGCGCGCGCACGATTTCCAGCGCTTCGCGCATCGGACGAAGTGGTTTCTCGATGGCGAGGCCGAGCGACGCGAGATCGAGCGGCGCTCCCACGCCAAGGCACAGCGTGACTCGACCCGGATGGATTTCGTCCAGCGTCGCCGCCGCCATCGCGCATTGCACAGGATGCACGGTAAACGGGCTTACCGCCATCAACGACACGGCGAGCCGCGGATTGGCCCCCAGGGCCGATACCGCGAGCGAGACCGGATCCCGCTCGAAGAGATGATTGGCGATCCACACGCGCGACGCTCCGGCAAGCTCGGCCGCGCGCGCTCTGGCGAGAAACACGTCGGGGGTCTCTCGCCCGTCAGTGGCCAGACTGATGTTCAGCAAGGTCTTTGACCGCTTCGATTATCTTCACGTACCCGGTGCAGCGGCAGATATTGCCGCGCAGAAAATGCCGTATCGTCTCCGTGGAGGGATGAGGATGCAGCGTGAGCAGAGCCTTCACGGCAAGCACCATGCCCGGAGTGCAAAAGCCGCATTGCATCGCGCCGTACTTCACGAATGCGCGCTGAACAGGATCGAGCCGTCCCTCCTGCGCCAAGCCTTCTATCGTCACGACGTCGCGCCCCTCTACGTCCGCCGCAAGGTAGCTACAGCTCGATACGGGCAAGCCGTCGACAAGCACGGTGCACGCGCCGCAGATCTCGACGTCGCAAGAGCGCTTGGTTCCCGTCAGTCCGAGCCGGTCCCGGAGCACGTCGACCAGAAGCTCGCGCGGCTCGACGTCGATACTAACCCCTTGCCCGTTCAGCATGAACCCGAGGCTGATGAGCGGAATATTATTGTTCATGTCAGACAGGCCCGCATGGCACGCCGCGC
>DATFMS010000206.1:0-10613 GCA_035266805.1 Burkholderiales bacterium | reverse complement strand
GCTCTTGGCCTCGCCACCGTACTTCTTCGACAAAATACTCGTCATCGCCGCCGTCAGCGTCGTCTTGCCATGGTCCACATGCCCAATCGTGCCAACGTTCACGTGCGGCTTGGTCCGCTCAAATTTGCCTTTTGCCATGACGCTCTTCCCCGGTTCTTATGATTACTTCTTGCTGCTGATAACCGCCTCGGCGACGCTGCGCGGCGCCTCGGCGTAGTGCTTGAATTCCATCGTGTAGGTGGCGCGACCCTGCGTAAGCGAACGCAGCGTGGTCGAGTAGCCGAACATCTCGCCCAACGGCACCTCGGCCTTTATCGCCTTGCCACTGGGCAGGTCGTCCATGCCCTGGATGACGCCGCGGCGGGACGACAGGTCGCCCATTACGTCGCCCATCTTTTCCTCCGGCGTCTCGACCTCGACCGCCATGATTGGTTCGAGCAGCACCGGTGTCGCGCTGCGCATGCCATCCTTGAACGCAAAGATGGCCGCCATCTTGAACGCGTTCTCGTTCGAGTCCACATCGTGGTAAGAACCGTCAAACAATGTCGCTTTGACGTCCACCACCGGATAGCCGGCGAGCACGCCATCCTGCAGCGCCTCCAGGACGCCCTTCTGCACCGCCGGGATGAATTCGCGCGGGACCGAGCCGCCCTTGATTGCATCGACGAACTCGAAACCCTTGCCCACAGGCTGTGGCTCGAGCTTGAGCCAGACGTGACCGTACTGCCCGCGGCCACCGGACTGCTTGATGAATTTGCCTTCGGATTCGAGCGATTTCTTGAACGTCTCACGGTAGGCAACTTGCGGCTTGCCAACTGAAGCGTCCACACTGAACTCGCGCCTCATCCGATCGACCAGGATCTCGAGATGCAGTTCGCCCATGCCGGAGATGATCGTCTGGCCCGACTCCTCGTCTGAACGCACGCGGAAAGAGGGATCTTCCTGCGCCAGGCGCCCGAGCGCGACGCCCATCTTTTCCTGGTCGGCTTTGGTTTTCGGCTCGACCGCCTGCGAGATGACCGGATCGGGGAACTCCATCTTCTCGAGCGTGATGACCTTGTTGACGTCGCAGATCGTCTCGCCGGTGGTGACATCCTTCATCCCCACCACCGCCGCGATGTCTCCCGCGCGGACTTCCTTGATTTCCTTGCGCTCGTTCGCGTGCATCTGCAACAGGCGGCCGACCCGCTCCTTCCTGCCGCGCACCGACGTGTACACGGTGTCACCCGACTTCAGCACGCCAGAGTAAACGCGGACGAACGTCAACTGGCCCACGTAAGGGTCGGTCGCGATCTTGAACGCCAACCCCGCAAACGGCTCACCGTCCTCCGCCTTGCGCACGTCTGGTTCGCCGTTTTCCTTCTGGCCCTTCACGGGCGGAATGTCCGCCGGCGATGGCAGATAGTCGATCACCGCGTCCAGCATCGCCTGCACGCCCTTGTTCTTGAACGCGGAACCGCACAGCATCGGCACGATCTCGTTGTTTAGCGTGCGGATGCGGATGCCTTGCTTGACCTCCTCGAGCGACAGCTTGCCGGACTCCAGGTACTTGTTCATCAGCTCTTCGTTCGCCTCGGCCGCGGCCTCGACCATCTTCTCGCGCCACTCGTTGGCCTGATCAGCGAGATCGGCTGGGACATCCTTGCGCTCGAACTTCATCCCTTGGGACGCCTCGTCCCAATATATCGCCTGCATCGTGACGAGGTCGACGACGCCCTGAAACTTCTCTTCGGCGCCGATCGGCAGCTGGATCGGGATCGGGTTGGCCTTCAGGCGCAACTTCATCTGGTCGTAGACCTTGAAGAAGTTCGCGCCGATACGGTCCATCTTGTTCACGAACGCAAGCCGCGGCACCCGGTACTTGGTCGCCTGACGCCAAACCGTCTCGGATTGCGGCTGCACGCCGCCGACCGCGCAGAACACCATGCACGCACCGTCGAGTACGCGCAGCGAACGTTCGACCTCGATCGTGAAGTCAACGTGCCCCGGAGTGTCGATGATGTTGATGTGGTGCTCCGGATAGCTGAGGTCCATCCCCTTCCAGTAGCACGTGGTCGCGGCGGAAGTGATCGTGATGCCGCGTTCCTGCTCCTGTTCCATCCAGTCCATCGTCGCTGCGCCGTCGTGCACCTCGCCAATCTTGTGGTTCACGCCGGTGTAGAACAGGATGCGCTCGGTGGTCGTAGTCTTGCCCGCATCGATATGCGCGCTGATACCGATGTTGCGATAGCGCTCGATTGGAGTCTTACGTGCCACGGCAGTACCCATCCTTTAGTCGTTCGGGAGCCCTAATGTTGGGGCGCAACCCGCTAATTCCAAGCCTTAGAACCTGTAGTGCGAAAACGCCTTGTTGGCGTCCGCCATACGGTGAACTTCCTCGCGCTTCTTCATCGCGCCGCCCCGTCCTTCCGCCGCCTCCTGCAATTCGCCGGCCAGGCGCACGGTCATTGATTTCTCGCCGCGCTTCTGGGCCGCCTCGCGGATCCAGCGCATGGCGAGCGCGATGCGGCGCACCGGCCGCACTTCCACCGGAACCTGGTAGTTCGCGCCACCCACGCGGCGGCTCTTGACCTCGACCACGGGCTTCACGTTCTGCACCGCCTGCGTGAAGACCTCGACCGGATCCTTCCCGGCCTTCGACTTGATGACATTGAACGCGCCATACACGATACGTTCCGCCACGGACTTCTTGCCGCGGGTCATCAGGACGTTGATGAACTTGGCAACGTCGGTGTTGTGGAACTTCGGATCCGCCAGGATCTCGCGTTTGGGGACTTCTCTGCGACGGGGCATGGTTTCCTCTGTCTCGCCAGCGTCAGGCGGCCTTGGCCCGCTTGGCGCCGTACTTGGAGCGGCTCTGTTTGCGATCCTTGACCCCCTGCGTGTCCAGGGAACCGCGCACGATGTGATAGCGCACGCCCGGCAGGTCTTTAACGCGACCGCCGCGGATCAGAACCACCGAGTGCTCCTGCAGGTTGTGCCCTTCGCCACCGATATAACCGATCACCTCGAAGCCGTTGGTGAGTCGTACCTTGGCGACCTTGCGCAGCGCCGAATTCGGCTTTTTCGGCGTGGTTGTGTAGACCCGGGTGCAAACGCCCCTCTTTTGGGGCGATCCGGCAAGTGCCGGCACCTTCGATTGCGGGCGCCGGGCGATTCGCACGCCGCGTACTAACTGATTGACGGTAGGCATTTTTTCCCGTGTCCAGAAACGAACCGGGCGACCGCGTTGACCACCCGCTGTCGCCCAGGTGCAAAAAAGAGGCCGGATTATAAAGGGGTTTTTTGCACAGCGTCAAGGATTATGCAGGGCGAAATTGACGCCCCTTTAAGTCGAATCCGCGGCCCCTTCCCCCTCTGGGCGCGGGTCGGGCACGAAACCGAACCGAGCCGGCAGTTCGGCTCGCAAGATGCTCCCGAGCGGTACTCGCCCGGCACCGCGGCAGAACCAGGCGTCAGCGCCCGACTCGTCGATCAGATCGCTCGCCGCAAGAAGGTCCCGGTCGTCGAGATTCCCCGGCCCAGACGCGGTGGCGAGAATCAATCCGCCACGCTCATCCCGCCAGGCACCGGTGAGCGCCCCCGAAGGCCTGCCGCAATGGTCGACGAGTCGCTCGCCGTCGAGACGGAACACAAGCGGCGCACAGGCGAGGCGCACGTAGACGCGCTGCGGGCCGTTCTGGAAGAACCAGCAGCCATGCGCGTCCGGCGCGTAGTTGCGGCCGATAAACTCGCGCAGCGCCGCATTGCCGATGCGGCCGAAATCGCGGCTCGCGGCATTGCGCAGCAGCCAGTTGCCGCGCTCGTCCAGCGCGAGCCAGCCGTATACCGCGGGTACCGCCGGCCACTTCGCCAGAGCGCGAATCACCGCCTGGTCCATAGCGCGTCATTGTATCCGTGTGGCCGTCGCGCCCCTGCTTCGCGGCTAGAATCTCGGCAGGAGGAATCAATGGACGCGATCGCCGAGTACCTCGCGAAGCCGTGGCTGAAGTTCTATCAGAAGGGCGTCGCCGCAACCGTCGACGTTCCGCTTAAGTCGGTTCCGCAAATGTTCGACGAAGCGACCGAGCGGGCCCCCGAGCGCGTGGCGGTGGCCTTCTATGGCCGCGAGATCACCTATCGCGCGCTGCGCGACGCAACCGACCGCCTGGCCTGTGCGCTGGCCAAACTGGGAGTGAGCAAAGGCGACCGCGTCGCGCTCTATTTGCTCAATAGCCCGCAATTCATCATCGCCTACTTTGCAGCGCTGAAGTGCGGCGCCACCGTGACGCCGATAAGCCCCGTCTACACCAGTCACGAAGTGCGCTATCAGCTTGAAAACAGCGGGGCGCGGGGCGTCATCTGCCAGGACATTCTCTGCGACAAGGTGGTCAAGTCCGGCGCGGCGCTCGATTTCGTCATCGTGACCAACGTCGGCGAGTATCTGCCGGCGCTCAAACGCATCCTGGGCAAGGGACCTCTCGCCAGACTGTTCACCGACGTCAATGTTGGCTCGCCGAAAATCCCCGCCGAAAGCAAGCTGCACTGGATGCAGGACCTGCTGAAGGCGAACCCGCCGAACCCGCCACGAGTCGCGATCGATCCCAAAGTCGATCTTGCGGCTTTGCCGTACACCGGCGGCACGACCGGCCACCCCAAGGGGGTAATGCTTACGCACTACAACCTGATCGCAGCGCAGACGGGCGCGCAGGCGGCATTCCCTGGTTTCGAGCAGGGAAAGGAAGTCATTCTCGCGTTCCTGCCGTTCTTCCACATCTACGGGCAGGTCGTGATCATGCTGAACGGACTGACGCAGGGGAATCTGCTGGTCCTGTTCACCAACCCCGACACCGAGGCCATTCTTGCGGCCATGGAGCGCTACCGCGCAACCGTTTTCTACGGAGTGCCAACGCTGTTCGAGTACCTCAAGGACCACAAGGACACCAACAAGGTGAACTGGCGGCGCCTGAAGCTTGTACTCTCGGGCGCCGATACACTGCATGAATCCACCATGAAGGACTGGGCGCAGCGGACCGGCTCGAGCATCATCGAGGGCTACGGTCTGTCCGAAACCTGCGCAACGAGTCACGTCAACCCGCTTGACCGCCCCAAGACCGGTTCATTCGGCTGCCCGGTTCCGAACATGCTCGCCGCAGTGGTAAACCCTGAGACGCTCGAGGCCGTTGCGCAGGGCCAGACCGGCGAACTGCTGCTGAGCGGCCCCAACGTGATGGCGGGCTACTGGCAGCGACCCGATGAAACTGCGAACTCATTTGTCGAGCGGCACGGCAGGCGCTGGATGCGCACCGGGGACATCGTTCGTATGGACGAGGAAGGCTACTTCCACTTCTACGACCGCTCCAAGGATCTGATCAAGTACAAGGGCTACTCGATCTTCGCCAAGGACGTCGAGGACGTGCTGTACGCGCACCCGCAGGTCAAGGCGGCGGGCGTTATCGGCGTGCCGGAGCCGTCCGTCGGGCATCTGATCAAGGCGATCGTGGTGCTGCAGGGCGATGCACGCGGCAAGCTTAGCGAAGAAGAGATCAAGGCCTATTGCAGGCAGCACCTTGCCGAGTACAAGGTGCCCCACATCATCGAATTCCGCGGCGAGTTGCCCAAGACCGACGTCGGCAAGGTGTCGCGCCGGGAATTGCGCGACGAAAGCGCCGCTCAGTGAGTGTCACGCGCTACTGATCCCGCAATTCGTCGATCGGAGTCGGGCGCGCAATCCCGAACCCCTGCGCGTAACCCACGCCGAGGGTGTGGAGGCGCACCAGCACGTCGGTTTCCTCCACGAACTCGGCGATGACGCCCACCTTTATGGTCTGCGCAACGCGCACGATGGCCCGCAGCTTGTTCAACGCGATGTCGCTGCTCAGAATGTTGCGCGTGATCGAGCCGTCGACCTTGATGTAGTCGACTCGCAGACTCTTGAGCGGCGCGAACGATGCCGAGCGACGACCGAAGCCGTCGATCGCCACCTGGCAACCGAGACCTCGCATCGCGGCGCCGAACTGCGCCGCCGCGTCGAGCCGGCCGAGCACGTCAATTTCATCGATCTCGAAGCACAAGGCCTGTGCCGGCACGCCGAACCGGCGCAGCGTCTGCGAAACGTATTCGGGAAAACGACTGTCCAACAACGTCTTCCCCGCAACGTTGATGCTGAAGTGCCTGAAGCCGCCGGGCGCGTGGCGGGCGATGCGCTGAACCAACTTGCTCACCACCCAGCAGTCGAGGTCGGGCATCATCCCGTACTGTTCGAACACCGGCAGGAATTCGCCCGGCGGAAGCATCTTCGTTTCTTCCTCGCGTAGGCGCACCAGCACCTCCGCCATCACGAACCTGCTTTCCCCGAGCCTGGCGATCGGCTGGATATAGAGTTGTAACTCGTCACCGGCGAGCGCGTCCCGCAGACGCTGAGCAGGATCCTTCCAGCCCGTCAACGCGTCGTCCATTTCGTCGAGGAATCGATCGTGCTCGGGTCCGCTCGAAAGGTCGTTGTCGCGCGTCATGCAGAGCTATTGCTGGCCAGGGAGGTTCAAGCGGGGGGCAAGTGTGATTCTAGCCTGCCGATACGGCCGTGGCTTCGGATGCGTTAAGATCGCTGCGACGTTTCGCCAGAGAACAACGAGGCATGTCCGCGCCGTTCTTCAGTATCGAGCACCTGACCAAGCGCTTCGGCGGCTTGACCGCGGTGAACGACGTCGGATTCGAGCTTCGGCGCGACCAGATCGTTGGCCTCATCGGCCCGAACGGCGCCGGGAAAACGACCCTGCTGCGCCTGATCACCAAGATCCTGCGCCCCGACGCCGGGCGCATCGTGTTGAATGGCGAAGACATCACTGCCCTGCGTCCATGGGACGTAGTGAACCGGGGCATTGCCGGAACATTCCAGAACATGCGCCCGTTCCGTCACCTGCCGATCATCGCCAACGTGATGGTGCCGCTGCTGTCCCCGCGTGCGAAGAGTCGCGGCGAATGGGTCAAGAAGATCGAAGCCAAAGCCATGGATGCGCTCGAATTCGTGGGCATCTCCGACATGGCGCTCGAGCCGGCCTCGGCGCTTTCTCAGGGAGATCTCAAGCGCCTCGAGGTAGCGCGCGCGATCGCCACCGAGCCGGAGCTACTGCTCCTCGACGAGCCGCTCGGGGGCCTCAACCCGGCCGAATCGGAGCTGCTGGCGAAATCGATCAAAAGGCTTCACAAGGGCGGCCGCTTCGGGCGCCTGCA
Organism: Burkholderiales bacterium; assembly: GCA_035266805.1. Lineage (GTDB taxonomy): Bacteria > Pseudomonadota > Gammaproteobacteria > Burkholderiales > SG8-39 > DAHVFK01. The sequence goes on along the minus strand of DATFMS010000206.1, from coordinate 3,401 downwards.
TTCTGAGGGGCCCGCCGTGCTCATGATCGAGCATAAGCTGAAGGAGCTGATGTCGATCGTCGATCGCGTGATCGTAGTCAACTACGGGGAAATTCTGGCCGACGGCGCTCCCGCCGAGGTGGTCAAGAACCCGAAGGTGATCGAGGCTTACCTGGGGTCCGAGCATGCCGCTGCTTGAGGTAAAGGATCTCGTCGTGCGCTATGACAGGGCGGTGATCCTGAACGGCGTGTCGCTGACGGTGGGGGCCGGTGAATTGGTCGGCGTCGTCGGACCGAACGGAGCCGGGAAATCCACGCTGTTGCGCGCGCTCTCCGGGCTGGTGCGGTTCGAGGAGCGCATGAAGCGCGGCACCACGGGCGACATCGTCCTCGAGGGCGAGGTCCGCTTCGCCGGCGAGCGCATCGACGCCCTTCCCGCGCACGAGATCCGCATGCGCGGATTGGTGCACTGTCCCGAGCGCCGGCGTCCGTTCCGCGAGCTCACGGTGCTGGAAAACCTGCTTGCCGGCGCCTACCTCTCGCGCGATGCAGCGCAGACGAAACAGCGCCTCGAGCGCTGCTTCGCCCTGTTCCCCAGACTCGCGGAAAGAAAAGATCAGGTCGCCGGCACGCTGTCCGGCGGCGAGCAGCAGATGCTCGCCACCGCCCGCTCGCTCATGTTCGAGGCCAAGCTGCTGGCGATCGACGAGCCTTCGCTCGGACTCGCCCCGCGCATCCGGGAGGAACTGTTCGCAGCGATCGCGCAGATCCACGCCGACGGCGTTCCAGTGCTGCTGGTGGAGCAGGAGGTCGGACAGGTCTTCCGCATGGCGGCGCGCAACTACGTACTCTCGCAGGGCCGCATCGTCGCCGCCGGCAGCGCCGAGCGGCTGATGGCCGACGAAACGCTGCGCGCCGGCTACCTGGGACTTTGAGCCGCGGCGGCGCCCAGCCCTAGCGGCGCACCGCACAGGCGGCAGACGGCGCGCCACGAACCGTTGCGCTGCTTGCAGCGCGGACACTGCGTCTCGAGCTTGTCGCGCACCCAGGGGGTCAGCCCGCGCGGCATGAACAGCAGGACCAGCAATACGATCACGGCGAAGATCAGCAGGCGCAGCTCGCCGAAAGCCCTGAAGCTGCCGAGCCACTCCGTGAGCGGGTAGAGGATGAACACCGCGGCCACGGGACCGTAAATCGTCGCCACGCCGCCGAAAATGCCCCAGATCACGACCTGGAAAGACAGGGCGACCTCCAGGCTGGACGGTCCGGCCACCCTGAGGAAGTGGGCATACAGCGCCCCGGCAATCCCGGCGGCAAACGCCGACATCGCGAACACCGCGAGCTTGTAGCGCGTGGTGTTGATACCCGACGCGCGCACCGCAACCTCGTCGTCCCGGATCGCGTGCAGCACCAGACCGAACTTGGAGTCGGCGATGTGCCACATGCCGAACACCAGGACGATCATGACCACGGCGATGATGTAGTAGTTGGCGGTGCGCGAGACGGCGAGCGAGCGCACGCCCGACACGCCCAGCTCACCGCCGGAGAAATCCGGAAACGCAAACAACAGGCCGAGCGCGATGAGCGGAAACGCGAGAGTGGCCAGCGACAAATAGGAGCCGCGCAGCCGCAGGCACACGTAACCCACGGCGAAACCGAACAGCGTCGCCATCGCCCCTCCCGCCACGACACCGAGCCAGGGGGCCACGCCGAGCCGGATCGAGACCAGCGCGGAGGTGTAAGCGCCGGCGCCGAAGAACAGCGCGTGGCCGAAATTGATCTGCCCGGCGTACCCCGCCAGCAGGTCCCAGCTCGCGGCGAAGATGGCGAACACGCAGGTCATGGCAACGATACGCAGGATGTACGGATCGCCGTAGACGAGCGGCAGCAGCAGCACGCCCGCGACCCACAGCAAGGCGAGCGTGCGCGAAGGCAGCACCAGCACCTCGTTGCGCAGGTTCACCCAGGCCCAGCGCGCGCCGTACAGGAGCGGATTGCTCAACGCTCCTCCTCGAACACCACTCCGAACAGCCCCTCCGGGCGCACCAGCAGTACCGCGACCATGATCGACAGCGCCACCGCGCCCTTGAGGAAGGCGCCCTGCGGCAGCACGAATACCGTGATCGCCTCGACGTAGCCGATGATCAGCGCGCCGATCAGGCTGCCCTTGAGACTGCCCAGTCCGCCGAGCACGACGATCGCCAGCATGGTAACGAGCGGCGTCAGCCACATGAACGGATCGACCACGAACACCGGCGCCACGACCACGCCGGCGATCGCTGCAAGCGCCACCGAAACCGCGACCGTCGCCATCGCGACGCGCTGCACGTTCATCCCCATCAGGTTTGCCACCTCCAGGTCGTTGGCGGTGGCGCGGATCGCCAGCCCGAGACGCGTGCGGTAGAGCAGGAACCAGGTCCCCGCCAGCATCGCCGCGGCGACCACCAGGATCAGCAACCTCTGGTAGGGAATGCTTACGCCGAACACCACAAGCACTCCGTCCACTGCGGACGGGATGCCGAGAAAGTTGCCGCCGAAGGCGTAAAGCATCAGTTCCTGGAATATCAGCGCCAGCGCGATGGTCGAGATCAGGACCGCGGATTCGTGCTCGCGCACGGGCTCAATCACCAGCCTGTAGCACAGCACCGACAGCGCCGTCACGGCGACGACCGCGACCGCCGCCGCCAGCGCGCCCGGCAGGTGCAATCTGACCAGCAGCGTGTAGAAGCAGTACGCCGCAAGCATGTAGAAAGCGGTATGCGCGATGTTGACGATGCGCGCCACGCCGAAAATCAACGAAAAGCCGATCGCGAGCAGCGCGTAGACGCCGCCATTGACGAGACCGGTGACGAGGATGTCCTGGAACATGTCAAAAAAACGGCCGCGCAACCATCAGGCGCGCGGCCGCGTCCGTCTCCTACGGCTCAGCTCGCGCCCGGGAACTTGAACGACCCCATGCCCTTGACCTGCGGCGGCCAGAACGGGACTTTCTGCCCGTCCTGCCACTGCACCGCGATGCCGGAGGTCGTGCCGACCCCCCACACCGGATCGTGGCGCTTGTCCCAGGTGAGCGTCCCAGACGTTCCGACGTGATTCTTGAAACCCTCCAGCACTGGCACCAGCTTGTCCGAATCCAGCGTGCCAGCCTGCTCGATCGCATCCTTGAGGTCCATGATCGCATCGTACGTGGCGGCGTTGTACGTCGGCGACTGATGGAAGCGCGCCTCGAATTCCTTGACGAACGGGATCATCTTCGGCGTCACCTCGACCATTCCGTAGGTGTCGAGGGTCGAGATGTAATTTCCCTTGCCCGCGGTCGCCTGCCAGAAGCCGTCCTTCTGCGCCTCGACGTTGATGCCGAACGCGATCGCCTTCATCTTGCGCTCGCCCATCTGGCGGCCAAGAACGATGCCGACCGGGCC
>DATFMS010000205.1:0-4675 GCA_035266805.1 Burkholderiales bacterium | reverse complement strand
TGAGCCAGCGGCGCACGATCAGCGAGGCGGCGCGCGCCTCGGACACGATCGGCACCAGCGCGACGCGGGGAAAATCGCGCGCCAGCTCGGGCAGGTCCATCGCCAGCCCGGCGCCGACCACGATCGCGTCGGCGCCGCTCTCGCAGGACTGGCGCACGTAGCCGGCGTACTGCGACACTGCGCGCATGACGTTGACCGCGATCATGCCGCGCCCGCCCGAGACTTCGCGCGCGGCGCGGATCTCGCGGTCGAGCGCCGTCAGGTTGGCCTGCTCGATCGCGGCACGGTCGCGCGAGCGGCCGGTGGCGCGCATCAAATCGGGGTGGTGGCGGCGCAGATCGACGCTCGAGATGGTTCCGACGCAGCCCTCGAGCGCCACCGCGCCGGCAAGCCGGTGCGCCGATACACCCACTCCCATGCCGCCTTGCACCAGCGGCAGCGCCGCGCCCTCTCCGATCCGCAATTCCCGCATCCTTTCAGGCTCCTTCGCGCCGGACAAACGATGCAGTGTGCGCGCCCGGGCGCCGCCAGTGTTTGAGCAAGGATAATAAACGCCCCGCCGCCGCAGAACTTGATCTGGCTCAAATACGGCGAATCCAGCCGTGCGAGCATCTCGGCAAAAGGACAACGACCCCGACATGGCCACTCCGAACGGCAGCCTGGTAGAAGGCGTGATCGCCAACCTGCCCCTGTTCCGGCACTCGAGCAAGCCGCACCTGGCGGAGCTCGCGCGCCACGCCCGCACCCAGCATGTCTCGCGCGGCGCGCTGATCGCACACCGCGGCGACAAGCTGCAGGGGCTGCTCGCGGTCGCCTACGGCATGGTCAAGCTCTCGCTGCGCGGCGACGCGGGCGAGGAGAAGGTGATCCGGCTGGTCGGCCCGGGCGAGGTGTTCGGCGAGCCCGCGGCGTTCCTCGAAACGCCGATGCCGCTCGACGCGATCGCGCTCGGCGACACGCTGCTGGTGATCCTGCCCGCGAGCTCGGTGAACGCGCTGATCGAGCGCGAGCCCCACTTCGCGCGCAGCATGATCGCCAGCCTGAGCGCGCGCATGAACGCGATGGTCGCCGACATGGAGGCCACCACCCTGCACGGCGCGCTCGAGCGCGTCGCCTCCTACCTCGAATCGCTCGCCGAGGCCGGCGCGCCGGCGCCGGTCACGGTGCGCCTGCCGGCGACCAAGACCGTGATCGCGGCGCGCCTGGGCGTCACCAAGGAGACCTTCTCGCGCCTGCTGCGCGAGCTCGCGCAGCGCGGGCTGGTGAAGATCGCCAAGCGCGACATCACCCTGCTCGACCGCGCCGAGCTCGCCCACGTCGCGCACAGCGGGCGCAAGCCGCACGCACAGCACACGCCAACGGTCTAACGAAGGAGATCACCCCATGTTCAAGCACATCCTGGTTCCGACCGACGGCTCGAAGCTGTCGGCCAAGGCGGTCAAGACCGCCGCCAAGCTCGCCAAGCAGATCGGCGCGCGCATCACCGGCGTCTACGTCATCCCGCCCTACGTGCCGCCGATGTACGGCGAGGCGGCGATCTACGTGCCCGAGATCTCGCCCAAGCGCTACAAGGACCTGTCCGAGAAAGAGGCCAAGAAGGCGCTGGCGGTGGTCGAGATCGAGGCGCGCACCGCCGGGGTGGCGTGCAAGGTCGGCTGGCTGACGGCGACCCAGGCCTGGGAGGGCATCGTCAAACAGGCGAAGTCGAAGAAAGCCGACCTGATCGTGATGGCCTCGCACGGCCGCCGCGGCCTGTCGGGCCTGCTGCTGGGCAGCGAGACCACCAAGGTGCTGACGCACTCGAAGATCCCGGTGCTCGTCTGCCGCTGAGCTGGAAAACGGCGCGGCCCGCCCCCATACTTCCGGCGGGCCCATGAAATACAAAGACTATTACCAGATCCTCGGCGTCGCGCGCGGCGCCAGCGACGAGGAAATCAAGAAGGCGTACCGGCGCCTGGCGCGCAAGTACCATCCCGACGTGTCCAAGGAAGCCGACGCCAAGGAGCGCTTCCAGGAGGTCTCGGAAGCCTACGAGACGCTCAAGGACAAGGAAAAGCGCGCCGCCTACGACGGCCTGGGCAGCTTCCGCCCGGGGCAGGACTTCCGTCCCCCGCCCGACTGGTCCGCGCGCTTCCACGCCGGCGGCATGGACGACCTGGGCGGCATCGACCTGTCGGACCTGTTCGCCTCCTTCGGCGGCAGGCACGCGCGCCAGGGGCCGCGCCGCGGCCGCGACTACGAGGCCAGGGTGCACATCGGCCTGCACGAGGCGGCGCGCGGCAGCGAGCTGACGCTCGACCTCGGCGGCGGCAAGAAGGTGCAGGCGCGCATCCCCAAGGGCGTCACCGACGGCGAGCGGCTGCGCCTGCGCGGCAAGGGCGGCGCCGGCGCCAAGGGCGGCGCGGCGGGCGACCTCTACCTCGACATCGCGCTCCATCCGCACCCGCTGTTCAAGCCCAGTGGCCACGACCTCTACCTCGAGGTGCCGCTCGCGCCCTGGGAGGCGGCGCTCGGGGCCGAGATCCGCATCCCGACGCTCGACGGCCAGGTGACGATGAAGATCCCGCCGGGCTCCAAGGCCGGCCAGCGGCTGCGCCTCGGCGGCAAGGGGCTGCCCAAGCCGCACGGCGGCGCCGGCGACCTGTTCGCAGTGCTCGGCATCGCGGTGCCGAGCGTGCTCTCGGAGCGCGAGAAGAAGCTGTTCGAGGAGCTGCGCGGCGAGTCGAATTTCAACCCACGGGGGCACTTCGAATGAGCGGCGAGCTGATCGTGCTGCTCGAGCTGGAGAGCGCCTCGGGGCTTACCAGGGCCGAGATCGTCGAGCTGGTCGAGGTCGGCGTGTTCGCGCCCCAGGGCGCGGGCCCGGACGAATGGCGCTTTCCCGAGGACGCGCTGGCGCTCGCGCGCGAGGCGGCGAGCCTGATGGCCGGCTTCGACCTTTCGCCGCCGGGGCTCGCGCTGGTGCTTTCCTACCGCGAGCGTCTGGCCGAGCTCGAGCGCCGCATCCGCGAGCTCGAGGTCCTGCTGCCGCGCTAGGCGCCGTTCGGTCTAGGCGCCGGCCTTCTTCCACGGCGCGCCGAGCCCGATCGGGTCGGGCGCCAGCTCGACGATGCGCGAGTAGAGCTTGCTGAAGTCGGTGTGGTACTGGGGGTCCGAGAACGGGTCGGTGTTGGCGGCGAACGCCTCCTCGATCGCCTTCCAGTCCTCGGGCCTGAGCGCTTTTTCGGCCAGCGGCAGCACCTCGTGCTCTTCCTTGCGCATGTGCGCGCGGTGAAAGCGCGCGTAGGCGTCGACCACGGCGGCGAACACCGCGGCGCCGTTGGGCCAGCTCTGCTCGAACGCAAGCAGCGCCTGCTCGAGGTCGCGGATCAGCTTCGCGCTCTTCACGTGCTCGGCGTGCAGCTCGTCGAGCAGCGGCGCGGCCTGCGGCGCGCGCGCGCGCAGCCGCGCGAACAGGTGCTCGTCTTCCTTGGGGTGGTGCTGGCGCTCGGGGAAGGCGTCGATGTAGTACAGCATGGCGCGGAATACCCCGAACTCCGGCCGTACCGAAGGATCCTGCGCCGCGTGCGCGAGCTGCTCCAGCGCGTGCACCACCGCGCTGATCGAGCGGTGCTCCTCGCGCAGCTTCCTGATCGCGTTGTTCATCGCCTCCTCCTCTCCCCTCACAAGCACAGCAGGCCGCGGCGGATCGCCTCGCCGACGCCCGCCGCGTGGGCCAGCCCGACCGCGCCGAAGCCGAACACCACGCTGCCGGCGGCGACGCGCACCGCCTTGCGCGCGGCCCAGGCGCGCACGCGCGCGGCCGCCAGGCCCGCGGCGAGCAGGTTCGGCAGCGTGCCCAGACCGAAGGCTAGCATCGCCAGCGCCCCGGCGGCGGGCCCGCCGGCGAACGCGGCCGCGGCCAGCGCGCCGTACACCAGGCCGCAGGGCAGCCAGCCCCACACCAGGCCCGCGGCGTAGGCCTGCCCCGGCGTGCGCGCGGGCAGCAGGCGCGCGGCGAGCGGCTGCAGCCGCCGCCATAGCGGCGCGCCCAGGGACTCGATCCGCGCCAGCCAGCCGCCGGCGCCGGCCAGGTGCAGCCCGACCAGCAGCAGCATCGCGTTGGCGAGCACGTAGAGCGCGGTCTGCGCCGGCAGCGCGCCGGCGACCCAGGCCCCGGCGCTGCCCAGCGCCCCTGCCGCGGCGCCCGCCGCGGCGTAGCTCGAGATGCGCCCGAGATTGAAAGCCAGTTGACGCCGCAGTCCGCCGCCGCCGGCGGAGAACGCGCACACGATGCCGCCGCACATGCCGACGCAGTGCACGCCCGAGACGAAGCCGGTCAGCAGCAACGCGAGCGGCAGGGCCCAGCCGTTCGCCGCGAACTCCACGTTAGATCACCTTCGAGTAGCGCGCGTGCTCACGGCTGGTACGCAGGTAGTGGTCGAAGGCCATCGCCACCACCCGCACCAGCAGCCGTCCCCTGGGCGTGACCACGATCCAGTCGGGCTGCAGCTCGACCAGGCCCTCGTCGGCGAGCTTCTTGAGCTCGGCCAGCTCTTCCGCGAAGTAGCGCCGGAAATCGATCAGGTAGGAAATCTCGATCGACTCGATCGAGAGCCGGAAGTGGCAGGTCAGCGCCTGGATCACGGCCCGTCGCACCAGGTCGTCCTGGGTCAGCTCGAGGCCGCGCCACACC
>DATFMS010000204.1:0-2680 GCA_035266805.1 Burkholderiales bacterium | reverse complement strand
CGGAATATCCGCCGCGCGCGAAATCGCGGAACGCGGCGATATCTCCGCCCGCATTCACGACTTCGTGGGCAAGACCCGCCTCAGCGCCTGCCAGCTGCTGTTGTCCCGCTGCGCTGTGGCGATTGCCGCCGATGGCGGACTGATGCATCTGGCGGTGGCGGCCGGGACGCCAGTCGTTTCCCTGTTCCCAAGCAACATCCTTCCGCAATGGCGCTTGTCCGCCGTTGACCGCGGGCTTGCCATCGTATCGCCCACCCAGGATGTGTCCGACATTGCGCCGCTTGAAATCGCAGCCGCAGCGCGAAAAGCCCTGGCGGATCGAGCTGCTGCAAGCTAAGCCTTCTTCTTCTGCGCTACTACCTGAATTTGCGCCAGCGCGTCTCTGGCTGTCTGGTCGAGGGGAACACCCCAGCCCACGCCGCTTTCTTCCAAACGGCGTTTCAGCCTTGACCCGATCCTGGGAATTCGGCGCGCGATGCTCTTCAGGGTCTTGAAGCCCCAGATCTTTCTCGCCCTCCCGCCCTTGAAGTTCAGCCTGTGCAGGTAGGCGAAGTCCTGTATTTCGGCGGAAATCAGGCTTGCGCCGGGCAAGCCCAGCACGAGCGCTCTGACGTCGAACGAGACGGGAGACCAGGAAGAGCTGCCACCCAGCCTGAAGGTGGCCTTGTGATCGGGGTTGAAACGGCTCGGCCAGAATCCCTGTTCGTACAAGTCCTCGTGCGGCACCACCAGCACCAGGTATCCGCCCGGCTTGACCAATTGCCACCATTCCTGAAGCGCCTCGGCCGGCGCCGGCAAATGCTCGAGGCAATGGCTGCTGTGCACCGTGTCGTAGGTTTGCGGTCTTCTGTACCTCGTGATGAAGCTTGCGTCGCCATCGGCGACATCGAAACTCTCGGCCCAGGGGCAGACCGGATCGGCTCCGGCGCCGATGTCGATAACCTTTCCGCTCAGATACCTTTTTTCGAAATCGGCCCCCCGCAACTTGCGGGTCTTTGACGCTTCGTCCATCGGACCGTCACACCTGGCTGCGCGCCAGCGCCTGATACAGCCCCGTCAGTTGCTTTGCCGTCTCGGCCAGCCCGAAGCGCATCGCGCTGGCGCGCGCCGCTTCGCGCATGGTGTCGTCGCGCATCGCCTGGTCGGCCTCGCCCAGCAGGCGCGCAAGCCCGAGCGTGTCGACCGGGTCGCACAGCCAGCCGTCCTGGCCGGCGCTCAGGATCTCCGCCGCGCCGCAGCGCCGGCCCACCAGCGCGGGCAGCCCCATCGCCAGCGCCTCGAGCACGCCGTCGGGGAAGGCGTCGGACCTGGCCGGCAGCAGCAGGCAATCGGCCGCGCCGTAGACCGCGCGCAGGTCCCCGATCGGGCCGAGAAAGCGCACCCGTTCCGCAATTCCCGCCTGCCGCGCGCGCGCGGCGAAGCGCTCCGAGTCCGGATCCTCGCCCGCGACCACGAGCCACAGATGCCTCGCCCCGGTCGCGGCGAGCGCATCGATCGCAGCGCCGAGGCCCTTCTCGGCGAACCCGCGCCCGACGAAGGCGAACACGGTGTCGCGCTGATGCACGCCGAGCTCTGCGCGCGCGGCGCCGCGGCGCGCCTCGCGCTCGCGCGGGTGGAAGCGCTCGAGATCGACGCCGTCGTAGATGACGTGCAGCCTCTCGGGCGGGATGCGGTAGGCGTGGTGAATCGTTTCGCGCAGCCGCTGCGAAGCGCACACCACCGCGCGCAGCCGGGGGTGCTCGAACATTTCCTTCTCGGCCGCGTGCACGTAGCGCGCGTAGGGGCCGGACATGGCGCCGGCGGCCGCCGCCAGCGGGACGGCGGCGCGGTACACGTCGCAACCCGAAATGCGCTCGTGCGACTGAACCAGGTCGAAGCCCTGGCGGCGCCACGCCGCGCGGGCCGCGCGCGCAAACGACGCTTCGCGCCACAGCCTGCCGACGCCCGGCGGATCGACTCTGAGCAGTCGCCGCGCGCGCCAGTCCTCGGCGCTGCGCGAGATCAGGGTCGGCTCGAAGCCCGCCGCCTCGAGCGCCGGCAGCACGCCGGCCATGAAACGCTCGGGGCCGCCGCGTGCGTCGTAGCGCTCGCGCACGATCGCGAGCCTGGTTTTCGTCGTCGCCATGCGGCGAAGATACCACTGCCGGCGCTAGCGCAGCGCGTGCTCTGCGCTCAGGAACCAGGTTCGGCCGGCCTGGGGGTAGGCGCAAACGGGCGTCGCGCAGCCGAACGAGTCGACGATGCCGTAGCTGTAGTAGCGCTTGTCGAAGATATTGTCGAGCGCGGCCGACAGTCGCCACCCGGCGACGCGATGGCTCAGCTTGAGGTCGGCCAGGGCGTAATCCGGCATGAGCCCCGGGAAGGCGTTCGCCTGGTCGTTGTCGTAGCGCTGCCGGCCGACATAGCGCGCCGTAGCGACCAGCTGCGTGCGCGGCCCCACACGCCACGCCGCCTGCAGGTCCGCCAGCACGCGGGGCACCAGCGGCACGTCCTTGCCGGCAACATCGACCCCTCCGTACACCCCGGTCCTGAATTTCGCGCTTTGCAGCACGAGGCTGCCCGACAGCTCCACGCGGGCGGCAACCCGCGCCTCGCCGAACAGCTCGAAGCCCGTACGCCGCGTCGGCGAAAGGTTGGTGTTGGCGCCGAACGGGACCACGATCGGGCTGAAGTAGATCTC
>DATFMS010000203.1:0-2177 GCA_035266805.1 Burkholderiales bacterium | reverse complement strand
CGTCAGGTCGTTCAACGCAGGCTCCGGTTGGCGCGGGCGGGCATGCGCCTGCGCGTCAGATTACCCCCGCCCCACGAACGGCATGGTGTTGGCCATCACCGTCATGGACAGCACGTTGGTGTCGAGCGGCAGCTTTGCCATGTAGAGCACCGCGCTGCCGACGTGCGCCACGTCCATGCGCGGCTCGACCATCGTGCTGCCGTCGGCCTGCGGCACGCCCTTGGTCATGCGGTCGGTCATCTCGGTCGCGGCGTTGCCGATGTCGATCTGGCCGCAGGCGATGTCGTGCGCGCGGCCGTCGAGCGAGATGCATTTGGTCAGCCCGGTGACCGCGTGCTTGGTGGCGGTGTAGGGCGCGGAGAACGGGCGCGGGGCGTGGGCCGAGATCGAGCCGTTGTTGATGATGCGGCCGCCGCGCGGGGATTGCGCCTTCATGATCCGGATCGCCTCCTGCGAGCAGAGGAACATGCCCGTCAGGTTGACGCTCACCACCGCCTGCCACTGCTCGAACGTCAGATCCTCCATCGGGATCGCCGGCGCGCCCATGCCGGCGTTGTTGAACAGCAGGTCGAGGCGGCCCCAGTCCTGTTTCACTTTGCCGAACATCGCCTTGACCGTTTCCGGCTTGCCGATGTCGCCCGCCAGCACCAGCGCGCGCGCGCCGGCGCCCGAGTCCGCCGCGGTCTTGTCGAGCAGCTCCTTGCGCCGGCCGACCAGCGCCACGCTCCAGCCGTCGCCGAGCAGCGCCAGCGCCGCCGCCTTGCCGATGCCGGTGCCGGCGCCGGTAACCAGCGCGACCTTGTTGGGTGCAGCCATGGCTCGTTCCCCTCCGTTTTTCTGGAACGAGGATGTTACCGCAGGCGCGCTCCGCTACCAGCGAAACAGGGCGACGCTCCAGAGCAGCGCGGGAAACGAGAGCGCGAGCGCGTAGGCGGCGAGCGCCGCGGCGCGGCGCCCGGGATCGCGCGGCACGATCATGCGCCAGCCGAGCCAGGCGGACCAGGCGATGCCCGCGGCGAGCAGCGCGGCGCGCGCCCAGGGCACCCAGCCGAGCGGCACGCGCTCGGCCTTCAAGTCGGCCAGCGTCAGCATCGACAGGCCGAGGAAAACGCCGAAGCCCGCCAGCGGCAGCAGCGCGAGCGCGATGCGACGCCAAGGCAGCGCCGCGTCGGTAGCCAGCTTCGCCGCGAGCCGCAGCGCCGCGTACACCGCGCTGCCGAGCGCGAGCCCGCCGCCGAGGATGAAGGCCAGGATGCACAGCCCGTCGAGCCAGGTGAACACGTCCTGCGATCGCGGGTAGTGGGTCAGGATCCACCAGGGCGCGTTGTCCTGCAGCAGCAGGAACGCGTTGTGATCGACCAGCCACGCCGCGGCGGCGAGCTTCATGGCGACGAACCAGGGACTGAACGACCACAGGAACGCGGCGCTCGCGATCCCGATCACGCCGAACACCAGCACCGTCGCCTCGGCGTTCGTGATCTGCGACGCCGGGGCCTGGAGAATCTCGCTGCCGGGGACGCGCGCCTTGAGCGCGACCGCGCCGCGGTGCCCGGCGCAGCGCCCGCAGGCGTGGCAGGCCGCGGCGCTCTTGAGGTGGCGCAGATCCACCAGCGGCGCGCAGTTGATGCTCGGCACGCGCCCCGGCTGTCGCCGCCAGGCCTCCTCGTCGGCCGCGAAGTGCACCGGCGCGAGGCGCGCGAGCAGCGAGAATACGCCGTTCGCCGGGCACAGGTGGCGGCACCAGACGCGCTTGCCCTTGCCGTAGACCAGGCCGACCGCGACCGCCGCGATGCTCGAGCCGCCGAGCACCAGCGCCGCGGCTTCGGGGTATTCATAGACGCTCACCAGCTGGCCGTAGACCGTGGTGGCGACAAAGGCGATGAACGGCCAGCCTTCCCAGCGCAGCCAGCGCGGGATCGCGCGGCCCAGGCCGTGGCGGCTGGCGAACTCGGTGAGCGTGCCTTCCGGGCAGAGCGTGCCGCACCACACCCGCCCCATCGCCATCATGCTCAGCATCACGAACGGCCACCAGATGCCCCAGAAGGCGAACTGCGCGAACAGCCGGAGGTTGTCGTAGAGGTGCGCGTCCTGCGCCGGCAGCGGCATGAAGGGAGGCACCAGCAGCAGCACGAAATAGGCGACCACCACGATCCACTGCAGCGCGACGATCGCGCGGC
>DATFMS010000202.1:0-5506 GCA_035266805.1 Burkholderiales bacterium | reverse complement strand
AACCCGAACATGACCGCCCAGCTCGTGATCGATGCGCTGCTGATGGCGATCTGGCGGCGGGGAAAGCCCATCGAGCTGCTGCATCACTCGGACCAGGGCAGCCAGTACAGGAGCGAGGACTTCCAGCGGCTGCTAGCCACGCAGGGCGTGACCTGCAGCATGAGCAGGAAAGGCGATTGTTGGGATAACGCAGCGATCGAGAGCTTCTTCTCGACGCTCAAGCGCGAACGTGTGTATCGGCGGCAATACGCCACCAGGGACCAGGCCCGTGCGGACGTGTTCGACTACATCGAACGATTCCACAATCCGCGACGTCGGCATTCGACGCTCGGCTTGGTGAGCCCCGATCAGTTTGAAGAACTTAAACCAAGCTTAGGGGGTAGTGTCCGGGAAACTGGGGCGATGCCAATAGCGCGTTTACCACCCGTCTCATTATGCACTACGACATGGACTCACCGCGTGAGCGTCTTCGGACCACCCAGCACAACGCGGCGCTCGACATTTCTGGCCTCGGCCGCCGCTTAGCTATAATTTTGATTCGCGCTCGGAGGAGCGCAATTGGGCCACCGTTCGAACGCTCCCGCGCGTGCCGGTATTTACCGCAAGCAAGCTCAGAGCAATCGAAGAAAGGATTAACAACTCCGAGGGTGCAATCGCCGAAGTGCGAAAGCACCTGGGCAGGAAGGGCTACGACCTACAAGTTAACAACTGTGAACATTTCGCGACCTTCTGTAAGACCGATCGGAAAGAAAGCTTTCAGGTCATGGAGTTTATGTGGGGTCTTGCACCTGCAAAGAGCATCGAACTTGGCAGGACCGTGGCAGAAGCCACTGGCTTAGAAGACTGAGTCAGTTCCTCACATTTGGACGAAGACGGTAAGCTTCTTGCAGCGTCCGATGCAGGCCGCGTTTCGTAGGTACTGGAAGTGGCACCTGACCACTGTAGGTCGAATTCAGCCGTATGCGATGTTGAAAAGCTGCCGGTCACGGCGTTGCGTTCGGCCAACGTCCGGTAGCTAATCTACAGCGGCCATAGTCGGCCCAGATCACCAACGGCAGCAACGGCCGAGGAGCGGCCCTTGGTTACGTGTTAGCTCGGCACCGCACGGGGTCGAAAGCAGCCATTGCAACGGCTAAAAACCGAGGCTCATGACCTCGGCGCGGGGGCGAGCCTCAACTCGGTCATTCCGCTTCTGAGCACTTTGGCGGAGGACTGCAGCAGCCATGCCGAGAGGAGCAGGCCGACGATCAGGTCGGGCCAGCGGGTGCCTGTCAGCCAGACCGCGCCGGCGGCGGCGAAGACGGCGAGGTTGCCGGCGATGTCGTTGCGCGAGCACTCCCAGACCGAGCTCATGTTGACGTCGGCCGTGCGGTGCTTCCACAGCAGCGCGAGGCAGGCCGAATTGGCGATCAGCGCGAGCAGGCTGACCAGCCCCATCGCCTCGAACAGCGGGGTGGCGCCGTAAACGGAGCGGTAGCCGACCTGCACCAGGACGAACAAGGCGGCGGCGAGGATCAGCAATCCCTTGAACAGCGCCACTTTGGCCTTCGCGCGGGCGCCTTTCGCAACGACGTAGATGCTCAGGCCGTAAGTCAGCGCGTCGCCCAGGTTGTCCAGCGAATCCGACAGCAGCGCCGTCGAGCCCGCGTATAGCCCGGCCGCCAGCACGACGACGAACATCGCCGCGTTGATCGCCAGCACCGTCTTCAGGGTGGAAGTCTGGCGCTGTCCGAGCGCATCGACGGCGCAGACCTTGTCGTCGCAGCATCCGCTCATGGCCGTCATTTTATCACGCGCTATAATCGCGCCGTCGGCTGGCAGCACGCCGCGGCGAGGACCAAGACCGATGCGGCTTTCCCTCAGATTCATCGTTCCTCTCGGCATTGCGCTGGCGGCGATCGCCTACGCGGTGGTGCCGCTGGTGGACCGGCTGACGCTGAAGTGGTTCGTGCAGGACCTCGAGCGGCGCAGCGAGCTGGTGGCGAACACGATGCAGGAGCCGTTCGCCGACCTGCTCAAGGAGCATTCGCGCGTGAAGCTCGTGCGCTATTTCGAGCGCGTGATCCGCGACGAGCGCGTGTTCGCGATCGGCTTCTGCCAGCCCGACGGCAAGATGCTCTACGCCACGCGCGCCTTCCCGGCGCAGGTGAAGTGCGACCCCGCGACGCTCGCGGCCGACCGCGACCGCGTGCTGCCGCTCAAGGACGGGCCGCTGCACGTCTCGGTGAACCCGATCGAAGAGGGCGGCAGGCAGCTCGGCCAGCTGGTGATCGTGCAGGACATGAGCTTCGTGCAGCGGCGCAGCGAGGACACCAAGAAGTACATCTTCTACCTGTTCGCGGCGATCGCCGCGGTGGTGGCGCTGATCACGGTGGTGATCGCCGAGATCAGCTGGCGCGGCTGGGTGGCCGGGATCAAGGCGCTGATCTCGGGCGAGGCGCTGCTGCGCTCGCCCGAGCAGGTGAATGCCTCGGTGCCCGAGTTGCAGCCGATCGCCAAGGACCTGCAGGCGCTGGTGCACGACCTGGAGTCCGAGCGCCTCGGCCGCGACGAGAGCCAGACCACCTGGGGCCCCGAGGCGCTGCGCCGCATCCTGCGCGAGGACCTGAAGGGCGACGAGGTGCTGATCGTCTCCAACCGCGAGCCCTACATCCACGAGCGGCACGACAACGTGATCGAGATCCGCCGCCCGGCGAGCGGCCTGGTGACCGCGCTCGAGCCGGTGATGCGCGCCTGCTCCGGCACCTGGATCGCGCACGGCGCGGGCAGCGCCGACCGCGAGGCGGTCGACCGCTACGACCGCGTCATGGTGCCGCCCGACAAGCCGGCCTACCGCATCCGCCGCGTCTGGCTCACCCGGGAAGAGGAGCAGGGCTACTACTTCGGCTTCGCCAACGAGGGCCTGTGGCCGCTGTGCCACATCGCGCACACGCGGCCCGTGTTCCGCGCCGACGACTGGGAGTACTACAAGACGGTCAACCAGCGCTTCGCCGAGGTGGTGGTGGCCGAGGCGCGCACCGAGGATCCGATCGTGCTGGTGCAGGACTACCACTTCGCGCTGCTGCCGCGCATGGTGCGCGAGCGCCTGCCGCGCGCGACCATCATCACCTTCTGGCACATCCCCTGGCCCAACCCCGAGGCCTTCGGCATCCTGCCCTGGCGCGAGGAGGTGCTCGAAGGGATGCTCGGCTCGTCGATCCTGGGCTTCCACACCCAGTTCCACTGCAACAACTTCTTCGACACGGTCGACCGCTTCCTCGAGGCGCGCGTCGACCGCGAGACCTTCACCATCTCCTACGGCGGCGAGCAGACCGAGGTGCGCCGCTACCCGATCTCGATCGAGTGGCCGCCGTCGGCGCTGGCCCGCCAGCAGCCGGTCGAGGAGTGCCGCAGGGTGGTGCGCGAGCGCCTGGGAATGGCGCCCGACCTGCGCTTCGGCATCGGCGTCGACCGGCTCGACTACACCAAGGGCATCCTCGAGCGCTTCATGGCGCTCGAGCGCCTGTTCGAGCTCGAGCCGCACTGGATCGGGCGCTTCGCCTTCGCCCAGGTGGCGGCGCCGTCGCGCTCGTCGATCGACGAGTACCAGAATTTCGAGGCGCGCGTGCGCGCCCTGGCCGACAGGATCAACGAGCGCTACGGCCGGCCCGGCTACCAGCCGATCGTGCTCAGGATCGAGCACCACACCGCGGAGCAGGTGTTCGAGCTGTACCGCGCGGCCGATCTTTGCTACGTTTCGAGCCTGCACGACGGCATGAACCTGGTGGCCAAGGAATTCGTCGCTGCGCGCGACGACGACCGCGGCGTGCTGATCCTGTCGCAGTTCACCGGCGCCTCGCGCGAGCTGCACGAGGCGCTGATCGTCAATCCGTACGACATCGAGCAGAGCGCCGCCGCGATGCACATCGCACTTACCATGCAGCCCGAGGAGCAGGGCGCGCGCATGCGCGCCATGCGCAGCCTGGTGCAGGAGTTCAACGTCTACCGCTGGGCCGGCAGGATGCTGCTCGACGCGGCGCGCATGCGCCACCGCCGCCGGGTGCTCACGCGCGGGCGGCGCGCGCCGCGGCTCACGGCCGCGGGATGAGCGGGGCGCCGCTGCCGCCGCCGGCGGCCGACTGGGCGTTCTTTCTCGACATCGACGGCACGCTGCTCGAGCACGCCGACACGCCCGACGCGGTGCGCGTCGACGGCGCGATGCGAAGCCTGCTTTCGGACCTGCGCGCCGGCGCGGGCGGCGCGCTGGCGCTGATCAGCGGGCGCGCGGCGGCCGACGTCGACCGCCTGTTCGCGCCGCTGGTCCTGCCGGTGGCGGGGCAGCACGGCGCCGAGCGCCGCGACGGCGCCGGCCGCATGCACCGGCACGAGTTTCCCGAGGCGCCGGTGCGGCGCGCCGCGAAGCGCCTCGGCGCCTTCGCCGCCGCGCGCCCCGGGTTGCTGCTGGAGGACAAGGGCCGCAGCCTGGCGCTGCACTACCGCCTCGCGCCGCAGCTCGCGCACGAGGCGCGCGCGCTGGTCGACGAGGTCGTGGCCGGGCTGGGCGAGGGCTTCGAGCTGCAGCGCGGCAAGATGGTGCTCGAGATCCGGCCGGGCGGGCGCGACAAGGGCAGCGCGATCGGCGAGTTCATGGCCGAGCCGCCGTTTCGCGGCCGCACCCCGGTATTCATCGGCGACGACCTGACCGACGAATTCGGCTTCGGCGTGGTGAACGGCATGGGCGGCATATCGGTCAAGGTGGGCGAGGGGCCCTCGCAGGCGCGCTGGCGCATCGCCGACGCGGCGGCGGTGCGCGCCTGGCTCGCGGATTGGGCCGCGCGCTACGCGCGGCAGAGGGCGTGATGGCGCAGTCGCTCGAGCTCGCGCTGGTGGGCAACGGCAACATCGCCGCGCTGATCGACGGCCGCGGCGAGCTGTGCTGGGCCTGCATGCCGCGCATCGACGGCGACCCGATGTTCTGCTCGCTGCTGCGCGAGCGCGACAGCGACGAGGACGAATTCGGCTTCTTCGCCGTCGAGCTGGCCGATTTCTCGCACTGCGAGCAGGAATACCAGGCCAACACCGCGATCGTCGTCACGCGCCTTTACGACCGGCACGGCGGCGCGGTCGAGATCGTCGACCTGGCGCCGCGCTTTCGCCAGCACGGTCGGCTGTTCTGCCCGATGACGCTGGTGCGCCAGCTGCGCCCGATCGCCGGCAGCCCGCGCGTGCGGGTGCGGCTGCGGCCGGCGTCGGACTACGGCGAGCTGCGCCCGACCGTGACCTGGGGCAGCAACCACGTGCGCTACGTCGGCGCCGAGTTCGTGATGCGCGTGACCACCGACTGCTCGATTTCGGCGCTGATCGACGAGGTGCCGTTCGTGCTGCAGCGGCCGGTGTCGTTCGTGCTGAGCGCGGACGAGACGCTGCAGGGTGCGGTGGCCGAGGTGGCGCGGCGCTTCATGGAGGAAACCGCCGACTACTGGGTCGACTGGGTGCGCGACCTGTCGATCCCGTTCGAATGGCAGGA
>DATFMS010000201.1:0-4433 GCA_035266805.1 Burkholderiales bacterium | reverse complement strand
GCGGCCGGATATTGCGACGACGCTGCTGCGTTCGCCGGTGCGCTCCGGCTCCGGGCTGGGGATCGGGCTCTACCAGGCGGCGCGCCAGGCGGAGGCGAGCGGCTACCTGCTCGAGCTGAAGGAAAATTGCGATGGCCAAGTGTGCTTCATCATGTCAGCCGTCGCTGGCCCTAATTGAAGTTGAAGTCAGGCGGTCGCGCGCCGGCCGCCCAGACGGTAGACCCTGGTGTCGCCCTTGCCCTTGAGGTAGATCGTCTGCGGCGGATTGAATTCGTAGCGGTCGCGCAGCCGCAGAAATGTCGATTCATCGACGTGGATCGCTTCGGGCACGCCTTCAGTGGTGATGCGGCTGGCGATGTTCACCGTGTCGCCCCACAGGTCGTAGATGAACTTCTTCCTGCCGATAACGCCGGCGACCACGGGTCCCGTGCCGATGCCGATGCGAAGCTGCAGCGGCTTGCCCTCGACCACGTACCCGTCCGCGACCACGTCCTGCATGTCGAGCGCAAGCTCGGCGATTGCGCCGATAAAGTCCGCTTCGCTACCGTTCAACCCGCCCGCCACCATGTATGCGTCGCCGATGGTCTTGATCTTCTCCAATCCGTGCCGCTCGGCAATCATGTCGAACTCGGAGAACATCCGGTTCAACAGCGCGAACACCTCGGCCGGCGTCATGTGCTCGGCGATCTGCGTGAAACTGACGATGTCGGCGAACATCACCGTCACCTCGGAGAACCCGTCCGCGATCTCCGCGTCGGAGCGCTTCAGCCGCTCGGCGATCGGCGCCGGAAGGATGTTGAGCAGCAGCCGCTCGGAGCGGTCCTGCTCCTCCTGCAGCCTGGCGTGCGCCACCTCGAGCCGCGCGCGCGAACGCGCCCGCTCGGCGAAGGCGAAGCTCAGCAGCCAGTACACCATCGTCGCCACCGCCGCGAAATTGAGCGCGAAGAACACCACGCTCGTCTGCAGCGGCACCTGCCGCGTCATATGCGGCACGCCGATCAATTGGTAGTCGACATAGCCCGAAGCGACCGCCAGCACGACGTAGGCGACCATCCACGGCAGCGACTCGCGCGCCGAGAACAGCAGCCCGGCCCCCACCGGCGCGAGCAGCCCCCACAGGATGAGGCCGCTGGCCGAGACGAAGTCGCCTATCGCCCACTGCGCGACGAACGGCACGAACAGCCACAGCCCGAGCTGCATCGCGCGGAAGAATTCGAAATTGAGCGTCCACAGATAGATCAGCAGCGTCGCCAGCGAGAGCAGCTGGAACGCCACCGGCAGCGTCGCGGGCAGCCGCAGCCCGAGCAGCCAATAGATCGAAAGCCAGATCGCGGAGCCCGCGATCATCAGCCCGCAGGCGAACAGCAGCACCTGCTTCTTGAGCTGCAGCTCGTCCGAGTCGCCGGCCTGCACCCCGGCGCTGCGCAGCCGCTCGTAGAGCGCCGTGAGGCCGGGGCGCGCGATCACGGCAGCTGGCCCGCGGCGATCAGGTGCCGGTAAAGCTCTCCGACCGTAATCCAGGTGAACTGATCATCGAACTCGCCGTTTGTCGCGCTGCTCGGCGTCGGCGTGTGATACACGAAGATCGGGTCGCCGTTCAGGTTGGCGGATTCGTCCGCTCCTGGCGTCGTTTGCGCGCCATTCTTTCCCGTGGAGAACATGATCGCAGTGAGGAGGTCCTGGGTCATTATCTGATTTGCCGGGCCACCACAATTGGAGCCCGAGATTCCAGTGGCCGATTTGCAGACGAGCAGGTCGTTCGGCTGGCAGCTGATGCCGTATTGCTTTAGGTTCGACTGGCTCGTAAAAAGTATCGTGTTTGGGGGGGGCGAGGTGGTGCAATTCGTATTGGTCTTCGCCGCGACGTAGCGGATCCGGTTACCCCAGACATCGACCGCGAATCCGCTGCTGTCGGTCTGCCGATACCCGATCGAAGCCGCGGGCAGATATCCGTCGTAGTAGTTCGAGCAGTTCCCGTGCGACTGAAAGGTGGTGGTTTCGCTCCCCACGCACGACCCAGTGGCCGCGGAACAGAAGCTCTCCAGTCCCTGGCTGTTGCTCGACGTGCTGGTGAAGCGCGCGGGGCAGGGAAGACGGCCATTCGCGACCGCGAATGCCAGCACCAGATCGCGCGCCTGATCGAGGCGCTGCCGCGTTTCCTGGAAGTTGCGCTGCTCGGTCTGTGCCGAGAGCGTGTACATCGCTCCCCCAAGGAGCAGAGCAACGATCGCAAGTACTACCGCGAGCTCGACGAGCGTGAATCCGGTGTTGCGATCAGCGGCGGGATGGCGCGCGCGCATAGTTAGTTGGAGTCGACCACCATGACGCGGTCGTTGAACGGCGCCTTGAGGGCGGCGTTCACGTAGCTGCGTATCGGGTCCTGCTCGTAGAGCGTGCCGCCGTCGTTGTTCCCGAACTCGACGTAATCGGCGATGTTGCCGTTCGGGCGCGAGGCGCCGGTGAGCGTCCTGCCGGCAAGGAGCAGCAGGGCGCGCTTGTCCCCGGCGACTGCGGTGCTCGGCCACGTGGTCAGCCGAAGGCAGTTGTCGGAGAGCAAGCCGCTGGTGCTGGTGGTGCAGCCCACGCTCGGCAGGTACGCGGCCGTGGTGGTCTTGGCGGCGGCATAGTAGACCAGCCGGAACCAATCGTTGCGCACGAACCAGCCGGTGGTCGGGTTGGTGGCGTCGAGCAGCGAATGGTCCGAAATCGAGTTGCGGTCGATGCGGATGCGAAAGTCGGCGTACGTGCCCCAGCCGTAGGCATCGATGTTCGGCAGCGTGGCACCGAAGGTAATGGTGGCCGAGCCGAGGGGCTTGCCCCAGGCGCTGCCGTTGTTCAGCGCGATCGTGTAGGTCGGCGGGAGCGAGAGCCAGGGACCGGAACTCGTGTCGTCCTTGGCCTCGACGGTGAACTTGGTGGCATCCAGTGCTCGCAGCCCCATGGCGACGTTGGTGAAGGTCGCCGTCATCTCGATGCGGATCGGCCGCCATGGCTGGTAGTTGTACTCGTGGTACTCGCCCGTGCACTCGCGCACGTCGTTGCCAGACTGCCAGGAGCAGGACTGCGTCTGGATATAGCCGTAGCCGTACACCTCGACCGCTGGCGCGGGCGTGGATTGCCACGTCACCAGCGCCGGGTGCGGCAGGCAGCGCGGATTACTCGCGCTCGCGGTGCAGCCCTGGGTCTGGTTGAACGGCAGCAGCCCCTGGTAGCTGGTCGCGACGCCCTGATAGTTCGACGTCCCAGAGCCGGGCCCCGGGTTTGCGAACGGCGCGGCGAAGGGGTAGACGGGATTACTGCCCGAGAAACCCCAGGTCGAGGGGGCGTACACGGTCTTCAGCACGGGCACGATCTGTCGCTGGATGCGGTCGGCGATCGCCGCCTCGATCCCCGGTATCACGTCCGCGGCCGTGACGCGCAGGACCTGGTCGTTGAACGACACGCTCGGACCCGTCGTTACGAAGGTGCTGCCGACCGCATTCTGGCATTCAAGGTAGTTACTCGGATCCGGCGTCCCCGATGTCGGCCGCGTCTGGCTCTTCGCGGCGCAGGGGCCGGAGGCCTGGGCGGCGAACGCCGGGCCGGGCGCGATGATCAGCGCCACCGCACTATTCGCCACACTGTCGACCGTCAGCTGGCCGGGAGTATTCGAGTTGATGGTGAGATTGCTGCCAGAGTATGCCCACCCTGGCGAAACCACGTACCAGAGCGGTTCTCCGGCTGCATCGACAAGCTTGTCTAGCCCGAGCGTGCGCCATGGCAGGCGGCCGACCGCAGGCAGCGTGCAGGTGCCGGCAGCAGTCCCTTCCGTCGAGGGGTTGTCGAAGGACCCCGGCGCTTCGGGGCAGGGCAGCCGGCCGGGGTTTTGCTCCGCGGCGTCCGCGGTGTCGTTGGCGACGTACCCGATCAGCGCCTGCTTCGCCCGGTTGAGCGCCTCTGCGTTACGTTCGCGTACTACGGCAGTCATGAGTCCGGTATCCGTGTTGAGCCGGTGGACCATGTACCAGGACGCGCCGAGCGCGATCACGGCGACCAACGCGATCAGGGCAATTCCTCGCTGCGGTCGCAGGCTCACGCGACTCATCTTCGGGGTTCCGCTTTGCGCGGGCTGACCTTGATCTCGCCCTTGCCGATCACGTCGCTCACCTCCCCGCTGCCGCGGTCGAGCGACTCGCCGACCTTGAGCGGAATGCGTCGCCCGCCTTCGTTCAGCTCGATCGCGGCGCGGCTCGGGTCGTCGCGCGAGGGAACGACCTGGGCACGCTTGGCGTCCGCGCCCTCGGTGATCGGCTCGCCGTTGAGGAAGACGGTCGACTTGCCGTTGGAGCGCTTGACGTAGCCGTCGAGGGTGGTGCTGGGCGATTCGATCAGAACCGCGGCCGGCCTGTCGGGCACGCGGGCCTTGCGGCGCGCATCGAGCTCGGCGCGCTGCT
>DATFMS010000200.1:0-7624 GCA_035266805.1 Burkholderiales bacterium | reverse complement strand
GGACGATATGGCTTAACGCTGTCAAGGGGCGAAGGAGATTCTCTGCCTCGAACGCAGTAATTTCGGTTCACATAACGCCCGATGGGCAACGCGGCGGGGCCTGAGCGGCGGGGCCTGAGGTGACGACGGTCGATCAAGCTGATATGCGCGCGTTGGTTAGGGCAAGACTGTCATGCGTCACGGAGCTGCCTCGCTCTAGGATCTGAGGTGCCGGTCCGAGGACCGGATCAATAGCGTTCCGACGAGGATTCTCCAGCCGTGGCCGCACCGCGTTGCCGATCGGGCATTCGGGTTCGCGCGTCGATAGGTTCTCCTTGATGGCGGGTGTTGGTTCCTGCCGCTCAGATTGGCTTGATGTCCTGGCCCAGCGCCCAGACGAACCCCGAGAGCTCGCGCGCGACGGCGGCGACGATCTTGTTGCGGTTCAGGCCGCGGGCCGAGAGCGTCCTGAAGCGCGCGCACAGGCGCAGCTGCGCGCGCCAGGCAAGGTCGGTGACGCTCCTCTGGCCAGGCCGGTTTGCCGGCGCGCGATCACCCAGGACACGCGCGCGGGGTGCGCGTAGGCCCAGGCCGCCTCGATGAAGGCGCGCCGCGCCGAGCTATTGCCCGCCTTGGTGATCGAGCCCTGGCGGCGCCTGCGCCCCGAGGAGTCCTCGCTCGGGATCATGCCAAGGTAGCCCATGAGCTTGCGCGGTGAATCGAACCGGGCCAGATCGCCCAGCTCGGCCACGATCCTCACGGCGTGGATCGCCGAGATGCCGCGCAGCGCCTGCAGCGCCTGCAAGCGTTGCCTCGCCTGGCGCTGCATGTTCACCGCGTCCTCGCGCGCGCACCAGATCGCGCACCGCCTCATCGCGGCTATCTGGCACGTAGATCGGCGCGAGCTCGCCTGCGCGCGCCAGGCGCGCTAGCTGCAGCGCATCGCGCCGGTCGGTCTTGACCCGGTCGCCCGCCCGGCGCGGCGTCATCGAGGGCGAGACCACCATGCAGCTCACGCCCTGGGCGCGCAGGCGCCGGTAGATCCAGAACCCGCAGGGCCCCGCCTCGTACACGAACACCGCATCGCGATGCGCCGAGCGCAGTTTCCTTATCGCCCTATCCAGCGCCGCCGCCTCGCCGCCGATGCGCCCGAACAGCCGCGCCTCCTTCGCATCGGCAACCGCGACATCGATCGAGTCCTTGTGCACGTCCATCCCCACATACGCGGTGCTAGACTTTTCCATGGCCTGCCTCCTTGAATGGTTGTTGACGCCTTCGTGCTCAACATGTGGCTCTACGTGGTCCACCCACGCAAACCACGATACGCCGGAGGCAGGCCGCCCCAAAGCGTTAAGCCATTCTGTCTAGGCCGCTTGTTGCGTGATGCGCAACACAGTATACTGCAAGCATGATCCAGTCGTTCCGACACAAAGGACTGAGGAGGTTCTATGAGTCGGGAAGTGCGGCAGACGTCCAACCCCACCACGCTAGGCGCCTTCGGATGCTATTGACGGCCTTGGATACGTCCCAGTCCATCGAGGACATGGATATTCCCGGGTTTCGGCTACACCAATTGAAGGGGGAAGAACGAGGTCGCTGGTCGGTGTGGGTAAACGGTAACTGGCGCGTGACTTTTGAATTCAAGGACGGACACGCCTACGTCCTGGACTATGAGGACTATCACTAATGGCCATGCACAATCCGCCCCATCCGGGCGAGTTCATTACCGAGGTGTATCTGGAGCCGAACAATCTGAGTGGCCGGGAACTCGCCGCAAAGCTGGGTGTGGCTGCCTCGACCCTAAATCGTATTCTCACTGGCGCAAGTGGCATCAGCCCCGAGATGGCATTGCGGCTTTCCAAGGCGCTGGGCCGTTCGCCCGAAAGCTGGCTTGCGATGCAGTACAACTACGATCTTTGGCAGGCGAAGCAACGTGTGAAGCTCGGCAATGTTGGCAGGGTCAAGCTCACGGCGGCCTAACCGGCGCTTGCAAGCGACGCGCTCGCGCTGCGCCCTCATGCGCGCCTGAAGCGCAACGTTAGCCGTCAGCAATATATCCGTACGTTATGCCGCAGAAGGGAACTCGCCTTGACATGTCATATATGGTATAGGCACAATGCGGTATGTGGCGTATCGAGGAGCATCGCCGGGTCGACAAGCAGATGTCGTCAGCGCCCCGGGACATCCTGAAGCGCTACGAAAAATGGAAGGACATCGCGATGTTGTCCGGTCCGCCCGGACTGAAGTTCATCAAGGGCTTCAACGACGAGGCCCTATCGGGAGAGTGGAAAGGCCATCGCTCTTCCCGGCTTGGGCTGCAGTGGCGGATCATCTACCGCACCGTGCCGGATGAGCAGCTGTTCCGGGTGATATCGATCACCGCCCATGACTATCGGAGGCCGTAAGTGAGCCAGTTCCGCACCGCAAAGAAACGCATCACCGTCTCGGTGGGCGAGTCCGTGCGCATTGTGCGGGAGCTGCAGGGCCTGAGTCAGAACCAGCTCGCGGAGCGCACGGGTATTCCGCAGGCCACCCTCTCGGCCATCGAGAACGATCGTGTTCGCCTAGGCGTCGAGCGTGCCAAGGTGCTCGCGAAGGCGCTTAAATGCCATCCGGCTGTGCTGGTGTTCCCGGGATGGGAAGACCACCTTCAATCTGCGGCATAACTTGCTGCTGCAGCCGACGCGCTGAGGCGCGCGGCTGAGCGCCACGTTAAGCGCTGCTACATCATGCTAATGCCACGCATCGACCGAGCAGCGCTGAAGCGAGTTGGTCTGGGAACTTTGGTTGGCCTAATCATTGGGGCATTGGTCGGCGCTTTTGCCGGAGGGATCGCCGCGCTATTCGTTCCAGAGGAGTTTTCCGGCACGGGGCTTTTGGAACTTGTGCTTGTCATGGCCGGCGCCGGTACTGTCGCCGGGTTGATCCAGAGCTGGCTGCATTGAGCGCGCAGCGCAAGGTCATGCGGCGAACTGGCGCAGGTGAGGAACGCAATCTATGAAAGTTTGCATCGTCGGAGCGTCCGGGAAGCTCGGTAGGTACATGGTGCAGCACGCGCTTGACCGGGGCCACGATATTGTCGGTGTTTGCCGGGAGGGCAGCGTAGGCAAACTCGATGCGTTCAAAGGGCGCATCATGGTCGTTCCCGGAGCGACGAATGACCGTGCGGCGATCAAGAAGGCGGTCGCGCAGTGCGACGGGGTTCTGACAGTGTTGGTTCCCTGGGGGGTTCGGCAGTACTCGACGGGAACGGCTCAGGCGGTACTCGACTACGCGCCACCGGGAGCACGCCTCATCTTTTCCTGCGGCTGGCATATCACGCGGGACGGCAACGACGTATTGCCGCTGTCGCTCAAAGTCTTGGTGAAGATCTTCGGCTGGTTCGCCCGGCTGACTCACTTGGCGGATATCGACGACCAGGTGGAAGCCTGCCGGCGGGTATTTGCCAGCGACACACGGTGGACGGTCGTGCGCGGGAGCGACCTCGAAGAGGGTGAAAGCCAGGGCCTCCCGGTGTGGAGCCGGCACGTGGGCGACCCTGTTCTCGAGAGCAATCTCACGCGCCGCGTCGATTTTGCGCTGTTCATGGTTGCGGCGCTCGAGAACGACCGGCTGATCCACGAGGCGCCGGCAATCGTCGGCTGCCGATCGCCCTCGGCGCTTGCGCACGCCGCCGGGCGCCGCCGCTGATGCCGAGCGTCGCGCCGCTCGTACTATCCTTCACTCCACATGCCCACATGCCCACCTGCCACGCCTGGGAGGCTGCATGCACGAACAAGTGCGATCGATGGATCTGCGAGCCGAGTTCGATACCGACGAAGGCTGCTTCATCACTGAACTCTCCAACATTCCGGAAGACGCCGACGCCTCCGTCGCGCGAGCCCGAGTTCCCCCGGGAGCCACAACCCGCTGGCACCGGGTGAACGGAACAACCGAGCGATACGTAATCCTTTCGGGCACCGGCCGGGTCGAAGTGGGTGAACTGCCGACCCAGGATGTCGCTCCGAACGACGTGGTGCTCATCCCTCCCGGGTGCCGCCAACGCATTGCTTGCACGAGCACCCAGGACTTGGTATTTCTCGCGCTCTGCACCCCTCGTTTCCGACCCGAGGCGTACGAAGACTTCGATCCAGCGCCCGCTCAAGCCCGCCCAGCGGGCTAGCCCTTCCATCATGTCAAACGTCAGGCACGAATCGGCATGATCGACTTTGAAACGGCACGACGGCTTGTCTCGGAGCGCCTGGCCAGGATGGAGCGCGACATGCACGACTTCGGCGCGGCACTGCCGGACCACGAGAACGAGCCCCGTTTGCATCTTGTCGTGGTGAAGACCACTGAATGCGATTTCGGCTGGGTATTCGCATACGACAGCAAGGAGTACCTGGAAACAAACGACATCGGTTTCGCTGTCGCGGGCAACGCTCCCCGGCTCACGCCCGACCTGGCGGAGCTCTTGTTCACGCAGTCGGGTTCGTCCCGCGCTTTACGCATCCGACGCGATTCGAGCCATCTGCCCGTGCATCGCGGCTCGAAGCAACCGAAGCTCTTGTCGCCGAGCGAAGACCTGCGCGACGCAATCGTCGTTCCACTTCGAGGCGACTTGTGGCTGGACGGTTAGCGGGAACGTTGACCGGGCGCTCCGATCCCGGCGATGATCGCAGCGGGGAACGGACAGGGGTGGTCCTATGACGACGTACGTCCTGGTGCATGGCGGGTGGCACGGGGGTTGGTGCTGGCGCAGGGTCGGGCGCGCCCTGGTTGCGACCGGCGACGATGTCCACACGCCCACCCTCACTGGCCTGGGCGAACGGGCGCACCTCCTGTCGCCGGAGGTCGGGCTCGAGACGCATATTCTCGACGTTCTTGGATTGCTGGAGTTCGAGGATTTGAGAGGCGTCGTCCTCGTCGGCCACAGCTACAGCGGGATCGTGGTTACCGGCGTAGCGGATCGTGCTCCCGGCAGGATCGCGCACCTTGTCTACCTTGATGCCGTCGTCCCCCGCGACGGCGAGGGTCTACACGACCGCGCGCCCGCGCAGGTCAAGGCGTACTTCGACGAGCAAGCGAGAACCAAAGGCGATGGTTGGCGCGTTCCGACCGGCGCGGCAAGCGCCGAGTTCCTGGGCTTGCGGAAAGACGAGGATATCAGCTGGGTGATGCCGAGGCTCACTGCGCACCCGATCCGCACATTCCGGGAGCCCGTGCGACTCAGCGCCGACTTCCCGCAGATGCCGCGCACTTACATCAACTGCATCGGCGACAAGGACTTCGGTCAACCGCGCACGATCCAGGCGGAGGGCATCGACGGCTACCACGAATTGCGTACCGGGCACGATGCAATGGTGACCGCTTCACAGGAAGTGGCAAGGGTGCTGCGGCAGGTGGCCGAGAGAGCGGTCGCCCAGCCCCTCGCCGCGGGGGACGCGCCGAATTCGGCGCGCCCCTGTCGGCATGCTTGAAGCGTTCGGACCTTCTCTTTACGCGGCCGATGGGCCGAGCGTGCCGTTCTTCGGTTTTCCCTACCCCACCCGCATGGCGCTGGCGCGGCTGTCGAACGGCTGCGTGTGGGTGTGGTCCCCGGTGGCGCTGACCGAAGAGCTGGCCGCGGAGGTGCAGGCCATCGGACCCGTGCGCTACATCGTTTCGCCGAACAAACTTCATCATCTGTTCCTGAAGCAGTGGGCCGAGCGCTGGCCCGATGCGCGCCTCTACGCGCCGCCCGGCCTCGCGCGCAGAAAGCCCGGACTGCGCTTCGACGGCGAGCTGAGCGACGAGCCCGATCCGGCGTGGGCGGCGGACATCGACCAGGCCGTCTTTCGTGGCTCGTTCGCGATGGAGGAGGTAGTGTTCTTCCACCGTGCCTCGCGCACCGCGATCGTCGGCGACCTTATCCAGCGGCATCCCGAATCAAGGGTGTCGGGCTGGAAGGGAATGCTGATGCGACTCGATGGCCTGGTGGGCGAACGCGGGAGCACGCCGCGCGAGTGGCGAGCCAGTTTTCTCCGGCGCGGCCCGGCGCGCGCCGCGCGGGAGAAGGTGCTGGGCTGGAATGCCGCGCGGCTGCTGATCGCGCACGGCGAGTGCGCGCAGACCGAAGCCGCCGCGGTAATCGCCGCGGCGCTGCGCTGGATCTAGATATCATCGGGAGAGCAAGGAGGAAGCCATGAACGGGCTTGGCGCAAGGGAAAAGAGGTTCGCCCACATAAGGAGCCGTCCCGATGCCGATCGGTGATTTTCCGGAGCAGAAATATCTGGTCGATGCACGCGCGCTGGGCGAGCGGCCGGGGACGGTTACCCTGCTCGACCTGCGCCCGGCGGAGGACTTCGCGCTCGGCCATATCGAGGGCAGCGGGCATCTCGACATCTACGGTGTCAGCCTGAACGATTCCTCGGATGTGGCCTTGAACGCCTTCCTGCCGATCTTCCGCACCCTGTTCGGGGCCCGCGGCGTAGCCATGGACAAGCCGGTCGTCATCTACGACCACGAGAGCGGGGAGCGGGCGGCGCGGGCGGTCTGGCTGCTCGCGCTTCTCGGTCATCCGGAGGTCAGGATCCTCGACGGCGGGACGCAGGCGTGGACCGCGTCGGGCCGGCGGCTGGTGCGCCTGAGCGAGTCGGCGCGGCCCGCGGACCCGGCCAAGGCGCCGCCGATGCCGCCGCCGCTCAAGGCGAGGCCGAATCCCGATCTGCTGGCGACCCGGTTCGACGTCCAGCGCGCCATCGGCGACGAGCAGTCGGTCATCGTCGACGTCAGGCGCGAGTCCGAGCATCGCGGCACCGAGAGGCGGGCCCGGCGCGCCGGAACCATTCCGGGCGCGGTGCACATCTTCTGGCGCGATCACCTGGACGAGAACGGCGCCTTTCGGCCGGCGGATGAAATCCGCGCCCTCTACCTCTCGAGAGGCGTGACGCCGGACAAGACCATCATCCCTTTCTGCCATGGCGGCTACCGCTCGGCCAGCACCTTTCTCGCCCTCAAGTCCCTCGGCTATCCGCGCGTGCGAAACTATGTCTCGTCGTGGGGGGAGTGGGGCAACAGAGATGACTCGGAGATCGTCGTCCCGAGCGCGGCGGGTTAGCGCCGTATGACGGGTTGAGCGCCGGCAAAGGCATGCCCAGGTTTCGCTTCGCGCAGGTCAACGTCTTCTCGGCGGATCCGCTGGGCGGCAATCCGCTCGCCGTGGTGCACGCGGCGGCGGGACTGAGCGAAGCGCGCATGGCCGCGCTCGCGCGCTGGACCAACCTCTCGGAAACAACCTTTCTCCTGCCGCCGACGGATCCCGCCGCCGACTACCGGGTGCGCATCTTCACCCCCGGCGGCGAGCTGCCCTTTGCCGGCCATCCGACGCTCGGCTCGTGCCACATCTGGCTCGCCGCGGGCGGAACGCCGCGCCAGCCGGGTCTGGTGGTGCAGCAATGCGGCGCGGGCCTGGTCCGCGTCTGCCGCGACGGCCCGCGCCTCGAGTTCGCCGCGCCGCCCTTGATCCGCAGCGGCGCGCTCGAGCCAGACGTGCTGGCGCAAATCGCCCGCGCGCTCGCCCTGCCGCCGGCGGACATCGTTCAGCAGCAATGGGTCGACAACGGCCCGGGCTGGTGCGCGGTGATGCTGCGCTCCGCGCGCCAGGTGCTTGCGCTCAAGCCCGAC
>DATFMS010000199.1:0-20475 GCA_035266805.1 Burkholderiales bacterium | reverse complement strand
CCCGCGACCTGCGCCTGTCGATGCGACGGCGCGGCGACATTCTCAATCACCTCGTGTTCTTCGTCATTGTGGTGACCCTTTTTCCGCTCGGAGTCGGCGCGGAGCCGAACCTGCTGCGCGCGATGGCGCCCGGCATCGTCTGGGTCGCGGCGCTGCTGGCGGCGATGCTTTCGCTGCAGCGCATGTTCGCCTCCGACCATGTCGACGGCAGCCTGGAGCAAATGCTGATATCCGCACACCCGTTGGGGGTAATCGTGGTCGGCAAGCTCATCGCGCACTGGCTGCTCTCGGGTCTGCCTGTCACCCTACTGGCCCCCGTGGTCGGGGTACAGTTTGATCTGTCTCAACAAGCGCTGGTGGTACTGACGGTATCTTTGCTCGTCGGCACGCCCGTGCTCAGCCTGATCGGCGGCGTGGGCGCCGCCCTGACGCTCGGGGTACGCGGCGGCGGGGTGCTGCTGGCGCTGCTGGTGCTGCCGCTGTTCATCCCGGTGCTGATTTTCGGCGCGGGCGGCGTGTCCGAGGCGCAGGCGGGAATGAGCGCGGCGCCGCACCTGTCGCTGCTGGGCGCGTTCCTCGCCATGTCCTGCGTGGTCGCCCCCTGGGCCACCACCGCGGCGCTGCGGGTCGCGTATGATTAAAGGCTTTGCGAGGATTAGTTTTGGCGATAGATAGTTACAGACTTGATGGCGAGGCGGGCGGCAACTGGCTGTTCCGGCTCGCCGCGCCGCAGGCCTTCTTCCCGGTCGCGGGGAAGATGATTCCCTGGTTCGCCGCGCTCGCGGTGCTGTTCGCGCTGCCGGGGCTTTACCTGAGCTTCTTCGTCGCGCCGACCGACTTCCAGCAGGGCGAGGCCTACCGCGTGATCTTCCTCCACGTCCCCGCGGCGTGGATGTCGATGTTCCTTTATGTGATCATGGCCTGCTGGGCTGCGCTGGGGCTGATCCTCAATACGCGCCTGTCGGGGATGATGGCCTCGGCGGTGGCGCCGACCGGGGCGATGTTCACCTTCCTCGCGCTGTGGACCGGCGCGCTGTGGGGCAAGCCGACCTGGGGCACGTGGTGGGTTTGGGACGCGCGCCTTACGTCGGAATTGATTCTCCTGTTCCTGTACTTCGGCTTCATCGCGCTGACCAACGCGATCGACGACCCGCGCCGCGCCGATCGCGCGGGCGCGGTGCTGGCGATCGTCGGCGTGGTCAACATCCCGATCATCTATTTCTCGGTCAAGTGGTGGAACACCCTGCACCAGGGCGCCTCGGTCAGCCTGACCCGCGCGCCGTCGATGGCCACCACGATGCTCGTCGGCATGCTGCTGATGGCGCTCGCGGCCTGGATGTACAGCATCGCCGCGGCGCTGTGGCGGGTGCGCTCGATCATCCTCGAGCGCGAGCGCGACGCGCAATGGGTGCGGGAACTGCGAGGTGTGCAATGAACTGGGGCAGCTTCGGCAATTTCGTCCATATGGGCGGCTACGGGTTCTATGTCTGGGGCTCGTACCTGATGGGAGTCGTCTGCATCGCCGGCGAGCTGATCCTGCTCGCGCGCCGCGCGCGGCTGGCGGAGCGCAGAGCATGAAGCCGCGCCATCGCAGGCTGGCGTACGTCGCGCTGGGGCTGGTGCTGCTCGGCATCACCGCGGCCCTGGTGCTGAACGCGTTCCGCAGCAACCTGGTGTTCTTCTTCAGCCCGACCCAGGTGGCGGACAAGGAAGCGCCGCTGAACAAGACCTTCCGCCTCGGCGGCCTGGTGGAGCCGGGCAGCCTGAAGCGCCTGCCCGACGGCGTCACGGCGACCTTCGTGGTCACCGATACCGGCAAGAGCATCCCGGTGCGCTACAAGGGTATCCTTCCCGACCTGTTCCGCGAGGGCAAGGGCGTGGTCGCGCAGGGGCGGCTCGGCACCGACGGCGTGTTCCAAGCGCAGGAAGTGCTCGCCAAGCACGACGAAAACTACATGCCGCCGGAAGCCGCCGAAGCGATCGCCAAGGCGCAGCACGGCCAACTCCCGGAGCCGATGAAAAAATGATCCCCGAACTCGGACACTTCGCACTCATCGTCGCGCTCGGGCTGGCGCTGGTGCAGGCCACCCTGCCGCTGATCGGCGCCGCGCGCGGCATCCCGGCCTTCGTCGCGGTCGCGCGCCCGGCGGCGCAGGGCCAGTTCGTGTTCGTCGCCATCGCCTTCGGTTGCCTCGCCTGGGCGTTCGTCAACAACGACTTCTCGGTGCTCTACGTCGCCGAGCATTCCAATTCCAGGCTGCCGCTGCAGTACCGCTTCGCCGCGGTGTGGGGCGGCCACGAAGGCTCGCTCCTGCTCTGGGTGCAGATGCTGACGGTGTGGATGGTCGCGGTCACGGTCTTCAGCCGCCGCCTGCCCGACGAGATGGTGGCGCGCATCCTCGCCGTGATGGCCATGGTGAGCATCGGCTTCCTGCTGTTCATGCTGGCGACCTCGGACCCCTTCGACCGCCTGCTGCCGGCGGCCGCCGAGGGTCGCGACCTGAACCCGCTGTTGCAGGACCCCGGCATGGTGTTCCACCCGCCGATGCTCTACATGGGCTACGTCGGCTTTTCGGTCGCCTTCGCGTTCGCGATCGCGGCCCTGATCGACGGTCGCCTGGACGCCGCCTGGGCGCGCTGGACCCGGCCCTGGACGATCGCGGCGTGGTGCTTCCTCACGCTCGGCATCGCGCTCGGCAGCGCCTGGGCCTACTACGAGCTCGGCTGGGGCGGCTGGTGGTTCTGGGACCCGGTCGAGAACGCCTCGTTCATGCCGTGGCTGGTCGGCACCGCGCTGCTGCATTCGCTCGCGGTGACCGAGAAGCGCGGCGGCTTCAAGGCCTGGACCGTGCTGCTGGCGATCGTCGCCTTCTCGCTCTCGCTGCTGGGCACTTTTCTGGTGCGCTCCGGCGTGCTCACTTCGGTGCACGCGTTCGCCACCGATCCGCGGCGCGGGATCTTCATCCTCGCCTTTCTTGCGCTGGTGGTGGGCGGCTCGCTTGCGCTGTTCGCCTGGCGCGCGCCGCGCGTCGGACTGGGCGGGCGCTTCGAGCCGGTCTCGCGTGAATCCTTGCTGCTGATGAACAACGTGCTGCTCACGGTCGCCGCGGCGGCGGTGCTGCTCGGCACGCTTTATCCGCTGGTGCTCGATGCGCTCGGCTTGGGCAAGATCTCGGTCGGCCCGCCGTACTTCGACAGCGTGTTCGTGCCGCTGATGGCGCCGGCGCTGTTCCTGATGGGGATCGGTCCGCTCGCGCGCTGGCGCGAGGCGAGCCTTCCCAGCCTGGCGAAGCGGCTCAAATGGGCCTTCGGCCTGAGCGTGGTGAGCGCGCTGGTGCTGCCGGCGCTGCTCGGCGAGTGGACCGTGATGCGCAGCTTCGGCCTGCTGCTTGCGTTCTGGGTTTTCGCTTCGACCGCGACTACGCTGGTGTCGAAGCTGCGCGCCCAGCCGGGGCCGGGGCTGCTCGCGCGCCTGCGCGGCGTGCCGCGCGCCCAGTTGGGCATGCTCATCGCGCACGCGGGAATCGGGGTGTTCGTGATCGGCGTGACGATGGTCAAGAGCTACGAAGTGGAGCGCGACCTGAAGATGGACCCGGGCGACACCGCGGTGGTCGGCGGCTACACCTTCCGCTTCGACGGCGTCGGCGAGGTGCGCGGACCGAATTACGTCGCCGCGCGCGGGACTGTCAGCGTGCTGAAGAACGGCGCGACGGCATTCGTCCTGCACCCGGAGAAGCGCAACTACAGCACCCAGGAATCGCAGATGACCGAGGCCTCGATTCACACCGGCCTCACGCGCGACCTTTACGTTTCGCTCGGCGAGTCGGTCGGAGCGAAGGCGTGGACGGTGCGCATCTACTACAAGCCGTTCGTGGTGTGGATCTGGGGCGGCTGCGTGCTGATGGCGCTTGGCGGCCTGCTCGCTGCGCTGGACCGCCGCTATCGCGTGGCGGTGCGCAGGCGCGACGAGCCCGAGATTTCGCAGACCGAGCCGAAGGGCAAACGACGCCGGCGGCCGGCCGGGGCCGCAATGCCGCAGGGTGAGCGCGGATGAAGCGCTTCCTGATCCCGCTCGGAATCTTCGTCGTCCTGGTCGGTTTCCTGGCGCTGGGACTGCGCCTGAATCCGCGCGAAGTGCCGTCGCCGCTGATCGACAAGCCCGCGCCCCCGTTCACGCTGCCCGAGCTGGTCGATCCGCAGCGCAGCTTTTCGCAGAAGGACATGCTCGGCAAGGTCTGGATGCTCAACGTCTGGGCCTCGTGGTGCGTCTCGTGCCGCGAGGAGCACCCGGTGCTGGTCGCGTTTTCCGAGCGCAACATCGTTCCGGTGTACGGCCTGAACTACAAGGACGACCGCAAGGACGCGCTCGCCTGGCTCAGCAAGCTCGGCAACCCCTACACCATGTCGATCATGGATCGCGACGGGCGGATCGGCATCGACTACGGCGTGTACGGCGTGCCGGAAACCTACGTCATCGACAAGCAGGGGGTGATCCGCTACAAGCAGATCGGGCCCGTGACGCCCGAGGTTCTCGAGGCGAAGATCCTGCCCCTGGTGAAGAAGCTGCAGGGATGATGCGCTACGTCCTGTTCTTCTGCGCCGCGCTGCTGGCGGCGGCATCCCTGCACGCCAAGGAGGCGGTGCCGGCGGCCGACGACCCGGTTGTCGAGAAGCGCGCCGTGACGCTCGAGGAGCAACTGCGCTGCCTGGTTTGCCAGAACCAGACCATCGCCGAGTCGCGCGCCGACCTGGCAATGGATCTGAAGAAAGAGATCCGCGAGCAGATCAAGGCCGGCAAGAGCGACGAGCAGATCAAGCAGTTCCTGGTCGACCGCTACGGCGACTTCGTGCTCTACAAGCCGCCGTTCAAGCCCATCACGGCCCTGTTGTGGGGCGGTCCTTTCCTGCTCCTTGTCGGCGGCGTCATCGGGCTGTTCGTCTACCAGCGCCGGCGCCGCGGCAGGGTCGTTCAGGCCTCGCTCAGCGACGACGAACAGGCGCGCGCCGAGGCGCTGTTGCAATCGAACGAGGACCGCGCGTGATCGCCTTCTGGCTCATCGCGGCGCTGTTCGTCGCCGTCGCGCTGCTGCTCGTGCTGCTGCCGCTGCTGCGCCAGCGCAAGTCCGCCGCCGGGACGGACCGCGATGCCACCAACGTCAAGCTCTACCGCGACGAGCTCGACGACCTCGAGCGCGAGCATGGCGACGGGACCCTCGACGACGAGCAGTACCGCGAGGCGCGGCAGGAAATCGAGCGGCGCCTGCTGGAGGACGTCGCGCCCGCTGCGGCGGCGGCTGCGCCGGCGGGAGCCCGCTCGACGCGCTGGGCGGCGCTGGCGGTGGGGATCGCGCTGCCGCTGGTCGCGGTGCTCGGCTATCTGCAGTTCGGTGACATCAAGGCGCTCGATCCGATGGTGCGCCAGGAAGGGCATCCGGTCACGCCGACGCAGATCGCGAAGATGGTCGACGAGCTCGCCCAGCGCCTGAAGCAGAACCCGGGCGACGCCAACGGCTGGGCCATGCTCGGGCGCTCGAACGCCGTGCTCGGGCGCTATCAGGTGGCCGCGGACGCCTACGCGCGCGCGACCGCACTGGAGGGCGACGACCCCAACCTGCTGGCGGACTACGCCGATACGCTGGCGATGGCGCGCGGCGGCAACCTGGTCGGCGAGCCGATGGGGATCGTCCAGCGCGGGCTCAAGGTCGACCCGAATAACGTCAAGCTGCTGGCGCTCGCCGGCAGCGCCGAGTTCACGCAGAAGAACTACGCCGCCGCGGTGCAGTACTGGGAGCGCAGCCTGGCGCACATCGCGCCCGGATCGGACTTCCGCCGCGAGGTCGAAGGCAGTATCGAGGAAGCGCGCAGGGCGGGCAATCTGCCGGCGGCGAAACCGGCGGCGCAGGCGATGGCGAAGACCGCAGGGCCGGCGAGCGCCGAGTCGATCACCGGCACGGTGAAGCTCGCGCCGGCGCTGGTCTCGCAGGTCCAGCCGGGCGACACCCTGTTCGTGTTCGCCCGCCCGGCCAAGGGCGCTGCCATGCCGGTGGCGATCCTGCGCGTGGCGGCTTCGCAGCTGCCGTACGCGTTTCGCCTCGACGACAGCCTCGCAATGGGACCCGGGAACAAGCTTTCGAGCCAGGACCAGGTGGTGGTCGGC
The DNA here is from genome assembly GCA_035266805.1 of Burkholderiales bacterium. Classification (GTDB taxonomy): domain Bacteria; phylum Pseudomonadota; class Gammaproteobacteria; order Burkholderiales; family SG8-39; genus DAHVFK01. The sequence goes on along the minus strand of DATFMS010000199.1, from coordinate 14,318 downwards.
GCGCGCATATCGAAGTCCGGCAACGCGCTGCCGCGGCCGGGCGATCTCGAGGGCATGAGTGCGCCGGTGGCGCCCGGAACGAGCGGGCTGGCGCTGAGCATAGACCGCGTGGTCCGCTAGCGGCGGGCGGTGTGCCCGGCGGCTTGACCGAGATCAAACGCGTCAGCCGCGAACGGGGCATAGTTCGGGCAGATTGAAAGCGGGGAAAGAGCAGGGATGGAGACAGTTCAGACGGATGTCGCAATCATCGGCGCGGGCGGCGCGGGACTGCGCGCCGCGATCGCTCTGGCGGAGGCCGATCCGAAGCTGCGCATCGCGCTGATCTCGAAGGTCTATCCCATGCGCAGCCACACCTGCGCGGCCGAGGGCGGGGCGGCGGGCGTGATCAAGGCCGACGACAGCCTCGATCATCACTTCAACGACACCGTGGGCGGCGGCGACTGGCTGTGCGACCAGGACGCGGTCGACTACCTGGTGCAGGAGGCCCCCAGGGAGCTGATCCAGCTCGAGCACTGGGGCTGCCCGTGGAGCCGCGAGGCGGACGGCTCGGTGGCGGTGCGCCCGTTCGGCGGCATGAAGAAGCAGCGCACCTGGTTCGCCGCCGACAAATCGGGCTTTCACATCCTGCACACGCTGTTCCAGACCTCGCTCCAGTTCCCCTCGATCGAGCGCTTCGACGAGTACTACGCGACCGAGCTGCTGGTCGATGACGGCCGCTGCCAGGGCCTGACCGCGATCGAGATGCGCAGCGGGCAGATGCGGCAGATCCGCGCCCGCGCGGTAATCATCGCCGGCGGCGGCGCCGGGCGCATGTTCCCCTTCACCACCAACGGCGCAATCAAGACCGGCGACGGCATGGCGCTCGCCTACCGCGCCGGCGTGCCGCTCAAGGACATGGAGTTCGTGCAGTACCACCCGACGGGGCTGCCCAGCACCGGCACCCTGCTGACCGAGGCTTGCCGCGGCGAGGGCGGGGTGCTGCTCAACAAGCACGGCCGGCGCTTCCTGCAGGACTACGGCATGGGACCGGAAACGCCGCTCGGCAAGCCGGTGCTGAAGACCATGGAGCTCGGACCGCGCGACCGCGTCAGCCAGGCCTTCTGGCACGAGCAGCAGAAGGGCAACATGATCGCCACACAGTGGGGCGACGCCATGCTGCTCGACATGCGGCACCTGGGCGAGAAGAAGATCAACGAGCGCCTGCCGCTGGTGCGCGACATGTCGATCAGCTACATGGGCGTCGACCCGGTCAGCGATCCGGTGCCGGTGCGCCCGGTGGTGCACTACATGATGGGCGGCATCCACACCGACATCCGCGCCGCGACGCCGCTTGCGGGCCTGTTCGCGGCGGGCGAGTGCGCCTGCGTCAGCATCAACGGCGCCAACCGCCTGGGCTCCAACTCGCTCACCGAGCTGCTGGTGTTCGGCCGTCGCGCGGCGCTCAGCGCGGCCGAGTACCTCGCTTCAGGCGCGCAGGCGGGTAACGGCGCGGCGCTCGAAGCGCGCGCGCAGCAAGCGCAGGGGCGCGTGCGGGAGCTGTTCCAGCGCAGCGGCGGCAAGGAGACTCTCGCCGGCTTGCGCAGAGAGATGATGCATACCCTCGAGCAGAATGCCGGCATTTACCGCGGCGGCGAGGGCCTGACCGAGGCCTGCGACAAGCTTGCCGAGCTGCGCCGGCGCTACGCCGACATCGAGCTGCACGACAAGACCAACGTCTATAACACCGACCTGCTGCAGGCGCTCGAGCTCGGCTCGATGCTCGATTGCGCGCAGGCCGTCGCGATGAGCGCGCTGGAGCGCAAGGAGTCGCGCGGCGCGCACCAGCGGCTGGACTTCGTCGAACGCGACGACGGGCGTTACCTCAGGCATTCGCTGGCGCACTACGAGGGCGAGGCCGCGCCGCGCGTCGACTACCTCGACGTGGTGATCACCAAATCGCAGCCGGGCGTGCGCGACTATTCCGGAGGCCACGAATGAGCGAGCGCGTGGTCGAGCTGGAAGTCCTGCGCTACAACCCGGAAACCGATCAGGAGCCGCATTTTCAGCGCTACTCGGTGCCGTGCCGCGAAGAATGGGTGGTGCTCGACGCCCTCAACCACGTCAAGGAAAACATCGACCCCACGCTGAGCTACCGCTGGTCCTGCCACATGGCGGTTTGCGGCAGCTGCGGCATGATGATCAACCGCGAGCCCAAGCTCGCCTGCAAGTCGTTCCTGCGCGACTACGAGGGCGTGATCCGGGTCGAGCCGCTGGCGCATTTCCCGGTCGAGCGCGACCTGGTGACGGTGATCGACGACTTCGTCGCCAAGCTGAAGCGGGTCAAGCCCTACCTGATCCCGAAGGAGCCCAAGGCGCTGGAGGACGGCGAATACCGGCAGACGCCGGCGCAGCTCAAGCGCTACAAGCAGTTCACGCTCTGCATCAACTGCATGCTGTGCTACGCCGCCTGCCCGGAGTACGGCCTGATCCCGAAGTTCATCGGTCCGGCCGCGATCTCGCTCGCCCACCGCTACAATCAGGATTCGAGAGACGGCGGGCGCGAAGAGCGCCAGGAGGAGATCGCCGCCACCGAGGGCGTGTGGGAGTGCGCCTTCGTCGGCGCCTGCTCCGAGGTCTGTCCCGAGCACGTCGATCCCGCCGCGGCGCTGCAGCAGGTGAAGATCAAGAGCACGATCGACTGGTACCTCGAGCACACTATGCCATGGCTGAGCAAATGAGCCGCAAGCCCTACGTCCGCGCCATAGGCCGGGAGTGGCTGACGCGCCACCCGCGCTACCTGCGCTACCTGCTGCGGGAATTGTCGTGTTTGTTCATCGGCGGTTGGACGCTGATGATGGTGTGGGGGCTGGCGCGGCTGGCGCAGGGGCCGGAGGCCTGGGCCGCGTTTCTGGACGCGCTGCGCAGCCCGGCGAGCGTCGTGCTGCAAGTGCTCGCGCTGGCGTTCACCGTCTACCACGGCGTGACCTGGTTCAATCTCACGCCGAAGGCGCTGCCGCTGCAGTTGGGCGAAGGCTTCGTCGCCGAGCGGGCCATTGCGGGCGCGCACTACGCGGTCTGGGGCCTGCTGTCGCTGCTGGTTCTTTTTCTCGCGGGGGCCTTCTAGCATGGCCAAATCGAACAAGCCGATCGTCTGGGGGCCGTTCGCCGCGGGCGGCACGCTGACCGCTTTCCTCACCCCGGTGCTTATCCTGCTCACCCTGCTGGCGGCGCTGGGCCATGCGCCGGACCTGCTGGCCTACGACCGGATGCACGCCTTCGCCTCGCACTGGCTGGTCAAGCTGGCGATCGTGGGAGTGGTGTTCCTGTCGCTCTGGAGCGCCGCTCACCGCCTGCGGATCACCTGTTACGACCTCGGGGTGCGGGCGGACACCCTGGTCGCGACGATCGTCTACGCGATCGCGGTGGCCGCAAGCGTGGCCGCGGCGGCCTACTTGCTGCTAATCTAGCGCCGACTGCCTTGCCTTAATCGAAGAAAGAAGGGGGGAAGAAAGCCAATGACACCACCGCCGCCACTTGCGCTGCGCGAGGAGCTGCGCGAGCAGCGCTTCCGAAACGTCTGGACCAACGACCTCAATGAGGTTTTCGCGGACGTCGCGCCCTACTACGACAGGGCGAACAACATCGCCAGCCTGGGGCTCTGGAGCTGGTTCCTGCGCAGCTTCATGTCGACCGTCGACGTGCGACCCGGGGAGCGCGTGCTCGACGTCTGCGCCGGGACCAACGCGATCGGCATCGCGCTGCTCGAGCGCGAAGGGAGCCTGCATGTGCATGCGATAGACCGCAGCGCCGAGATGCAGGAGGTCGGGCGGCAGCGCGCCAATGCGCGCGGATTCAGCATCAGCAGCACGATCGGCGACGTGCACGAGCTGCCGTTTCCGGACAATCACTTCGATGTCGTGACGCTGCAGTTCGCCTCGCGGCACCTGCGCGTGCGGCGCGTGTTCCAGGAGATCCTGCGCGTGCTCAAGCCGGGCGGACACTTCCACCACTGCGATATGCTGCGCCCGCGCAGCCGCTTCGTCGAAAAGACCTATTACGCCTACCTGCGCATGTGCCTGGGGTTCACCGGGCTGATGTTCCGCAGCGGCCCCGCTGCGCTCAACTGCAAGAAGTACTTCATCCACGCGCTCGAGATGTTCTACTCGGCCGAGGAGCTCTCGGTGGTGCTGCGCGAGCTCGGCTACGTCGACGTCACCGCCAAGACGGTGCTCTACGGCATGCTCGGGTTCCACCGCGCGGTAAAGCCGCGGCCCGGCTGAGCGGCGGTTCGCGCGCCGATGGATCGGGTGCGCGTACTCGCCGAGCTGGATCGCAGGATCCTGGAAGCCTACAGCCGTCGCACCACCCAGGCGCTGCGCGCCACGCTGCCGCTGCGCCTGGCGCTGCCGCACCTCGAGCCGCTGCTGGCGCGCAACGTGGCGAAGGAAGTGCGCAAGGACGCGCTGGTTATCCGGTGCGCCGGCGACGCGCTCGCCGCGGGCGCGCCGCCCGGGCAGGGCGCGCTCGACGAGCTGCTCGCGCAGGGCAGGGCGATCGACGGCGATTTTCTGGCGCGGGTCGGCAGGGTTCCGATCGGTATCGTGGTGCGCTACGACGAGATCCTGCCGCTGCGCAGGCAGCGCATCGAACGGCTGCTCGATGCGGCGTACAGGATTCTCGACGCCTGGCGCGTCGGCCGCGGGCTGCACGAGGCGCTGCGCGCGTGCTACGCGCAGCTAGAGCTCGAGTCGCTGCTCGCCGGGGTTCTGCGCCTGTACGCGATGGAAACGCGCGCCCTGAGCCGCGCGGTGCGGCTGCCGGCGCTGCTGCGGCCGGCGCAGGACGCGATCGGACAGCGGCTGTTCGGCATCATGGACACCGAAGCGGCGCGGCTGGCGCGCGACGCGGCCCGCGGCGCGTACCGGACGCGACGCTGAAAGTGGCACAAGGCGTTGATCTCGCGCGGGCTTTTTCGTTGACCCTGCGGACCCGCGCACGGTAGAATTCCACGGTTTTTTGGAACGGAATCGGAATGCGCGCTCGGCTGGTCGCCGGCAACTGGAAAATGCACGGCAACCGGGCGTCTAACCGGGCGCTGCTGGACGCTGTCATCAAGGGCATGGGCGGGATTTCGGGCGTCGATTGCGCGGTGTGCGTGCCCTTTCCCTACCTTGCGGAAACCGCGGTCCAGTTGGCGCGCACCGCGGTAGGCTGCGCGGCGCAGAACGTAAGCGAGCATGCGCAGGGCGCCTATACCGGCGAAGTTTCCGCGGCGATGCTGGCGGAGTTCGATTGTCGCTACGTGCTGGTCGGTCATTCCGAGCGCCGGCAACTGTTCGGCGAGACCGATGCCCAGGTGGCGGCGAAATTCGTCGCCGCCCAAGCCGCCGGGCTGGCGCCGATCCTGTGCCTGGGCGAAACGCTCGCCGAACGCGACGCGGGCCGGACCGAGAGCACCGTGGCGCGCCAGCTCGACGCGGTGCTCGAGCAGGCCGGAGCTGCGGCGCTGGCGAAGTCGGTGCTGGCGTACGAGCCGGTGTGGGCGATCGGCACGGGGCGCAACGCGACACCGGAGCAGGCGCAGGCGGTACACGCCTATCTGCGCGGACGGATCGCCGGGCGAAACGGGGAAGTCGCCGCGCAGCTGCGCATTCTCTACGGCGGCAGCGTCAAGCCGGCGAATGCGAAGGCGCTGTTCGCGATGCCCGACATCGACGGCGGGCTGATCGGCGGCGCATCACTGGTCGCGGAGGATTTTCTGCAAATCATCCACGCGGCCGAATCTAGAGGATAACCATGGAATTCTGGAACAAGCTGATCATCGTGCTGCACATCCTGCTCGCGCTGGGAATCATCGGGCTGGTGCTGCTCCAGCACGGCAAGGGCGCCGACATGGGGTCGGGCTTCGGCGGCGGCTCATCGGCCAGCCTGTTCGGTGCCACCGGCTCGGCGAACTTCCTTTCGCGCCTGACAGCGGGACTGGCGACGCTGTTCTTTATTTCGAGTCTCGGCCTGTCGTACTTCGCCACTCACCGGCCGGCGCCCTCGGGCGGCGTGATGGAATCGGTGAAGGAGCTTCCGGCCCCGCCCAAGCCTGCGCTGACGCCGAAGCCGGCGGCACCCGCGACGCCGGCGCAAGACGACGGATCGAAGGCGAAAGACATACCGAACTGAGCGGGCGCTTCAATTGGAGGATAATTCAAGGCTTCAATTCCCGGCCCACGTGGTGAAATTGGTAGACACGCTAGCTTGAGGGGCTAGTGGCCTAAACAGCCGTAGCAGTTCGAGTCTGCTCGTGGGCACCAGATGCACGCGGCAGCCGGAACTTCCCGGCTGCCGCGCAACGACTGAGTGACTGAGTACTACGCAATATGCTGAGCGAATACTTCCCGGTTCTGCTGTTCATCCTGGTCGGCCTCGCCATAGGCGTGCTGCCGATGGCGCTCGGTGCGCTGCTCGGGGTGCATCGGCCCGACCCGGAGAAGAATTCGCCCTACGAATGCGGCTTCGAGGCCTTCGAGGACGCGCGCATGAAGTTCGACGTGCGCTACTACCTGGTCGCGATCCTGTTCATCCTGTTCGACCTGGAAATCGCGTTCCTCTTTCCCTGGGCGGTGGTGATCAACAAGATCGGACTGTTCGGCTACCTGTCGATGATGCTGTTTCTCGGCATCCTGGTGGTCGGTTTCGTCTACGAGTGGATGAAAGGAGCGCTGGAATGGGAATAGAAGGCGTCCTGCAGCAGGGATTCGTCACCACCACGGCGGACAAGCTGATCAACTGGACCCGCACCGGGTCGCTCTGGCCGGTGACCTTCGGCCTCGCCTGCTGCGCGATCGAGATGATGCATGCCGGCGCGGCACGCTACGATCTGGACCGCTTCGGCATGGTGTTCCGCCCCAGCCCGCGCCAGTCCGACGTGATGGTGGTCGCTGGCACGCTGTGCAACAAGATGGCGCCCGCGCTGCGCAAAGTCTACGACCAGATGCCCGAGCCGCGCTGGGTGGTGTCGATGGGCTCGTGCGCCAACGGCGGCGGCTACTACCATTACTCTTACTCGGTGGTGCGCGGTTGCGACCGCATCATCCCGGTCGATGTCTATGTTCCGGGCTGCCCGCCGACCGCCGAGCAGCTACTGTATGGTCTGGTGCAGCTGCAGAACAAGATCAAGCGGACCAACACCATCGCCAGATGAGCCCGCGACTGCAACGCTTGCACGACGCGCTGCAGGGCGCGTTCCAGGGCAGGGACCTCAAGCTCACCGAGGCGCTCGGCGAAATCACGCTTGAGGTCGCGGCCGCCGACTACCACGAGGTGGCGCTTGGCTTGCGCGATCATCCGGAGCTCTGTTTCGAGCAGCTGATCGACCTGTGCGGGGTGGACTACTCCACCTACGGCGCGCGGCCCTGGGAGCGCGAGCGCTTCGCCGCGGTGCTGCAGCTGCTGTCGGTGAGCAAGAACTGGCGCCTGAGAGTTCGCGTGTTCTGCCCCGACGACGATTTTCCCAAGCTCGACTCGGTGATCGACGTCTGGCCGAGCGTGAACTGGTACGAGCGCGAGGCCTTCGACCTGTTGGGCATCGTGTTCGAGGGGCACCCGGACCTGCGCCGGATCCTCACCGACTACGGCTTCATCGGCCATCCGTTCCGCAAGGACTTCCCGGTCTCCGGCTACGTCGAGATGCGCTACGACCCGGAGCAGAAGCGCATCGTCTACCAGCCGGTGACGATCGAGCCGCGCGAGATCACGCCGCGCGTGGTGCGCGAAGAGCACTACGGCGAGGAGACGCGCTAGTGCCCGAGATCCGCAACTACACGGTGAACTTCGGTCCCCAGCACCCGGCGGCGCACGGGGTGCTGCGGCTGGTGCTGGAAATGGACGGCGAGGTCGTACAGCGCGCCGACCCGCACATCGGCCTGCTGCACCGCGCGACCGAGAAGCTCGCGGAATCGCGCATGTACATCCAGTCGCTGCCCTACATGGACCGGCTCGACTACATCTCGATGATGTGCAGCGAGCACGCGTTCTGCCTCTCGCTGGAGAAGCTGCTCGGTATCGAGGTGCCGATCCGCGCGCAGTACATCCGCGTCATGTTCGACGAGATCACGCGCATTTTGAATCACCTGTTCGGGGTCGCGGCGCTCGGCCTCGACCTCGGCGCGATGACGGTGTTCCTGTACTGCTTCCGCGAGCGCGAGGACCTGCTCGACTGCTACGAGGCGGTCTCGGGGGCGCGCATGCACGCGGCCTACTACCGCCCGGGCGGGGTCTACCGCGACCTGCCGGACGCGATGCCGCAGTACCAGTCGTCGCGCTTTCGCAGCGAGCGCGACCTGAAGGAGTTGAATCGCAACCGCCAGGGATCGCTGCTCGACTTCATCGAGGATTTCACCGACCGCTTCCCCAAGTGCGTCGACGACTACGAGACGCTGCTGACCGAGAACCGGATCTGGAAGCAGCGCACGGTGGGGATCGGCGTGGTGTCTCCCGAGCGCGCCCTTGCGCTGGGCTTCACCGGGCCGATGCTGCGCGGCTCGGGAATCGCCTGGGACATCCGCAAGAAGCAGCCCTACGAGGTCTACGACCGGCTCGAGTTCGACATTCCGCTGGGCAAGAACGGCGACACCTACGACCGCTACCTGGTGCGGGTCGAGGAGATGCGCCAGTCCAACCGCATCATCAGGCAGTGCATCGAGTGGCTGCGCGACAACCCCGGCCCGGTGATGGTGGACAACAACAAGATCGCGCCGCCTCCGCGGGTGGAAATGAAAGCCAACATGGAGGATCTGATCCACCACTTCAAGCTCTTCACCGAGGGCATGCACGTGCCCAAAGGCGAGGCCTACGCCGGAGTCGAGAATCCGAAGGGCGAATTCGGCGTGTATTTCATTTCCGACGGCTCGAACAAGCCCTATCGCATGAAGCTGCGCTCGCCCGCGTTCACGCACCTGTCGGCGATGAACGAGATGGCGACCGGCCACATGCTCGCCGACGCGGTGGCCATCATCAGCACCCTGGACATCGTTTTCGGCGAAATCGACAGGTGAGCGAACGCTGATGCTTTCCCCCGACGCCTTGAACAGGATCGACCGCGAGGTCGCCAAGTATCCCGCCGAGCAGAAGCAGTCCGCCGTGATGGCGGCGCTGATCATCGCCCAGGACGAAAAGGGCTGGCTCGCCACCGAAACCATGGAATACGTCGCGCACTACCTCGGCATGGCGCCGGTCGCCGTGTACGAGGTCGCCTCGTTCTACACCATGTACAACCTCGAGCCGACCGCGAAGCACAAGCTCACGGTCTGCACCTGCCTCCCCTGCGGCCTGCAGGGCTCGCTCGAGGCCGCCGACTACCTGAAGCAGAAGCTCGGCATCGATTTCAACGAAACCACGCCCGACGGCAATTTCACGCTGCGCGAAGGCGAGTGCATGGGCGCCTGCGCCATGTCGCCGGTGGTGCTGGTCAACAACAAGCGCATGTGCGACTACATGTCCAAGGACAAGCTCGACGCGCTGATCGACGAGCTCGCGGAAAAGGGCTGACATGCTCGATTACGGACCCGACGCAATCCTGATGGCCGGCCTCGACGGGGCCAACTGGCGCCTCGCCGACTACGAGAAGCGCGGCGGCTACGGCGCGCTGAAGAAGCTGCTGCGGGAGAAGATCACGCCCGACCAGGTGATCGCCGAGCTGAAGAAGTCGGCCCTGCGCGGCCGTGGCGGCGCGGGATTTCCGACCGGGCTGAAGTGGTCGTTCATGCCGAAGCAATACGCGGGCGAGAAATACGTGGTGTGCAACTCGGACGAAGGCGAGCCCGGCACCTGCAAGGACCGCGACCTGCTGCGCTACAACCCGCACATGGTGATCGAGGGCATGATCATCGGCGGCTACGCCATGGGCGCCGCGACCGGCTACAACTATATCCACGGCGAGATCTGGGCCGAGTACGAGCAGTTCGAGGAAGCGCTGGACGAAGCCCGCCGCGCCGGCTATCTCGGCAGCAATATCCTGGGATCGGGATTCAGCTTCCAGCTGCACGCCCACCCGGGCTACGGCGCCTACATCTGCGGCGAGGAGACCGCGCTGCTCGATTCGCTCGAGGGCAAGAAGGGCCTGCCGCGCTACAAGCCGCCGTTCCCGGCCAGCTTCGGCGTCTACGGCCGGCCGACCACGATCAACAACACCGAGACTTTGGCCGCGGTGCCGTGGATCATCAACCACGGCGGCGACGCCTTCCTCGCCCTCGGCAAGCCGAACAACGGCGGCACCAAGCTGTTTTCGGTCACCGGCCACGTCAACAAGCCGGGCAACTACGAGGTCAGGCTCGGCACGCCGTTCGCCAAGCTGCTCGAGATGGCGGGCGGGGTGCGCGGCGGCCGCAAGCTGAAAGCCGTGATCCCCGGCGGCTCGTCGATGCCGGTGCTGCCGGCCGACGTCATGCTGGCGACCGACATGGACTACGACTCGATCGCCAAGGCCGGCTCGATGCTCGGCTCGGGCGGGGTGATCGTGATGGACGAGACGACCTGCATGGTGCGGGCGCTGGAGCGACTGTCGTACTTCTACTTCGAGGAGTCGTGCGGCCAGTGCACGCCCTGCCGCGAGGGCACCGGCTGGCTGTACCGGGTGGTGAACCGGATCGAGACCGGGCGCGGCCGCATGGAGGATCTGGCGCTGCTGGACGACGTCTCGGACAACATCGCCGGCCGCACCATCTGCGCGCTCGGCGACGCCGCGGCGCTGCCGGTGAAGAGCTTCATCAAGCACTTCCGCGCCGAGTTCGAGCATCACATCGCGCACAAGCGCTGCCTGGTGCAGGGCGAGACCGAACCCAAGTGGGGCCGTGCCGGCGCGCACGGCGACCCCGCGATCGCGAAGGCGGCCTGAGATGCCAAAGTTCGAGGTCGACGGCAGGCAGGTGGAGGTGGCGGGCGGCGCCACGGTGATGGACGGCGCCACCAAGCTCGGCATCTACATCCCGCATTTCTGCTACCACAGCAAGCTTTCCATCGCGGCCAACTGCCGCATGTGCCTGGTCGAGGTCGAGAAGGCGCCCAAGCCGCTGCCGGCCTGCGCCACGCCGGCTGCCGACGGCATGAAGGTCTGGACCCATTCCCCGGCGGCCAAGAAGGCACAGAACGGGGTCATGGAGTTCCTGCTCATCAACCACCCGCTCGATTGCCCGATCTGCGACCAGGGCGGCGAGTGCCAGCTGCAGGACCTGGCGGTGGGCTACGGCAAGAGCGGCTCGCGCTACCAGGAAGCGAAGCGCGTGGTGCTGCACAAGGACATCGGCCCGCTGGTGGCGGCCGAGGAGATGACGCGCTGCATCCAGTGCACCCGCTGCGTGCGCTTCGGCCAGGAGATCGCCGGGGTGATGGAGCTCGGCATGATCAATCGCGGCGAGCACGCCGAGATCGTGGCCTTCGTCGGCAGGACGGTCGACTCCGAGCTCTCGGGCAACATGATCGACCTCTGCCCGGTCGGCGCGCTCACCTCGAAGCCGTTCCGCTACAGCGCCCGCACCTGGGAGCTGGACCGGCGCCGATCGATTTCGCCGCACGACGGCCTTGGTTCCAACCTGATCCTGCAGACCAAGCAGAACCACGTCATGCGCGTGCTGCCGCTCGAGAACGAGGCGATCAACGAATGCTGGCTGTCGGACAAGGACCGCTATTCCTACGAAGCGCTGAACGGTGACGAGCGTCTTACCCGCCCCATGCTCAAGCGCGACGGCCGCTGGCAGGAGACCGACTGGGAAACGGCGCTCGACGCGGTGTGCGCCGGCCTCAAGGCCGCCGGCGCCGATTTCGGCGTGCTCGCGACCCCGCACAGCACGCTCGAGGAGCTCTACCTGCTGCAGCGGCTGGCGGGCGGGCTGGGCGGCGGCGCCGATTTCCGCCTGCGCCAGTCGGATTTTTCGGCCGACGGCAAGGGCGGCGTGCCCTGGCTCGGGATGCCGGTGGCCGAGCTGGGCGGGCTCGACCGGGTGCTGGTGGTCGGCTCGTTCCTGCGCAAGGACCATCCGCTGATCGCGAACCGGCTGCGCCAGGCCGCCAAGCGCGGGGCGCAGATCCACGTCCTGCACTCGGTGGACGACGACTGGCTGATGCCGATCGCGAGCAGGAAGATCGTGGCGCCCGCGGAAATACCTGATCAGATATTGAATTTCAAGGAAGTCCTGAATGGGGGAAAGAATTCCGCGGTGCTCCTCGGCAATTTCGCGCAGCAGCACCCCGAGGCGGCGCGCATCCATGCCGCGGCGCAGGCGCTCGGCGTCAAGCTCGGTTTTCTCGGCGAGGCGGCGAACTCGGTGGGCGGCTACATCGCCGGCCTGCCGGTCGGGGGCAACGCGGCCCAATTGGTCGCCAAGCCGCGCCAGGCCTATGTGTTGTTGAATGCAGAGCCCGAGCTCGACTGCGCCGATCCGCAGGCCGCGCAGGCCGCGCTGCGCCAGGCGCAGTTCGTGGTCGCACTGTCGGCGTTCAAGGGCGCGGCGGCGGACTACGCGCAGGTGATGCTGCCGATCGCGCCGTTCAGCGAGACGCCGGGCAGCTTCGTCAGCACCGAGGGGCGGCTGCAGACGTTCCACGCGGCGGTGCGGCCGCTCGGCGAGGCGCGCCCGGCGTGGAAGGTGCTGCGCGTGCTCGGCACGCTGCTCGGCGTGCAGGGCTTCGACTACGACAGCTGCGAACAGGTGCGCGAGGAATGCCTGCGCGGAACGGACGTCGCGTCCCGGCTTTCTAATTCGGTTTCTTTTGAAAAAATTCCCCCATTGACGAGACCTGCGGGCCTGCAGCGCATCGCCGACGTGCCGATCTACTTCGCCGACGCGCTGGTGCGGCGCGCGCCCGCGCTGCAGAAGACGCGCGACGCCCAGCCGCCGCGCGCGTGGATGAACTCGAAGCTGATGCAAAGGCTCGGCGTCGCCGCCGGCCAGCCGGTGCTGGTGAAGCAGGGGCAGGGCGAGGCGCGGCTCGCGGCCGCGCTGGACGACGCGCTGCCCGACGAATGCGTGCGGGTGGCCGCGGCGCACCCCTCGACCGCGGACCTGGGCGCGATGTTCGGAGCGGTGACGCTCGAGAAGCTCGCAGTAGGGAAGGCGGCCTGAATGGACTGGCGTACGGCAATCATCGACGCCGTGTGGAACCTCGCGCTCATCGTCGCGATCGTGCTGCCGCTGATGCTGTGCGTGGCTTACCTCACGCTGTGGGAGCGCAAGCTGATCGGCTGGATGCAGATCCGCATCGGCCCCAACCGGGTCGGCCCGCGCGGCCTGCTGCAGCCGATCGCCGACGGCGTGAAGCTGCTGCTGAAGGAAATAATCGTCCCGACCAACGCCGACCGGGGCCTGTTCATCCTCGGCCCGATCCTGATGATCGCGCCGGCGGTGGCGGCCTGGGCGGTGGTGCCCTTCGCCCCCGAGGTCGTGCTGGCGAACGTAAACGCCGGCCTGCTCTACCTGCTGGCGCTCACCTCGATGGGGGTCTACGGCGTGATCATCGCCGGCTGGGCGTCGAACTCGAAGTACGCCTTCCTCGGCGCGATGCGCTCGGCGGCGCAGATGGTGTCGTACGAGATCGCGATGGGGTTCGCGCTGGTGGTGGTGCTGATGGTCTCGGGCAGCCTCAACCTGTCGGACATCGTGGGCGCGCAGGAGCGCGGCAGCTTCGCCTCGATGGGGCTCAATTTCCTGTCCTGGAACTGGCTGCCGCTGCTGCCGATCCTGGTGGTGTACTTCGTCTCCGGCATCGCGGAGACCAACCGCGCGCCCTTCGACGTGGTCGAGGGGGAGTCCGAGATCGTCGCCGGGCACATGATCGAGTACTCGGGCATGGCGTTCGCGCTGTTCTTCCTCGCCGAGTACATGAACATGATCCTGATCAGCACGCTGACGGCGGTGATGTTCTTCGGCGGCTGGCAGCCGCCGATCGACTCGGCGCTGTTCAACGCGGTGCCGCCGTTCGCCTGGCTGCTGCTCAAGGTATTCGTCATCGTATCGCTGTTCCTGTGGTTCCGCGCCACGTTCCCGCGCTACCGCTACGACCAGATCATGCGCCTGGGCTGGAAGATCTTCATCCCGGTGACCCTCGTCTGGCTGGCGGTGATCGGGGCGTGGATGCAGACGCGCTGGAACATCTGGAGCTAAAGGGGGCGACATGAAACGCATCGCCGAATTCTTCAAGTCCTTCCTGCTGCTGGAGCTGGTGCGCGGGCTGATGGTGACCGGGCGGCATGCGTTCGAGCTCAAGATCACGGTCCAGTTCCCGGAAGAGAAGACGCCGCAGAGCCCGCGCTTCCGCGGCCTGCACGCGCTGCGCCGCTACCCGAACGGAGAGGA
>DATFMS010000198.1:0-5895 GCA_035266805.1 Burkholderiales bacterium | reverse complement strand
CGCAGCATGACGCGGCAGGTGTAGTGCTGCGGCGGAAAGAAGCAGTTGAACACGATGGTTTGGGCGCTGGCGGACTGTGGCGCCAGACCCAGGGCGGCCAGCAGCGCGCAAGCGAGCGCCGCCCGTCCTCCGGCGTATCGGTTTTTCATGGTTGTCTCCTCCTCCGGACGCAGCCTACCTGCGCTTTGCGAAAACCGGAAGGAGTACGATGACGCATAGCGATAACCAGGGATTATCGATGCGGCTCAGCCAAATCCGCGATTTCCTGGCGGTGGTCGACGCCGGAAGCATGCGCGCCGCCGCGCGGGCCCTCGGCCTCAGCCAACCGGCGCTGACCAAGAGCATCCGGCAGCTCGAGGAGGAGCTGGGCGGAGTGCTGGTCACTCGCAGCGTGCGCGGCGCCCAGCCGACCGAGATCGGCCGCGCCTTTCTCGCCCGTGCGCGCTCGGTCACCGCCGACCTGCGCCGCGCGCGCGAGGAAGTCGCCCAGCTGCGCGGCGCGCGCGGCGGCAGCCTCACGGTCGGCGCCGCGCCTGCCCCGGCGCTCGGGCTGCTGCCGAATGCTCTCGCGCGGCTGCGGCGCCGCTGGCACGAGGCGAAGATCTGCGTCACGGACATCTCGCCGTCGGAAGTCATGCCGGCGTTGAGAGACGGGCGGCTCGATCTCGCGCTGAGCGTGCGGATCGGGCCCCTCGCCACGCCCGGGCCGGAATACCTGGTCGAGCCCCTCTACCTGAACGAGGCGTGCATCGTTGCCAGGCGCCGCCATCTGCTTGCCGGGGCGCGCTCGCTCGCCGAGCTGGCGGATGCCGAGTGGGTGCGCACCGGAGGCACCGACAACACGTCGAGCCTGCCCGCCGCGTTCCAGGCCGCCGGCATGGAGCCGCCGCGCTACCGCATCGAATGCAGGTCGTTCTTCGCGCTCGCCGAAATCGTCGCGCACAGCGACTTGCTGGCGGTCGTGCCCTGGCAGCTCGCCGCACGCGAGGTTGCCGGCGGCCGCATCGTGCAGGTGCCGATGGAAGACGCGCTCCCGCCGCGGGAGATATGCTTGTTCACCCGCGCCGACGTCCCGCTCACGCCGGTCGCGCGCGAATTCGTCGACGTCCTGCGCGCGGCCGTCAGTTCGCGGCCGGCGAGAGCAGCTCGCGCGTCGCGCGCGTGACGGTGGCGTCCTCGGGGTGGCGCTTGAGGCGGTAGCCGAGCTTGCGCACCAGCGCCAGCATCTGCGCGTTGGTCGACAGGATGTCGCCGTGCATGCGCTTGATGCCGCGCCGGGCGGCTACCCGCTGCAGCTTCTCGAGCATGCGCCGGCCGATGCCGCGTCCCTGCCAGGCGTCGGCCAGCACCAGCGCGAACTCGCAGCTCTCGCCTTCGTCTTCGGTTACGTAGCGCGCGACGCCGATGATCGACTCGCGCTCGCCCAGCATGGTGATGGCGGCGAAGGCGGCCTCGCGCGACCAGTCGAGGTGGGTCAGGCGGCGGATGTATTCGTCGGAGACCTTGATCGCGCCGCCGAGCAGGCGGTTGTAGCGCGATTCGCCCGACAGGCCGCTGACGAAGTCGCGCTCGATGCTCGCGTCGTCGGGGCGCAGCGGGCGGATCGTCACCGCCGCGCCGATGATCGGCTGGAAGGACTCGTCGAACTCCTCGGGGATCAAATCAGCTTGGTCGCGCAGACCAGCACTCCGTCGCGGTCGGCGTAGAGCCATTCGCCGGGAGTGAACTTGACCCAGGCGAAGGCAACCGGGATGCCGCGCTCGCCGGGGCTCTTCTGTTGCGGCCGGGTCGGGTTGGCCGCCAGCGCGAGCAGGCCGATGTCCATGCCGGCGCAGTCCGCCGTGTCGCGCACGCAACCGTTGACGACGAAGCCGGCGTAACCCTGTTCGAGCGCGCGCCTGGCGACGTTATCGCCGACCAGCGCCGCGCGCAGGCTGCCGCCGCCGTCGACCACGATCACGCGCCCTTCGCCGCGCTCCTCGAGCTGGTCCTTTACCGCCTGGTTGTCCTCGAAGCACTTGACGGTGCAGATGCGGCCGGCGAAGCGCCTGCGCCCGCCGAAGTGCCGCAGGCCCGGCGCCGCGACCTGTACCTTGCCGGCGTGCGCGTCGTACAGGTCTGCGGTCTTGAATTCCATCGCGCCGGCTCCGCTCACATGTTGGGATAGTTCGGGCCGCCGCCGCCCTCGGGCGCGACCCAGACGATGTTCTGGGTCGGGTCCTTGATGTCGCAGGTCTTGCAGTGCACGCAGTTCTGGGCGTTGATCTGCAGCCGCGGGTTGGAGCCGTCGTCGTCACGCACGATCTCGTACACGCCCGCGGGGCAGTAGCGCTGCTCGGGCGCGTCGTAGCGCTCGAGATTTACCGTGATCGGAACCGCCGGGTCCTTGAGCGTGAGGTGGATCGGCTGGTCCTCGCTGTGGTTGGTGTTGGAGAACGAGACCGAAGTCAGGCGGTCGAAGGTCAGCACGCCGTCGGGCCTGGGATAGGCGATCGGCGTCGCCTCGGTTTTCTTGACCAGCGTCTCGTTGTCGGCGTGCTGGTGGCGCAGGGTCCACGGTGCCTTGCCGCCGAACACCATCTGGTCGATGCCGAACATGAGCGAGCCGGTGACCAGGCCCTTGGCCATCCAGGGCTTGAAGTTGCGCGCGCGGTACAGCTCGTCGAACAGCCACGACTGCCGGAACGCCTCGGGATAGGCGGCGAGCTCGTCGCGCTCGCGGCCGGCGCCGAGCGCCTCGAAGGCCGCCTCGGCGGCGAGCATGCCGGTCTTGATCGCGGCGTGGCTGCCCTTGATGCGCGGAGCGTTGAGGAAGCCGGCGTCGTCGCCGATCAGGCAGCCGCCGGGAAAGGTGAGTTTGGGCAGCGACTGCAGCCCGCCGGCGGTGATCGCGCGCGCGCCGTAGGCGACCCGCTTGCCGCCCTCGAAGAAGCCGCGAATCGCGGGGTGGGTCTTGTAGCGCTGGAACTCCTCGTAGGGGTCGAGGTAGGGGTTGCTGTAGCCGAGCCCGACCACGAAGCCGACCGCGACCTGGTTGTTCTCCAGGTGGTAGAGGAACGAGCCGCCGTAGGTGCCGGCATCGAGCGGCCAGCCGGCGGTGTGCACCACCAGGCCGGTCTGGTGCCTGGCCGGGTCGATGTCCCACAATTCCTTCAGGCCGATGGCGTAAAGCTGCGGGTCGACGCCGTCGCGCAGGCGGAACTTCTGCTCGAGCTGCTTGCCGAGCTGGCCGCGGCAGCCCTCGGCGAAGAAGGTGTATTTCGCCTGCAGCTCCATCCCGGGCTGCCAGGCGTCGGTCTTCTCGCCGTCGCGGCCGATGCCCATGTCGCCGGTGGCGACACCCTTCACCTTGCCCGCTTCGTCGAGCAGCACCTCGGCGGCGGCGAAGCCGGGGAAGATCTCGACCCCGAGCGCTTCGGCCTGCTGGCCGAGCCAGCGGCAGACATTGCCCAGGCTGACCACGTAGTTGCCGTGGTTCTTGAAGCACGCAGGCAGCAGGAAATTAGGCGTGCCGAAGGACGACGACTCGGACAGGAACAGGAAGCGGTCCTCGCTCACCGGCGCGTTGAGCGGCGTGCCCTTGTCCTTCCAGTCGGGGAACAGCTCGGCCAGCGCGCGCGGGTCCATCACCGCGCCCGAGAGGATGTGGGCGCCGATCTCGGAGCCCTTTTCGAGCACGCAGACAGAAACCTCGCGGCCCTTCTCGGCGGCGAGCTGCTTGAGCCGGATCGCGCAGGCGAGCCCCGCGGGGCCGCCGCCGACGATCACGGCATCGTATTCCATGGAGTCGCGGGTCATGCGAGCAATTATAATCGCCCTCCCATGGACCAAGACCACCGCAGACTGGGTTTCGTCGAGCGCATCCCGATTCGCTGGGGCGACATGGACTCGATGGGGCACGTCAACAACACCGTCTATTTCCGCTACATGGAGCAGACGCGGATCAGCTGGTTCGATTCGCTGCTGCCGCGCGGCAAGGCCTGGGGCTCGACCGGGATCGTGATCGCGAGCGCGACCTGCAACTACCGGCGCGCGATGACCTATCCGGGCACGGTCGAGGTCAAGCTGTTCGTCGGCACGCCGGGCGGCTCGAGCATCCCGACCTTCTACGAGCTGCGGGTGGACGACGAGCCGAAGCCCTACGCCGACGGCGGCGCGGTAGTGGTGTGCATCGACACCGTGCGCAACAAGGCAGTGCGCATTCCCGAGGCGCTGCGGGCGAAGCTGATGGCAGCGGAGGCGACCTCGTGAGCGCGCAACCGATGTGGACCCCGGACCCGGCGCGCGCCGCGCGCACGGGGATGGGCCAGTTCATGGCGCGCGCCGGCTTCGGCGACTACGCCGCGCTGCACCATTGGTCGGTCGAGCACAGCGCGGAGTTCTGGAGCCTGCTGTGGGACTTCTGCGGCGTGCAAGGCGACACGGGCCGCCGCGCGCTGGTCGACGGCGAGCGCATGCCGGGCGCGCAGTGGTTTCCCGACGCCAGGCTCAACTTCGCCCAGAACCTGCTGCGCGAGCCCGACGACAGCGACGCGATCGTGTTCTGGGGCGAGGACCGGGTCAAGCGGCGCTACACGCGCAGGCAGCTGCACGCGCTGGTCTCGCGCCTGCAGCAGGCGCTCGCCGCGGCCGGAGTGGGCAAGGGCGACCGCGTCGCCGGCTACCTGCCCAACCTGGCCGAGGCCACCGCGGCGATGCTCGCCACCACCAGCCTGGGCGCGATCTGGTCCTCGTGCTCGCCCGATTTCGGCGTGCGGGGCGTGCTCGACCGCTTCGGCCAGATCGAACCCAAGGTCCTGTTCTGCGCCGACGGCTACCTTTACGGCGGCAAGGAGTACGACTCGCAGGAGCGGGTGCGCGAGATCCTGGCCGAGCTGCCGACGGTGCACCAGTGCGTGGTGCTGGAATACCTCGGCGCGCCGGCAACGGTGGGCAAGTCGCTGGCCGACTTCATCGCCCCGTTCGCGGCGAAAGCGGTCGAGTTCGAGCAGGTCGCCTTCAACGACCCGCTCTACATTCTCTACTCGTCGGGCACCACCGGGGTGCCGAAGTGCATCGTGCACGGCGCCGGCGGCACGCTGCTGCAGCATCTCAAGGAGCACCGCCTGCACTCCGACGTGGGGCCGGGCGACCGCGTGTTCTATTTCACCACGCTGGGCTGGATGATGTGGAACTGGCTGGTCTCCGGGCTCGGCGCGGGGGCGACGCTGCTCCTCTACGACGGCTCGCCGTTCGTCGCCCGCGGCCGCATCCTGTTCGATTTCGCCGACGCCGAGGCGATGACGCACTTCGGCACCTCGGCCAAGTTCATCGATGCGATCGCCAAGGTCGGCCTGGCGCCGGTGCGCACGCACAAGCTGGAGACGCTGCGCGCCATGCTCTCGACCGGCTCGCCGCTGCTGCCCGAGGGCTTCGACTACGTCTACGGCAAGATCAAGGCCGACCTGTGCCTGTCGTCGATCTCGGGCGGGACCGACATCGTGTCCTGCTTCGTGCTCGGCAACCCGGCGCTGCCGGTCTGGCGCGGCGAGATCCAGTGCAAGGGTCTCGGCCTGGCGGTCGAGGTGTTCGACGACGAGGGGCGATCGCTGGTCGGCGAGAAGGGCGAGCTGGTGTGCACGCGGCCTTTCCCCGCGATGCCATTGGGGTTTTGGAACGACCCCGACGGGGCGCGCTACCGCGCCGCGTACTTCGAGAAATACCCCAACGTCTGGCGCCACGGCGACTGGTGCGAGATCACGCCGCACGGCGGCATGATCATCTACGGCCGCTCCGACGCGGTGCTCAATCCGGGCGGGATGAGGATCGGCACGGCCGAGATCTACCGCCAGGTCGAGAGCCTGGACGAGGTGGTCGAGTCGATCGTGATCGGCCAGGACTGGGAAGGCGATGTGC
>DATFMS010000197.1:0-2133 GCA_035266805.1 Burkholderiales bacterium | reverse complement strand
GTTCTCCACCACCGTGAGGTTCGGCGCGCCGCTCGATTTCAGCTCGGCGATCTGCAGCTCGGCGAGCTCGGAGGCGAGCAGCTTGTCGTCGGCCTGCTTCTTGATCTTCGGAAAGGCGTCTTTCGCCTCCGCGCGCGTGATCATGATGCGCTGCAGGCCGAAGCCGTCGCGCGTGACGATGACGCGCTTGCTGTCGGCGCTGAGGCGCACCCAGTTCTGCGGCAGCTCGACGCTGTAGCCCTGGTCGGTCATGGCGGTGCGGCCGGCGCCGGTCAGCTCGTAGGTGGCGCAGCCGCCGAGCAGCGCCGTCATCGCAAGCAAGGCCAGCAGGCGTTTCATTTTCCTTTCCTCCCTTGGTCCTTCCTCTTGCGTGCTTCCTCGAGGTACATCTGGGCGTACGCCCGGTCGCTCGCGCCCTGCGCGAGCGCGAGGTATTTCTCCAGCTCGCGTATCGCATCGTCGTAGGCGCCGGCCTTGAGCAGCTGCATGCCCAGCGCGCGGTGCGCGGGCGCGAACCCGGGCGCGGCGGCGATCGCCTTCAGGTAGGCGGCCTTCGTCAGCTCGTCGTCGCCCTTGTCGCCGCGCTGGCGGTAGGCCTCGCCCAGGTAGTAGTCGACGTACGGCGGGTAGTCGCTGCGCCGCTCGGGCTCCTTCAGCAGCGCGATCACCTGCTTGCAGCGCGCCATCGACACCTCGGCCTCGAGGCTCGCCAGGCGCAGGTCGGCGAAGGTCGCGAGGTAGTGATCCGGCGGCGGTTCCTTCGGCGCCGGCGCGTCCTTCGACAGCCGCAGGTAGTTGTCGTAGCGGTCCTGCAGCGCGGGGTGGGTGGAGAAGAAGAACGGCTCGTCGGCCCCGCTCGCCTTGACCTCGTCCATCATCAGCTTGAACAGCTTGGGCGCCTCGCGCGGGTCGTAGCCGGCGGCGACGAGGCGCTTGTAGCCCAGCTCGTCGGCCTCGGCCTCGAGCTCGCGCGAGTAGCCGGTGACCGAGGACATGACGAGCACGTTGGCCGCCAGTCCCACCACCGGCGTGCCGACCACGGCGAGCACCGTGCCGAGCGCGGCCGTGCTCTTTCCGTGCTCGATCTCCTGCAAGCTGTGGCGGTCGACGAAGTGGATGCCTTCGTGGCCGAGCAGGGCGGCGAGCTGGCTCTCGTTGCGAAAGCGCGCGAGCATCCCCTCGTGCAGGTAGATGTTGCCGTTCGGCAGCGCGAACGCATTCAGGCTCTGCGCCTTGAGGATATGGACCCGGACGTGGCCCTTGAACTCGGGAAACAGCCGGTCGGCGACGCGCTGCACGTAGGCGGTCAGCGCCGGATCGTCGAGCACGCGGCCGCTCCTGGCGAGGATTTCCGAGGCCTCGTCCGCATTGGCCCACAGGCGCCGCTCCTCGTCGCTCGCGGGGGCGGTGGCCGCGCCGCCGGCGAGCGGCGGCAGCGGCTGCGCCAGCGCCGGCGCGGCGCAGGCGAGGACGCCGGCCAGCGCCAGGACGCGCGCCGCCCGCGGCATCACTTCGCTCCGGCCGCCGCGGGATAGCTGGCGAACAGGCCCTCGACCAGCTTGCCCGCGTCCGCCTCGACGCGCAGATCGGAGGTGATGCTGCTGTCGTAGCTCTGCCACAGCAGGCGCCCGGAGCGCAGATCGATCAGGCCGGCGACCGCGAACGCGTTGCCCCCCGCCAGGCCGACGCCGAACAGCGCGCCCAGCACCATGACCGCCTTGCGCCCGCCCGACGACTCGGCGTCGCGCGCGATCATCACCAGCGCGGTGTCGGCCCCGGTCCTGTCGGCCAGGAACGCGAGCCCCGGGCCGACCGTGTAGTCGGTCAGGCCGGACGTGAGGCGCTTGGCCCAGATCTCGCCGCCGGCGAGGCTATTGCGATGCACCTGCAGCGCGACCACTCCGTACAGCGCCACGTGCTGCTCGAGTGCGTGCTGCTCCTCGTCGCTCAGCTTGGGCGGATCCGAGAGCTCGAGCTTGCCACCCCGGCCGATCCGGCGCAGCGCCGAGTCGATGTTCGCCGCCGCCTGCTTGCTCCACTCGGGCATCTTCTCGACCACGCCGCCGGCGGAGATCTCGCTCACCGACACGTCGGGCGCGATCAGCAGCGCGGTCGCGACAGGCCTGCCGCTCT
>DATFMS010000196.1:0-16138 GCA_035266805.1 Burkholderiales bacterium | reverse complement strand
TGTAACGGTGCCGAACGCGGGGCATATGCTGCACCACGACCAGCCCGAGGCCTTGGCGCGGCTGATCGAACAATTCCTGCCCGCCCACGAATGAACGTCGACCTGCACTGCCATTCCACCGCCTCCGACGGCGCGCTCTCCCCCCGTGACGTGGTGCGGCGAGCCGCCGCTAAGGGGGTCGAAATGCTCGCGCTCACCGACCACGATCAGTTGGGCGGGTTGGCGCAAGCGCGCGAGGCTGCGCACGAGGCGGGGATCGCGTTAATTGACGGTGTCGAAATATCGGTCAGCTGGCGGGAGGTGACGCTGCACGTGGTCGGCCTCGGCGTCGACGCGCGGCACCCGGCGCTGAATGGTGGGCTGGAGCAGGTGCGCTCGGGGCGCATCGAACGTGCGCGGGAAATGGGGCACGGGCTCGAGCAGGCGGGCATCGCAGGCAGCTTCGAGGGCGCGCTCGCACTGGCCAAGAATCCGGCAATGGTGAGCCGAACCCACTTCGCGCGCTATCTGGCACGGTGCGGGCGGGTGGCGGACACCAAGGACGCGTTTCGACACTTTCTGGTGCCGGGCAAGCCGGGGTACGTGCCGCACCGCTGGGCGCAGCTTGCGCACGCATTGCGCTGGATCGGCGATGCCGGAGGCCAGGCCGTGCTGGCGCATCCCGGGCGTTATGCGCTTTCGGCGGGCGCGATGGGAAGCCTGCTGGTGGAGTTCAGAGAGGCGGGCGGCGCGGCCATCGAAGTCGTGACCGGCAGCCATTCGCCGGATCAGTACGCGCTGTTCGGCGCGCTCGCCGTGCAGCACGGATTGGCGGCGTCGCGCGGGTCTGATTTTCATGGACCAGACGAGGGCGCGGAACTGGGAAGTCTGCCCGCCTTGGATGCACGCTTGCGCCCGGTGTGGGCGGGGTGGAGGGACTGAGCCGGTGGCGCAGTTCTTTCAGGTGCACGCGACCCATCCGCAACTGCGCCTTATACGCCAGGCCGCCGAGATCCTGCGCCGTGGCGGATTGATCGCTTATCCGACGGATTCCTGCTACGCGCTCGGTTGTCACATCGGAGACGCGAAGGCGCTTGAGCGGCTGCGGCGGGTGCGTCTGGTGGACGAGACGCACCATTTCACGCTGATGTGTCGCGACCTGTCGGAAATTGCCACCTATGCGATCGTCGGCAACGCACAGTACCGGCTGCTGAAGGCCGCCACGCCAGGCTGCTATACGTTCATACTGCGCGCGACTCGCGAGCTGCCACGACGGCTGCTGCATCCCAAACGCAAGACCATCGGCGTGCGGGTGCCGTCGCACGCGGTCGCCCATGCCTTGCTGGCGGAGCTGAACGAGCCGATGCTTTCGGCGACCCTGCTGCTTCCAGGCGATGCGCAACCACTTTCAGATGCGGCCGAGATCCGGACGCGGCTTGAGCACGAGCTCGACTTGGTGATCGACGCTGGAACATGTGGCGTCGTACCGACAACCGTGATCGACCTCACTGCCGCCGAACCGCTGGTGGTGCGAAAGGGGTGCGGTACGCTCGAGGCCCTCGGCGTGGTGGGCTAGCATGCGACGTCGGCGGCTGCATCTAATCTGCTAGAATTCAACGTTTTAGAATCTCCTCGATGGACGTCAACCAGCTCGTACAGACGATCGCCATATTCGCGCTTCCTGTGATCCTGGCGATTACTCTGCACGAAGCGGCTCATGGCTACGTCGCGCGGCATTTCGGGGACATGACGGCGTACGCTCAGGGGCGCGTGAGCCTCAATCCGCTGCGCCACATCGATATCGTGGGCACCATCGTCGTTCCCCTGCTGATCTTGCTGGTTTCGCGTGGTGTGTTCCTGTTCGGTTGGGCCAAGCCGGTCCCCGTCAATTATTCCGCGCTTCGCAGCCCCAAACAGCACATGGCATGGGTCGCGGCCGCTGGGCCCGCTGCCAACCTGGCCATGTCGCTTGCGTGGGCCGTTTTGCTCAAGCTGGCGCTGCTACTGCCGCTGAACTTCTTTACCGTGCCGATGGCGGCGATGGCGCGGGCCGGCATCCTGATCAACCTGGTCTTCATGTTCCTCAATCTGCTTCCGATCCTGCCCCTGGACGGCGGCCGTATCGTGGCGAGCCTGCTGCCTGGGCGTGCGTCGTGGCAATACGCCAAACTCGAACCCTGGGGGCTGCCGCTGTTGCTTCTCATGCTCGTGACCCACGTGCTCGATTTCGTTCTCGGACCACTGGTGAACGTGGGAGTCTCGCTCATACACGCTGTCGTGATGCTCTAGGAGGCGACGCGTAGTGTACGAAACGCGAGTCCTTTCGGGGATGCGACCCACCGGCGCGCTCCACCTCGGGCACTATCACGGGGTATTGAAGAACTGGGTCGGGCTGCAGGCAGAGTATCCGTGCCTGTACTTCGTCGCCGACTGGCATGCGCTCACCACCGACTACGAGGCGCCCGGTCAGGTGCAAAAGAATTCCTGGGACATGGTCGTAGACTGGCTCGCCGCCGGGGTCGATCCGAACCAGGCGACCCTATTCGTGCAGTCGCTGGTGCCGGAGCATGCCGAGCTGCATTTGCTGTTGTCGATGATGACGCCGCTCGGCTGGCTGGAGCGGGTGCCGACATACAAGGACCAGCAGGAGAAACTGACCGATCGCGACCTTTCGACCTATGGCTTCCTGGGGTATCCGCTGCTGCAGTCGGCAGATATCCTCATCTATCGGGCCAAGTATGTCCCGGTGGGAGAGGACCAGGTCCCGCACGTCGAGTTCACGCGCGAGGTGGCGCGGCGCTTCAATCACCTGTACGGGCGCGAAGCGGGCTTCGAAGACAAGGCGAAGGCGGCGGTGAAGAAGATGGGATCGAAGAAGGCTCGGGTATTCAACGAGCTGCGGACGAAATTCCTCGAGCAGGGGGACGTCGAGGCGCTGCAGCGCGCGCAGGCGCTGCTGGAAGAGCAGCAGAATTTGCCGCGCGGCGATCGGGAACGTCTGTACGGTTGGCTTGAGGGCAGCGGCAAGAAGATTCTGGTTGAGCCCGACGTGCTGCTGACCGAGTCTTCGCGCCTGCCGGGCCTCGACGGACAAAAGATGTCGAAGTCTTACGGCAATGCGATCGAGCTGCGCGACGAACCGGAAACGGTCACAAGGAAGATTCGCACCATGCCCACGGATCCGGCGCGCGTGAAACGCAGCGATCCGGGCAATCCCGATGTCTGCCCGGTGTGGCAGCTGCATCTGATCTATTCCGACCCGCAGAGAAAGGACTGGGTGCGGGAGGGATGCACGACGGCCGGAATCGGCTGTCTCGAATGCAAACAACCCGTGATCGACGCGGTGCAGGCGGAGCTTGCTCCGATGCGCGAGCGTGCCCAAACCTACCTCGATGACCCGACTTTGGTGAAGAACATCATTGCCGATGGCTGCGACCGGGCAAGCAAATTGGCGGGCGAAACCATGCGCGACGTGCGCGAGGCCATGGGCTTGAACTACAGCTGATGTCCGAGCCCCTCCAGCAGACCATCGCCACACCAATCGCTCGCCTCTACGGCAAGCCGCTGGCCGAGCTGCCGCACGACCTGTACATCCCCCCCGACGCACTCGAGGTGATCCTGGATGCCTTCGAGGGGCCGCTCGATCTGCTTCTGTACCTGATTCGCAGGCAGAACCTGGACGTGCTGGACATCCCGATGGCCCCGCTTACGCGCCAGTACCTCGAATACGTCGAGATGATGCGCTCGACGAACCTCGAGCTCGCCGCTGAGTACCTGGTGATGGCGGCGATGCTGATGGCCATCAAGTCGCGCATGCTGCTGCCCAGGCCGCCCTCGCTGGCCGAAGAAGAGGAGGATCCGCGGGCCGAGCTGGTGCGGCGGTTGCTCGAGTACGAGCAGATCAAGCAGGCCGCGCACAAACTCGACGCACTGCCGCAGGTGGGGCGCGATGTTGTCGCCATCTCGGTCTGGATCGAGAAGACCGTCGAGGAGCGTCTGCCCGAGGTCGATTCGCGGGACCTTGCGGAAGCTTGGCGCGGCCTGTTGACCCGGGCGCGGCTCGCTGCACACCATAGAGTGTCGCGGGAGGAGCTTTCCGTGCGCGCGCACATGAGCATGATTCTGCGGCGCCTGCGCGAGCATCGTGTGCTTGAGTTTGCAGAGCTTTTCGATCCCACGCGCGGCGTTGCGGTGCTGGTGGTGAATTTTCTTGCGGTACTGGAGTTGGCCCGCGAGCTTCTTATCGAAATCACCCAGGCCGAGTGTTTTGCGCCAATTTACGTAAAATTAGCGGATGCTGAGCCCCACTGAAGCCAAACGCGTGATCGAGGCGGCGTTGCTGGCCTCGGCCGAGCCATTGTCGCTCGCGGAACTGAAGCGCTTGTTCGACGAAGAGATCGGGTCGGACACGCTGCGCCGTCTGCTCGGCGAGCTGCGTGAAGAATGGAGCGATCGCGCCGTGGAGCTGGTGAACCTGGCGAGCGGCTGGCGATTCCAGACCAGGCCGGAGTTCCAGAGTTACGTCGATCGCTTGAACCCCGAGCGGCCGCCGCGCTATTCGCGCGCCGTGATGGAGACGCTCGCGATCGTCGCCTATCGCCAGCCGGTCACGCGCGGTGACATCGAAGACATTCGCGGCGTCACGGTCTCGGCGCAGATCATTCAGGCGCTCGAGAGCCGCGGCTGGATCGATACGGTCGGCCATCGGGAGACCCCTGGCCGGCCTGCGCTCTACGCAACCACCAAGGCGTTCCTCGACGACGTGGGGCTGCGCTCGCTCGAGGAACTGCCTCCGCTCGAGGAAATTGCCAGGACGCTGCAAGTTGAATCCGCCACGGCCCAGACCGACCCGGGCGACGCGCAAGCGCCAGCCCCAGTCGCGCACGCCGAGTCCGCAGGCGCCTGATCCAGGCGAGCCGGAGCGCCTGCAAAAGCTGCTTGCCGCGGCCGGACTAGGCTCGCGGCGCGAGATCGAGGGCTGGATCAGCGCCGGGCGCGTGTCGGTGGACGGGCGCATCGCGCAACTTGGCGACCGGGCGACCCCTGCCGACCGGGTGTGCGTCGACGGCCAGCCGGTCGCGCTGCGCGATACCACCGGGCTGCCGCGCATTCTGCTCTATCACAAGCCGGTAGGAGAGCTTGTTACGCGCAGCGATCCGGGTGGCCGTCCGACGGTGTTTGCACGCCTGCCGCCGGTGAGCCGCGGAAAATGGGCCGCCGTCGGCCGTCTCGACATCAATACCTCGGGGCTGCTGCTGTTTACCGATTCCGGAGAGCTCGCCAACCGACTGATGCATCCCCGGTTCGGCATGCTGCGCGAATATGCGGTCAGGGCGCTCGGACGCCTCCGACCCGCCGAGCGACGCCGGCTTCTGGATGGGGTCGAACTCGAAGACGGAAGAGCGGCGTTCGAGCGCATCGACCCGCAAGGCGGCGATGCCGGCGCCAATCGCTGGTATCGCGTTGCGTTGCGCGAGGGGCGAAATCGCGAGGTACGTCGACTTTTCGAGGCGGTCGGCTTGCGCGTCAGCCGGCTGGTCCGAACCGGCTTCGGTCCGGTCTTCCTGCCGCGTGACCTCGAGCCGGGGCAGTGGCGTGAGTTCGAGCCGCGACAGGTGCGCGAACTGCTTTCTGTGACCGGTGCCGCGGGGTAGGCTGAATATTCGCCCGGCAGGATTGTCTCTCGGGTGAAAAGCTGTTAAACTTCAAAAGCTTTAGGGCCCATGAGCATTGATTCGGGCTCCAAAAAACACGATGGGCTTCGGCCCATTTTTTGTTTCCGCAGCCGAATGGGTATATGGGGGCGATCGCCGGGGTAGTAGAGCCCGCCGTGACGGGTTTGGGTTTTGAGTTGGTCGACACGCAGGTGTCGAGCAGGGGCCGGATGGTGCGCGTTTTCATCGATAAGCCGGGTGGAGTGTCCGTAGACGATTGCGCCGATGTCAGCCACCACTTGACGCGCGTGTTCGCGGTCGAGGGTATCGATTTTGACCGCCTCGAGGTCTCTTCGCCGGGCCTCGATCGGCCGCTGCGCAAGGCCGCGGATTTCGCGCGGTTCAGCGGCCAGCGGGTGGACGTGAGGATGCGCGCACCCGACGCCAGTGGCAGGCGCCGCTACGTCGGAACGCTGCAAGGAACGACGGACGAGGTCGCGACGGTAATCGTCGACGGCCAGGCGGTGGAGTTGAGTCTCGCAGACATGGAACGAGCGCGGCTTGTTCCGGAGTTGTGAGCATTTTGGAGAGTATTCAATGAGTCGTGAAATTCTGCTTCTTGTGGACGCTCTGGCACGGGAGAAGAACGTCAATCGCGACGTTGTCTTCGCGGCGCTGGAAATGGCGCTCGCCTCGGCCACCAAGAAGCGCTTCAGCGACGACGTCGATGTGCGCGTCGCCATTGATCGCAACACCGGAAGCTACGATTCGTTCCGGCGATGGAAAGTCGTCGCGGACGACGCGGTCGAAGTGCCGGCGGCGCAGATTGCGCTGTCCGAAGCGCAGCAGCGAAACGCCGACCTCAAGCTCGAGGACTACATCGAGGAGCCGTTGGAGCCGATCGAATTCGGACGCATTGGCGCACAGACCGCGAAGCAGGTGATTTTGCAGCGCATCCGCGACGCGGAGCGCGAACAGATTCTCAACGACTTCCTGTCGCGCGGCGACGAGCTTGTCACCGGCACCGTTAAGCGGATGGAGCGCGGCAGCGCCATCGTCGAATCGGGACGTCTCGAGGCCCTGTTGCCGCGCGACCAGATGATTCCGAAGGAAAATCTCCGCATCGGCGATCGTGTGCGGGCGTGGGTGATGAAGATCGACCGTGGCGCGCGAGGCCCACAGCTCATCCTCTCGCGCACGGCCCCGCAATTCATCATGAAGCTGTTCGAGCTCGAAGTGCCGGAAATCGAGGAAGGGCTGCTTGAAATCAAGTCTGCTGCCCGAGATCCCGGGATTCGGGCCAAGATCGGCGTGCATTCGAACGACAAGCGCATCGATCCAATCGGTACCTGCGTGGGCATGCGCGGCTCGCGAGTGCAGGCCGTTACGCAGGAGTTGGCCGGTGAACGCGTTGACATCGTGCTGTGGTCGGCGGATCCGGCGCAGTTCGTGATCGGCGCGCTGGCGCCCGCGGAAGTGACCTCTATAGTGGTCGACGAAGAGAAGCACGCGATGGACGTGGTGGTGGACGAGGAGAACCTCGCTATCGCTATCGGGCGTAGTGGGCAGAATGTGCGGCTCGCCTCCGAGCTGACGGGATGGCAGATCAATCTGATGACCGAGGAAGAGTCGGCCACCAAGCAAGCGGAGGAAAGCGGCCGCACGCGCAATCTGTTTATCGCGCGGCTTGATGTCGATGAGGAGGTTGCCGACATCTTGATCCAGGAGGGTTTCTCGACCCTGGAAGAGATTGCGTATGTGCCGATCAACGAGCTGCTCGAAATCGAAGCATTCGACGAGAACACCGTCAACGAGCTTCGCAATCGGGCGCGTAATGCGCTCCTGGTCGCGGCGATCGCGAACGAGGAGAAGGTGGAGGGGGTGGCCGCGGACCTGCTCCAGCTGGAGGGAATGGATACTCAACTTGCCGCCAAGCTTGCAGAGGGCGGCGTCAAGACGCGCGACGACCTTGGCGATCTCGCGGTGGACGAGCTGGCGGAGCTCAGCGGGATCGACGAGGAGCGCGCGAAGAACCTGATCATGGCAGCGCGTGCGCATTGGTTCGCGGACGAAGCCTCCCCGGATCGGGCAGAGCACAAGGAGGTCCAGTAACGTGGCTCAGACCAGCGTCGCACAATTCGCAAGCGAGCTTAAAGTACCGCCCTCGGTTCTGCTCGAGCAGCTGCGCGCCGCGGGCGTGGAAAAACGCGTGCCCGAGGACTCGCTGACGGAGCAGGACAAGTCGCGGCTTCTCGAGTATTTGCGCAAGTCGCACGGATCGGCGGAGGCGAAGAACAAGATCACCCTCACACGCAAGCAAACGAGCGAGATCAAGAAATCCGACTCCTCGGGCAAGGCGCGCACCATTCAGGTCGAGGTACGCAAGAAGCGGGTGTTCGTGAAGCGCGATCCATCCGAAGCTGCGGCCGAGAGCGCGGAAGAGGCGGTGGCACCGTCGGCGCCGGCGCCGGCGCCGGCGCCGGCAACGCCGGCTCCGACCCAGGTCGCGGCCGCGTTGGATGCCAAGGAGATGGAGTTGCGCGAGGACGAGGCGCGCCGTCAGCGGCAACTGGCCGAGCTCCAAGCGCAGGAGGTCCGCGACAAGCAGGAGCGGGAAAAACGCGAAGCGGAGCAGAAGCAGGCTGAACGCGAGGCGCAGGCGGCGCTCGCGAAGGCTGCTGTCCCGGGCGCCGCAGCTGCGGCCTCCGACGGCACGCTGCACGCGCCCAAACCCAAGGGCGACGAGGGCAAGGGGGAGCGGAAGGCGAAGAAGGTGAAGACGACGACGGTCCTGCGCGACGATTCCGTGAGGCGGCGCATGATCAAGACCCGCGGCGACGCCGGCGGCGGGGTAGGCGGCTGGCACGGGCGCGGTGGCGCCCGACACCGGCCATCAGCCGCGGCTGCGGAGCAGCCCGGCTTTTCGCAGCCGACCGAGCCGATTGTGCGCGAGGTGGCGGTGCCAGAGACGATTACCGTGGGCGAGCTGGCGCACAAGATGTCGGTCAAGGCAGCCGAAGTCATCAAGACCCTGATGAAGCTCGGCAGCATGGCGACCATCAATCAGGTCCTCGACCAAGAGACCGCGATGATCGTGGTCGAGGAGATGGGTCACAAAGGCAAGCTGGCAAAGCTCGAAGACCCGGAAGCCTATCTGACCGACGTCGGCGAAGAGACCGCGGCGGACTCGGTGACGCGCCCGCCGGTTGTTACGGTCATGGGCCACGTCGATCACGGCAAGACGTCCCTGCTCGACCACATTCGCCGCGCCAAGGTGGCTGCCGGCGAGGCGGGAGGCATCACTCAGCATATCGGCGCCTACCATGTGGAAACGCCGCGCGGCGTCGTTACGTTCCTGGATACTCCGGGCCACGAGGCGTTTACCGCGATGCGGGCGCGCGGCGCCAAGGTGACCGACCTGGTTATCCTGGTCGTCGCTGCGGACGATGGCGTCATGCCGCAGACGATCGAGGCGATCAATCACTCGAAAGCAGCCGAAGTTCCGCTTGTCGTCGCGATCAACAAGATCGACAAGCCCGACGCCAATCCGGAGAAGGTCAAGCAGGAGCTGCTCAGCCACGGCGTGGTGCCGGAGGAATACGGCGGCGACGCGCCGTTCGTGCCTGTTTCGGCGAAGACCGGGCAGGGCATCGACGAACTGCTGGAGCGCGTGCTTCTGCAGGCCGAAGTTCTGGAGCTGAAAGCGCCCGTGGAAGCGCCCGCGAAAGGCGTCGTGATCGAGGCGCGATTGGACAGGGGGCGCGGCCCGGTGGCGACGCTTCTGGTGCAGTCCGGGACGCTCAAACGTGGCGACATCGTACTCGTCGGCGCGGTATTTGGCCGTGTCCGGGCGATGCTCGACGAGAACGGCAAGCCCGTGCAATCGGCGGGACCGTCGATTCCGGTCGAGATCCAGGGCCTGTCCGAAGTGCCGCAGGCGGGCGAAGAAATGGTCGTCATGGCCGACGAGAGAAAGGCGCGCGAGATCGCGCTCTTCCGTCAAGGCAAATTCCGCGACGTCAAGCTGGCAAAGCAACAGGCAGCCAAGCTCGAGAACATATTCGAGCAAATGGGCGAAGGCGAGAAGAAGACACTGGCGATCGTGCTCAAGGCTGACGTGCAGGGCTCGCAGGAAGCCCTCGCGCACGCGCTCGCCCGCCTGTCCACCGACGAGGTGAAGGTAAACGTGGTGCACGCCGGAGTGGGCGGAATCACCGAGTCGGACGTCAACCTTGCGATGGCCTCGAGCGCGGTAATTATCGGCTTCAATACCCGTGCTGACGCGACGGCACGCAAGCTGATCGAGAGCGCGAGCGTAGATGTGCGCTACTACAATGTCATTTACGAGGCCGTCGAGGAGATCAAGGCCGCGCTATCCGGCATGCTGGCGCCCGAAAGGAAGGAACAGATAATCGGGCTGGTAGACGTTCGCCAGGTGTTCCGTATCTCCAAAGTTGGCGCGGTTGCGGGCTGCTACGTGTTGGAAGGCAACGTCAAGCGCGGCGCCCAGGTCCGGGTGCTGCGCGACAACGTCGTGATCCACACCGGCGACATCGATTCGTTGAAGCGCTTCAAGGACGATGTGCGCGAAGTCAAGGCCGGATTCGAATGCGGCATATCGCTGAAGAATTTCAACGATCTGAAGGAAGGCGATCAGCTCGAGATTTTCGAAGTGATGGAAGTCGCCCGCACGCTCTAACGATACGGCATGACGCGACAAAGCGGACGCGCGCAGAAGGTCGGTGACCAGATTCAGCGCGAGCTTTCGGCGATCCTGCACCGCGAGCTGCGCGATCCCAGGGTCGGGATGATCACACTGACCGGTGTCGAGGTGTCTCCCGACTGCGCGCACGCGACGGTGTTCTTCACCTGCCTCGACGCGTCACACGTTGCCGACGCGACGCAGGGTTTGCGCCGAGCCGGCGGCTTTCTGCGCTCGCAGTTGGCGAAGCGGATCAAGCTGTACACAGCGCCGGAGCTTCGCTTCGTATACGATGAGTCGATAGAGCGCGGGGCCCACCTTTCACAGCTTATCGACAGCGTGACCGGCGGACAGAAGCGCTGAGCCGCGCAGGCCACACCGTGCGTCGCCGGCTTGACGCAGCGCTTCTGTTGGACAAGCCGGTCGGCCTGAGCTCGAACGCGGCGCTGCAGGCGGCCAAGCGCTTGTTTGGCGCTGCCAAGGCGGGCCACGCGGGAACCCTCGATCCGCTTGCGTCCGGACTGTTGCTGGTGCTGTTCGGAGACGCGACCAAGTTTGCCGGCCTGCTGCTGGATGCGGACAAGGTCTATCTGGCGCTCCTTCGCCTTGGCGCAACGACCACGACGGGTGATGCGGAAGGCGAGGTCACCGGACGACGGCCTGTGGCGGTGTCCGAAACGCAGATCGAGGCGGCGCTGGCGCGATTCCGGGGCGAGATCTCGCAGCTCCCGCCGATGTATTCGGCGCTGAAGTTCGAAGGCAGGCCTCTGTACGCGCTGGCGCGGGAGGGCAAGTCGGTGGAGCGCCGTCCGCGGCAGGTTGTGATCCACGAGCTGGAGCTGGCTTCACTGCGGGGAGATCTTCTGGACCTTCGCGTGCGCTGCAGCAAAGGGACCTACGTGCGCACCCTGGCGGAGGATATCGGCGCAGCCCTGGGCACGGGAGCGCACCTTGCCGCGCTGCGCCGCACCGCGGTTGGTGCTCTATTCCTGCGCGACGCGACAAGCCTTGAGGCGCTGGAGGCGATGAGCGAGGCTGAGCGCGAGCGCAAGCTGTTGCCGCTCGACGCCATGCTGCACGACCTGCCCCGGCTGGACTGCGCCGCCGGACAGGAAGCACGTTTCCGCAACGGGCAGGCGATCCAGATTGGCGCTGCCTCCCCGGGGCAATGCGCCGTGTACGGCCCCGCCGGCCTGATCGGAGTCGGCCTGGCCGACGCAGCGGGCACGGTGCGTCCCGTGAGATTGACCGCGCCGCAACAGCCGGGAGAGGCGCAACCGGCTGAAATACATAAAAAAACTTGTGAATAGCGCGCAGCTTGAGTTAAAATCCCGCTTTGCACGAGGAGAGAATATGGGATTGCAGGTCGCGCAAAAGGCGCAAGTCGTTCAACAGTTTCAACGCTCCGGGAAAGACACTGGCTCGCCGGAGGTGCAGGTCGCTCTTCTTACCGAGCGCATCAACGGTCTTTCCGAGCACTTCAAGAGTCACGTCAAGGATTTCCATTCGCGCCGCGGCCTGCTGAAGATGGTCAGCCAGCGGCGTAAGTTGCTCGACTACCTGAAGCGCACCGATGCCGACAAGTACCGGGCGCTGATCGAGCGGCTCGGACTGCGCAAGTAGCTTCTCCCTCGATGCTTCGACGGAAAACGCTCATTCGATGGATGAGCGTTTTCGTTTGTTGCGTCAGCCGCGCACGCTGAGCGCCGCACCCGCGCGCCGCCACGGTGGCGTCCCCTGTATTTAGAGGAAACAGGCCTTGAATCCAATCAAAAAGTCGTTCACATACGGTTCCCAGCAAGTCACCCTAGAAACCGGCGA
Organism: Burkholderiales bacterium; assembly: GCA_035266805.1. Taxonomy (GTDB): domain Bacteria; phylum Pseudomonadota; class Gammaproteobacteria; order Burkholderiales; family SG8-39; genus DAHVFK01. Next base: position 3,982 of record DATFMS010000196.1, on the reverse strand, counting down.
GATTGCCCGCCAGGCGCATGGCGCCGTGCTCTGCACCATCGACGACACTGTCGTCTTGGCCACTGTGGTGGCGGCGAAGCAGGCGCGTCCGGGCCAGGAGTTCTTCCCGCTGACGGTCGACTATGTCGAGAAGACGTATGCCGCCGGCAAGATACCGGGGGGGTTCTTCAAACGCGAGGGGCGCCCTTCAGAGAAAGAGACGCTTACTTGCAGACTGATAGACCGGCCGATCCGGCCGCTGTTCCCGGATGGGTTCTACAACGAAGTGCAGGTCGTCGCGACCGTCATGTCGTGCAATCCCGAGGTGGATCCTGATATCCCGGCCATGCTCGGAGTCTCAGCGGCGCTCACCCTCTCGGGCATTCCGTTCAGCGGGCCGATCGGCGGTTGCCGCGTCGGCTATATCGACGGCCAGTACGTCCTGAATCCGACGGCAACGCAGTTACAGAGCTCTAAGCTGAATCTGGTCGTCGCGGGCACGGAGCAGGGCGTGTTGATGGTGGAGTCCGAAGCGCAGGAACTGCCGGAGGACGTGATGCTCGGCGCCGTAATGTTCGGCCACGAGCAGATGCAGGCGGCCATTCGGGCGATCGACGAGCTGGCGGAGGTTGCGGGCAAGCCGGCGTGGGACGTGCAACTGTCGGCGAAGAATGAAGAATTGATCGCCCGAGTGGCGGCTCTGGCGGAGAAGGACCTGCGCGAGGCATTCGAAATGCGCCAGAAGCAGGCGCGCAACGTGCGGCTCGGGGAGATCCGAAAAGGAACTCTTGCCAAGCTGCAGGAAGAGTCGAAGGAATCCGGCAGCGAAATCAACCCGAGCGAAGTGAAAGACATCTTCTTCGAGCTCGAATCGAAGATCGTGCGCACCCAGATCCTCGACGGGGAACCCCGCATCGACGGGCGCGATACGCGTACCGTGCGACCGATTACCATTCGTCCCGGCGTTCTGCCGCGGACTCATGGTTCGGCGTTGTTCACCCGGGGCGAAACGCAGGCTCTGGTCACCGTGACGCTGGGAACCGGGCGCGACGAGCAGATCATCGACGCCCTGATGGGCGAGTATCGTGAGCGCTTCATGCTCCACTACAACATGCCTCCGTACGCGACAGGCGAAGCCGGACGCATGGGTACGCCGAAGCGGCGTGAAGTCGGCCATGGCCGACTCGCCAAGCGAGCGCTGGCCGCGGTGCTGCCTACGGCCGAGGAGTTCGGCTATTCGATGCGAGTCGTGTCCGAGATCACCGAGTCCAATGGCTCGTCATCGATGGCGTCGGTGTGCGGCGGCAGCCTGGCGCTGATGGACGCGGGTGTGCCGGTCAAGGCTCACGTGGCGGGAATCGCGATGGGTTTGATCAAGGACGGTAATCGCTTTGCGGTGCTTACCGACATTCTCGGCGACGAGGATCATCTCGGCGACATGGACTTCAAGGTGGCCGGTACCGACCGCGGCATCACCGCGCTGCAGATGGACCTCAAGATCGAGTCGATCACCAAGGAAATCATGCGCGTGGCGCTCGACCAGGCGCGCGAAGGCAGGATACACATCCTTGGCCTGATGCAGCAGACGATCGAGCATTCGCGGCAGGAGGTTTCGACCTTCGCCCCGCGTATCATCAAGATCAAGATCAATCCGGAAAAGATCCGCGATGTGATCGGCAAGGGCGGCGTCGTGATCCGCGGCCTGCAAGAGGCAACTGGCGCAACGATCGAAATCGAGGATGACGGCACCGTGTCGATCGCATCAACGAGCGCCGAGGGCGGCGAGGCAGCGAAGCAGAAGATTCTCGAGCTCACTGCGGACGTAGAAGTCGGCAAGATCTACGAGGGGCCAGTGCTGAGATTGCTCGACTTCGGCGCGATCATCCAGCTGTTGCCCGGACGCGATGGCCTGCTGCACATCTCGCAAATCAGCAACGAGCGGGTAAACGCAGTGTCTGACTACCTCAAGGAAGGGCAGATCGTGAAGGTCAAGGTACTGGAGGCCGACGACAAGGGCCGCGTGCGGTTATCGATGAAGGCGATCAACCCGCCCGAGACAGCGAAGCAGAACTGAGCGGGGAATCGATCCCCGGACGGCAAAATGGGCGCCTCGGCGCCCTTTTTCATTTACGTCGCGCGACGCCCCCTATTTGGCGACTTGCTTCTCGCGCAACTCGTCGAGGGTCTTGCAATCTATGCACAAGGTGGCGGTCGGACGCGCCTCAAGACGCTTGAGGCCGATTTCCACCCCGCAGCTGTCGCAATAGCCGTATTCGTTCGCGTCGATACGGCCGATCGTTTCGTCGATCTTCTTGATCAGCTTTCGTTCCCGGTCGCGATTGCGCAGTTCCAGCGCCATGTCGGACTCCTGGCTGGCACGATCATTGGGGTCCGCGAACACCGTCGCCTCGTCCTGCATGGTGTGCACCGTGCGGTCGATCTCTTCCGAAAGCTCGGATTTGATCTGTTCGAGGATCTTCCGGAAGTGCGTGCGCTGGCGCGCGTTCATATATTCTTCGCCCTTCTTTGGCGCGTACGGCGTGAAGCTCTTCCGGGTCAGTTCGACGGCCATTGATGCAGTTGCCTAGAAAAAGGAAAGGCGCTTTTTAGCAGAAATAGACCCCTCCCGCAAGCAAACTCGGATAGCGGTTATCTTCCAGGTTTTTCACGGGGTTGCGTTGCTCCGCGGGCGTGTCCGGAGTATCATGTGCGACCGTTTTTCGGGGTGTGGCGCAGCCTGGTAGCGCGCTTGCTTTGGGAGCAAGATGTCGGGAGTTCGAATCTCTCCACCCCGACCAGCTTTGCAGGCGGCTGCCCGTAGCTCAACCGGATAGAGCACCAGCCTTCTAAGCTGGGGGTTGTGGGTTCGAGTCCCGCCGGGCAGGCCACAATTGCACCCCGGATTGCGCCGTGCGGCATGAACCATGCGGTAGGGAACCTGGAAGTAGCAGCTTTACGACGGTGGCCGTAGCTCAACGGTAGAGTCCTGGATTGTGATTCCAGTTGTTGTGGGTTCGAGTCCCATCGGCCACCCCAGTCTTAGAGCGCTTAGATTTCGTGCTGCCCGAAGTCCGGTCCGCTGCGTCGTAAATAGCAAGTGTATCGATCGGCGCTCTCGCTCGACGACCCTCCGCATCGCCTCCTTCTGATTTTCACGCTCGCCCCGCGTTGAGCGAATCGGTGGTTTCGCCCAGGCTTGCCCTCGAGGAGTCGCCAAATCAGTGTTAAACATTGGTCTCAACGAGAACTATTCCGCTGTCTGTATCAATCTGAATTTGCGGGCTTTTCCTTGTGGCGCGATCATTCCCGACTGGACCACTAGGTGACGACACGTGGAAGCACAGCTACGTCCGTCCGGCCACAGTTTCCGTGCGAGTAAACCGCTGCCGCACATCGGTGCCGGTTTCACGCTGGTCGAACTCATGCTTGCGATCGCGATCCTCGCGGTGCTGGTCGCGATCGCCGTGCCCTCATATCAGAGCTACAGTGAGCGCATAAAGGTCCAGAGGGCGGAGTCAGACATCATCCTCATGAGCGCTGCCATCGACCTGTACGAAAGGGACAACCAGGAGTATCCGAACAATCTCGCCGTCACGGGCAACGCGGGGATGCTCGATCCCTGGGGACGTCCCTATCAGTATCTCAGACTGGTCCCGCTCGACGGCGCCGCCAGCGGGCTACGCCGCAAGGACAGGAATCTGGTGCCGATCAATTCAGACTACGACCTTTACAGCACGGGCAAGGACGGGGACAGTCGGGCACCACTGACGGTCCCGGTGAGCCGAGACGATATCATCCGCGCGAACAACGGACGTTTCGTCGGCCTTGCCTCGGACTACTGAGTGCCCGGCCCGATGAGACTTAACGGTACATTCCTGCGCAGCAAGGTCGCGCGCCGGGTGCTGCTGTCTTTCCTGCTGGCCGCATTCATCCCCTTTTTGTTCCTGGCGGTCCTGTATTACATGGAGGCCAACCGGATGCTCGTCCGGCAGAGCCAAATCGC
>DATFMS010000195.1:0-3266 GCA_035266805.1 Burkholderiales bacterium | reverse complement strand
CCGCCGCTGCTGCTGCTGCACGGCTACCCCGAAACCCACGCCATGTGGCACAAGGTCGCGCCGGCGCTGGCGCGCAGCCACGCGGTGGTCTGCCCCGACCTGCGCGGCTACGGCGACTCGTCCAAGCCCAAGGGCCTGGCGGACCACTCCAACTACTCCAAGCGCGCGATGGCCAAGGACATGGTCGAAGTCATGGCCAAGCTCGGCCACCCGAGCTTCCACCTGGTCAGCCACGACCGCGGCGCGCGCGTCGCGCACCGCCTCGCGCGCGACCACGGCAAGCGCGTGCGCAGCCTCACCGTGATGGACATCTCGCCCACGCTCACGATGTACCGCAAGACCGACATGGCCTTCGCGCGCGCCTACTACCACTGGTTCTTCCTCATCCAGCCCGCGCCGCTGCCGGAGAAGATGCTGCGCGCGGTGGGCCCCGACTACGTGCTCGGGCGCATCGGCCGCGGCCTCTCCGGCCTCAAGCCCTTCTCAAAGGCAGCGCTGCGCGAGTACGCGCGCTGTTTCCGCGACCCGCGCACGATCCACGCCACCTGCGAGGACTACCGCGCCGCGGCGAGCATCGACCTGGTGCACGACCGCAAAGACCTGAAGAAGAAGCTCGCCATGCCGGTGCTCGCGCTGTGGGGCAAGCAGGGCGTGGTCGAAGCGCAGTTCGACTGCCTCGCCGACTGGCGCGCGGTGGCGAAGAACGTGACCGGCCGCGCGCTCGACTGCGGCCACTTCCTGCCCGAAGAGCGCCCGGCCGAGGTCGCGCGCGAGGTCGGTCGCTTCGTCGCCCGCCACGAGAAAACGGCTTTGCGATCAGCGCCCTAACTGCCACTTGCGGCCGCGGCGGAAAACATGTTCAATGAAGGTGTTACATCGCATTGCTGAAAAGGTTTTGAATAACCCAGGCATGCCCGGCAAGGCCGTCAAGGACTTCACCCTGCCCTCGACCGGCGGCACCACGTTCAGGCTCTCGAGCACCCGCGGCAAGATAGTGGTGCTCTACTTCTACCCCAAGGACAACACCCCCGGCTGCACCACGGAAGCTGGCGACTTCCGCGACCGCCAGCGCGCGTTCGCCGGCGCCGGGTGCGAGGTCTACGGCATCTCGCGCGATTCCATGAAGTCGCACGAGTCGTTCAAGGCCAAGATGAAGCTTCCCTTCGATCTCCTGTCCGACGCCGAGGAGACCGTGTGCGCGCAGTTCGGCGTCATCAAGCTGAAGAACATGTACGGCAGGCAAGTGCGCGGCATCGAGCGCAGCACTTTCGTTCTCGACCGGAACGGGGTGCTCGCGCGCGAATGGCGCGGTGTCAAGGTTCCAGGCCACGCAGAGGAGGTATTGAACTTTGTTAAAGCCCTATGATGTCGAACCGGCCGACGTGGCCGAATCCTCCCTTTCCGAAGCAATGCCGAAGCGCCCCCGCAGCCCCCGAAAACCCAAGCTAAAGAAGCTGTTCGTGCTGGACACCAACGTCCTGATGCACGACCCGGCGAGCCTGTTCCGCTTCGAGGAGCACGACATCTACCTGCCGATGGGCACGCTGGAGGAGCTCGACAGCCACAAGAAGGGGCTCTCGGACGTGGCGCGCAACGCGCGCCAGGCGAGCCGCTTCCTCGACGACGTGGTCTCGCACGCGAGTGGCGACATCAAGGCCGGGCTGCCGATCCGCACCGCCGAGGGCCAGCCCACCGGCGGGCGCCTGTTCCTGCAGACCGAGGCGATCAACGGCGAGCTGCCGGCCACCCTGCCGATCGGCAAGACCGACAACCAGATTCTGTCGGTGGTGCGCCACCTGCACGCGCGCCAGCCGCAGCGCCAGGTGGTGCTGGTGTCGAAAGACATCAACATGCGCATCAAGGCGCGCGCGCTGGGCCTCGCCGCCGAAGACTACTTCAACGACAAGGTGCTGGAAGACACCGACCTCCTGTACACCGGGGTGCGCAAGCTCGCGCCCGATTTCTGGGACAGCCACGGCCGCGACATGGAGTCGTGGAAGAAGGAGGGCCACACCTACTACCGCATCCGCGGCCCGCTGGTGTCTCAGCTCGAGCTGAACGAGTTCGTCTACGACGAATCGGGCGAGCGCCCGCTCTATGCGCTGGTGAAGGAAAAAACCGGGCGCGTCGCGGTGCTCGAGACGCTGCGCGACTACACGCACAGCAAGAACTCGGTGTGGGGCATCACCGCGCGCAACCGGGAGCAGAACTTCGCCCTCAACCTGCTGATGAACCCGGCGATCGATTTCGTTTCCCTGCTCGGCCAGGCGGGCACCGGCAAGACGCTGCTGGCGCTCGCCGCCGGCCTGACCCAGGCGCTCGACGACAAGCGCTACACCGAAATCATCATGACCCGCGTCACCGTGCCGCTGGGCGACGACATCGGCTTCCTGCCCGGCACCGAAGAGGAGAAGATGCAGCCCTGGATGGGCGCGCTGGAGGACAACCTCGACGTGCTCAACGCCTCCGACGAGCCGGGCAGCGAGTGGGGACGCGCCGCCACGCGCGACCTGGTGCGCTCGCGGATCAAGGTCAAGTCGCTCAACTTCATGCGCGGACGCACCTTCATCAAGAAGTGGCTGATCATCGACGAGGCGCAGAACCTCACGCCCAAGCAGATGAAGACGCTGATCACGCGCGCCGGCCCCGGCACCAAGGTGGTGCTGCTCGGCAACATCGCGCAGATCGACACGCCCTACCTCACCGAGGGCAGCTCGGGCCTGACTTACGTCGTCGACCGCATGAAGGGCTGGGCCCACGCCGGGCAGGTCACGCTCGCGCGCGGCGAGCGCTCGCGCCTGGCCGACCACGCGGCCGAGGTGCTGTAAGCCCGCGTCCATGCTGCGCGGGCCGGCCCGGCTGACGCTGGCGGCCTGCGCCGCGGCGTGGCTGCTCGCCGCGCCGGCCTGCGCCCAGACTGCGGCACCGGCGCCGCGCGTCGGCCAGGCGGGCAAGGACGTGGAATGGGTGCCGACGCCGCCGCGCGTGGTCCAGCGCATGCTGCGCATGGCGCAGACCACCTCGCGCGACACCGTGATCGACCTCGGCTCGGGCGACGGCATCATCCCGATCACCGCGGCGAGGAAATTCGGCGCCCGCGCCCTCGGCATAGAGTTCGACGCCGCGCTGGTGAAACTCGCCGAGCGCAAAGCGGACGCGGCCGGCGTGGCGCAACGCGTGCGCTTCGTGCAAGGCGACCTGTTCAGCGCCGATTTGAGCCGCGCCACGGTGCTCACCCTCTATCTGCAGCAGAATCTCAACCTCGA
>DATFMS010000194.1:0-19825 GCA_035266805.1 Burkholderiales bacterium | reverse complement strand
CGCAAACCCGTTCCACGGGCAAACAAGCTGGCAGTCGTCGCAGCCATAGACCCGGTTGCCGATCAGGGCGCGCAGCGGCAGCGGAATCGCCCCCTTGTGCTCGATCGTGAGGTAGGAGATGCAGCGCCGCGCGTCGAGCTGGTAGGGCGCGCGGATCGCCTGCGTCGGACAGACATCGATGCACTTGGTGCAGCTGCCGCAATGCTCGCCGCCGGGTACGTCGGCCGGCAGCGGCAGATCGCAATAGATCTCGCCGAGAAAGAACCACGACCCCGCTTCGCGCGACAGCAGCAGCGTGTGCTTGCCGCGCCAGCCGAGACCGGCCCTGGCAGCCAACTCGACCTCCATCACCGGCGCAGAGTCGGCGAATACGCGGTAGCCGAAGGCACCGGTCTCGGCGCGCACGCGGTCGCACAGCTTCTGCAGCCGCGCGCGCAGCAGCTTGTGGTAGTCGCGCCCGCGCGCGTAGCGCGCCACGTAGGCGCGGCGGCCGTCGCCGAGCGCCGCCCATTCGTCCCCCCCGGCGGGGGCGTAGTCCATACGGCAACTGATCACGCGCTGCGTTCCCGGCACCAGCTCGGCCGGGCGCGAGCGCAGCGTGCCGTGACGCGCCATATAATCCATCTCGCCCTGCCAGCCCATGCGCAGCCATTGCGCGAGCCGCCCTTCGGCAGCCGCGAGATCGATGTCGGCGATGGCGACGGCCTGGAAGCCGAGCGCCCTGCCCCATTGCTTGATCATCGCCGCGAGCGCGCCGTAGTCCATATGCCGGATACTAGATGAGCCAATTGCTTTCTCTGCCGGACGAAGCCGCCACCCGAAAGCTGGGGGCGGCGCTCGCTGCGGACATCGCCCCCGGCCGCGTGATTTTCCTTAGCGGCGACCTGGGGGCAGGAAAAACTACGCTGGTTCAAGGACTTGTCCGCGCCCTGGGGTTCACCGGACGGGTCAAGAGCCCGACCTATTCTCTGGTTGAACTTTACAAGCTTTCGAGCTTAAACTTGTATCACTTTGATTTCTATCGGTTCGAAGATCGTTCTGAATGGGTCGAATCAGGATTTCGGGAATACTTCAGTCAGGACTCGGCGTGCGTGGTCGAGTGGCCCGAGCGGGTGGCGGGGCTGCTCGCGCCTCCCGACCTCGAGCTGCGGCTGGATTTTTCCGGAACTGGTCGGCAGGCGCGCCTGACGGCGCAAACGGCCGCCGGCCGCGACTGGCTCACCGCTGCGTCGAAGCGCTGGTCGCGGGCCTGATCGCGCTGCTGCTGCTTTACTTCGCGCCGCCCGCGTTCGCGCAGGAGCAGATCGTCGCCGCGCGGCTATGGCCCGCACCCGACTACACGCGTCTGACGCTCGAATCGAAGCATCCGATCAAGTTCAAGCTGTTCAGCGTCAAGGGCCCGGATCGCCTGGTGCTCGACCTAGAGGGCGTCGATCTCGGTCCGGCGCTCGAGGCGCTGCAAGCGAAGGTCAGCGCGGACGATCCCTACATTCGGAGCCTGCGCGTGGCGCGCAATCGGCCGAACGTGGTGCGCGTGGTGCTCGACCTAAAGGCCGAGGTCAAGCCGCAGGTATTCGCGCTCAAGCCGATCGCGGAGTACGGCGATCGCCTCGTGCTCGACGTCTACCCCGCGCAACCGAAGGACCCGCTGCTGGCGCTGATCGAGTCCGACGGCAAGCTGCGCTCCATCCGCCGGCGCAACGGCGCGTCGCCGCGCCCGGCGGTGGCGCGGCTGGCGACGATCGTGATCGACCCGGGGCACGGCGGCGAGGATCCCGGCGCAAAAGGCAGGCGCGGGACCTATGAGAAGAACGTCACCCTGATGATTGGCCGCCGACTGAAAAAGCTGATCGACGCCGAGTCCGACATGCGCGCGGTGCTGACGCGCAACGGCGACTACTACCTGTCGCTTGCGGCGCGAGTCGAGAAAGCGAGGCGCGTGAAGGCCGACCTTTTCGTCTCGATCCACGCCGACGCCTACCTGCGGCCCAACGCGCGCGGCTCGTCGGTGTTCGCGCTGTCCGAGCGGCGCGCCACGTCCGAAGCCGCGCGCTGGCTGGCGAAGAGCGAGAACGACGCCGACCTGATCGGCGGGGTCAACCTCGACGTCAAGGACCGCTACCTCGCCAAGACGCTGCTCGACCTGTCGCAGACCGCTACCATCGATTACAGCCTGAAGCTGGGCGCGTCCGTGCTGTCGCGGCTGGGGCGCATCAACACCCTGCACAAGGGGCATGTCGAGCAGGCCAGCTTCGCGGTGCTGAAGGCCCCCGACGTGCCCTCAATCCTGGTCGAGACGGCGTTCATCTCCAATCCGCGAGAGGAAAGGCGACTGAACGACAACGCCTACCAGGACAAGATCGCGCATGCGGTCTTCGCCGGCATCAAAGACTATTTCTCGACCCATCCGCCGCGCCCGCAGTCGCCGCTGGCCGCACTGCGCTGACTCAGGCCGAGGCCTTCGCCCGGCGGTGGCGCAGCCACTCGAACCCGATCGGCAGCAGCGACAGGGCGATGACCCCCAGTATGGCGAGCGTGAGGTTGTTCTTCACCAGCGGCAGGTTGCCGAAGAAGTAGCCGGCAGCTATGAGCGACACCACCCATAACAGCGCACCGCCGATGCTGAAAGCGAGGAAGCGCGGGTAGCCCATGCGGCCGACGCCGGCGACGAACGGCACGTAGGTGCGAACGATCGGCACGAACCTGGCGATCACCACCGCCTTGCCGCCGTGCCGCTCGTAAAACGCCTCGGTGCGCGCCAGGTGGCGCGGATTGAACCAGCGCGCATCCGGCGAGCGGAACACGTGCGGGCCGATCCAGCGCCCGATCCAGTAGTTGACGTTGTCCCCGCACAGCGCCGCGGCAACCAGCGTCGCGGCGACCACGCGTGCGTCGATGCCGCCGGTCGCGGCGACCGCGCCGGCGACGAACAGCAGCGAATCGCCCGGCAGGAAGGGCGTCACCACCAGCCCGGTCTCGCAGAAGACGACGGCAAACAACAATGCGTAGACCCACGCCCCGTGCTGGGCGAGAAATGCGGCGAGATGACGGTCGAGGTGGACGGCGATGTCCCATAGCGCGGCGATGATTTCCATTGCCCGATTGTAGCCGGAGCGACGGTTATAATCGTCCGCCAATGACCGCAATACGCGTCCTGCCGGAGCTGCTCATCAGCCAGATCGCGGCCGGCGAGGTGGTCGATCGGCCGGCGTCCGTGCTCAAGGAGCTGATCGAGAACAGTCTCGATGCCGGCGCCAGCGAGCTCCGCGTGGCGCTCGTCGAGGGCGGCGCGCGACGGGTGCAGGTGGACGACGACGGCACCGGCATCGCGCGCGAGGATCTCGTCCTGTCTCTCGCGCGCCACGCGACCAGCAAGATCGGATCGCTCGCGGACCTCGAGGCCGTGGCCTCGCTCGGCTTTCGCGGCGAGGCGCTCGCCTCGATCGCCTCGGTGGCGAGGGTCGAAATCGTATCTCGCGCGCGCGGCGCCGGACACGCGTTCATGATCCGCGCCGAGGGCGGCGAGCCCGACCCGATCGAGCCCGCCGCGCGCGCCGTCGGCACCAGCATCTCGGTCGGCGACCTGTACTTCAATACGCCGGCGCGGCGCAAGTTCCTGCGCACCGAGGCGACCGAGTTCGGCCATTGCGAACAGGTGTTTCGCCGCGCGGCGCTGGCGCGGCCGGACCTGGCCTGGAGCTTGCGGCACAACGGACGCGTCAGCGCCGTCCTCAAGCCGCAGACCCTCGCCGAGCGCGTCGCGGCACTGCTCGGCAAGGACTTCTGCGCCGGCGCCCTCGCGGTCGAGGCCGAGGCCGGTCCGCTGCGCATGCACGGGCTCGCGGGCGGGCCCCAGGCAGCGCGGGCGCGCGCCGACAGCCAGTATTTCTTCGTCAACGGGCGCTATGTGCGCGACCGGCTGCTCGCCCACGCCGCGCGCGAGGCCTATGCCGACCTGCTGCACGGCGAGCGCCAGCCGGCGTACGTTCTGTTCCTCGAGCTCGAGCCGGGCGCGGTCGACGTCAACGTGCACCCGGCGAAGATCGAGGTCCGCTTTCGCGACGCGCGCAGCGTGCACCAGTTCGTGCTGCACGCGCTCAGGCGCGCGCTGTCGCCCGGCGCCGCGGCGGCCCCGGTGTCCTACGCCGCCCTGGCGCCCGCCGCCGGCGCGCCGACCCAGGGCGCGCTCGGCATCGAGCAGTCGGCCGCGGCGTATCAATCGTTCATCGCCGCCGCCACGCAACCGGCGCCGCTGCCCGTCGCCGCGCCCGACGAAGCGCCGCCGCTCGGCTATGCGCTGGCGCAGCTGCACGGCGTGTACATCCTGGCGCAGAACGCCTCCGGCCTGGTGCTGGTCGACATGCACGCCGCCCACGAGCGCATCGTGTTCGAGAATCTCAAACGCGCCCTCGACGCCGGCGAAGTGCAGCGCCAAAGCCTGCTCGTGCCGAGCGTGTTCCGGGCCGATGCGCTGGACGTCTCGACCGCGGAAGAGAACCGGGAGGCGCTCGAGCAGCTCGGGCTCGAGCTCAGCGCCGCCGGACCGAACGAGCTTGCGGTGCGCGCCGCGCCGGTGGCGCTCGCCTCGGGCGACGTCGCCGGGCTGGCCCGCAACGTGCTCGCCGAGCTGCGCGAGTACGGCGCCGCGCAGGCGCTCGCCGTGCGGCGCGATGCGCTGCTCGGCGGCATGGCCTGCCACGCCGCGGTGCGAGCCAACCGCAGCCTGAGCCTGCCCGAGATGAATGCATTGCTGCGCGAGATGGAGCACACCGAGCGCTCCGGCAGCTGCAACCACGGCCGGCCCACCTGGTACCAGCTGACCCTGGCCGACCTCGACAAGCTGTTCCTGCGGGGCCGCTGATGCGCCAGCTGGCGCTCGCGCTGCTGGGCCCCACGGCAAGCGGCAAGTCGGCCTTCGCGCTGCGCCTGGCCGAGCGGCTGGCGCTCGAGATCGTTAGCGTGGACTCGGGCCAGGTCTACCGCGGCATGGACATCGGGACTGCCAAACCCTCCCCCGCCGAGTGCCGGCGCGTGCCGCACCACCTGATCGATCTGCTCGAGCCGACCGAAAGCTACTCCGCGGGGCGCTTTCGCACCGACGCAATCGCGGCGGTGCAGGACATCCTGGCGCGCGGCCGGCTGCCGCTGCTGGTCGGCGGCACCATGCTTTACTACCGCGCGCTGGTCCAGGGGATCGACGCGCTTCCCGCCGCCGACCCCGCGCTGCGCGCCGCAATCGACCGCGAGGCGGCGCACGCCGGCTGGCCGGCGCTGCACGCCGAGCTGGTCCGGGTCGACCCGAATAGCGCGCGCCGCCTCAAGCCCAACGACGCGCAGCGCATCCAGCGCGCGCTCGAAGTCTTCCGCGCGACCGGCAAGCCGCTCTCCGAGCTTCACACCGCACCGCAGCAGCCGCTGCCGTTCGCGCTCGCGGGCTGCGCGCTGATTCCGGCCGACCGCGCCCTGCTGCACCGGCGCATCGCCGAGCGCTTCGACCGCATGCTCGAGCTCGGCCTGGTGGACGAGCTGCGCTCGCTGCGCCGGCGCCATGCGCTGGACTCCGCCCTGCCGAGCATGCGCAGCGTCGGCTACCGCCAGGTCTGGAGCTTCCTGGAGGGCGCCCACGGCGAGCGCGAGATGCGCGACAAGGCGCTCGCCGCGACGCGCCAGCTCGCCAAGCGCCAGCTCACCTGGCTGCGCGCGATGTCGTTCGATGCCGTGCTCGACCCCTTCGCGCCCGGTGCTTCCGAGCGCTTCGGCGATCTGGCGCAGGCGCTCGCGCGTCAGGACCGTGCGGCATGATCGTGGTGGTGATGGGCGTCTCGGGCTGCGGCAAGACGACCATCGGCCGCCTGCTGGGTGAGCGCCTGGGGTGCGAGTTCATCGACGCGGACGACTTCCATCCGCCCGTGAACGTGGCCAAGATGGCCGCCGGGGTGCCGCTCGAGGACGCCGACCGCTGGCCCTGGCTCGAACGCCTGAACGCAGAACTGCGCCAGCGCGAGGCGCACGGCCGGCGCGCGGTTCTCGCCTGCTCGGCGCTGAAGCAGGGCTACCGCGACCGGCTCTCGGCAGGCCTCGCGCGCTGCGAGCTGGTCTACTTGCGCGCCAGCGCCGATGCGCTGCGCGCGCGGCTCGCGGGCCGGGCGCACCGTTACATGCCGGCCTCGCTCCTTGAAAGCCAGCTCGCGACCCTCGAGCCGCCCGTATCCGCGATCGAGATCGACGCTTCGCAATCGCCGGCGCGCTGCGTCGAGCGCATTGCCGCCGCCATCGCCGAAACCTCTTAAGGCTGGGTTAAGCCCCCCGGGCGACGATTCGGTCCGTAACGCGCAGCCAGTGCGCATCCAGCGGACAAGGAGAGATCGTCATGAAGACCAAGAGTATTTTCGTCGCCCTCGCCGCAGCCGGGCTGGTGTCGCTCGGCGCCTGGGGCGGCACGCACATCGAATCGCCGTGGAGCCAGGCCCACGCCAGCACTCCCGCCGCACAGGCGCCGGCGCCCGCGGTAGCGCAGACCCTGCCGAGTTTCACCTCTATCGTCGACGCCAATCGCGGCGCAGTGGTGAACATCACCGTGACCGAGAACCAGCAGACCTCGGCTCGCTCGCCCCTTCCCGATTTCGGCGGCGACGACCCGTTCTCGCAGTTCTTCCGCCAATTCAAGATCCCGCAGCCGCAGCACCCGATGCACGGCCTGGGCTCGGGATTCATCGTCCGTTCCGACGGCGTCATCCTGACCAACGCGCACGTCGTCGACGGCGCGAGCGACGTCATGGTCAAGCTGTCCGACCGTCGCGAGTTCAAGGCCAAGGTGATCGGGGTCGACAAGCAGACCGACATTGCGGTGCTGAAGATCGACGCCAAGGACCTGCCCACGGTCAAGCTCGGCGACTCGAAGTCGGTGCAGGTAGGCCAGTGGGTGCTGGCGATCGGCTCGCCCTACGGTTTCGAGAACACCGTTACCGCGGGAATCGTCAGCGCTACTTCGCGCGCACTGCCCGACGGCACCTACACCCCCTTCATCCAGACCGACGCCGCGGTCAATCCCGGCAACTCCGGCGGGCCGCTGTTCAACATGAGCGGCGAGGTGATCGGCATCAACTCGCAGATCTACTCGCGGACCGGCGGCTATCAGGGACTCTCGTTCGCGATCCCGATCGACGTCGCCTCGCAGGTGGAGCAGCAGCTTCTCGCGCACGGCAAGGTCGAGCGCGGCCGCATCGGCGTGACAATCCAGGAAGTGAGCCAGGGCCTGGCGCAGTCGTTCGGCCTCGACAAGCCCGCGGGCGCGCTGATCTCGTCGGTCGAAAACGGCAGCCCGGCGGACAAGGCAGGGCTGCAGTCGGGCGACGTGATCCTCGCCATCAACGGCCAGAAGGTCGAGCGCTCGGCCGAGTTGCCGCCGCTGGTGGCCAACGTCAAGCCCGGCACCAAGGCAAGCTTCGACATCTGGCGCAAGGGCAGCCGCAAGAAGATCACTGTCACGGTCGGTGAATTCAAGGGCACCAAGGTGGCGAGCGCCGCGGGACGCGGCGGCGACAATGGCCGCCTCGGCCTGGCGGTGCGCCCGCTCACCAGCGACGAGCACCGGCAATCGCAGATAGACGGCGGCCTGGTGGTCGAGAACGCTGGCGGCCCGGCCGCCGCGGCCGGTATCCAGCAGGGCGACGTCATTCTGGCGGTAAACGGCAACCGGGTGAGAAGCGTGACGCAGTTGCGCGCGCTCGTCGCCAAATCAGGCAAGCACGTCGCGCTGCTGATCCAGCGCGAGGACGCGAAGATCTTCGTTCCGGTGGACCTCGGCTGAGTCGCCGCCGACGAAGAGCGGGCGGCGCCGGCTTCCCCCCCCAACCCCCTGCCGGCGCCGCCCCGCTTTCTCTTTCTCAATCCAATGCGACAGGAGGTCGTTATGATCAAGACTTCAAGCGCATTTCTCGCCACCGTTTTGTGCGCCGGCGTCGCGCATGCCGCCGTCAAGGACGAGGCTGCGTTACCCCCGCTGCAGAGCCGCGGCCACATCAGCTGGATCTCCGGCGGCATCGGCAAGACCCAGGCCGAGGCGTTCGAGCACGCCGCCAGCCGCTACCCGCTGACGCTCGAATTCCTGCTCAAGCCCGAGCGCAAGGGCGCGCCGGCGGAATTCACCGCCGCTGTGCCGCTGACCATCACCGACGGCCACGGTAAAGAGATCTTCAGTGCGACATCGAACGGCCCGTTCATGCTGCTCAGTCTGCCCGAGGGGCACTATACGGTCACCGCCCGGTACCACGGCAGGAAGCTCGAACGCCGCGTCTTCGTCGGTCATGGCCACCATCGCGCCGTGTTCGAATGGACGATCGATGCGCGCATGGCTACATAGTTAAAATAGCCGCTGCACGCGGACTCGAAGAGGTGTGGGCGAATGCGGCTGCTGCTGGTAGAAGACGACCGCATGATCGGCGAGAGCGTGCAGAAGGGCCTGCGCCATGACGGCTTTTCGGTCGACTGGGTGCAGGACGGCGGCTCCGCCGAGCTCGCGCTCGAGACCGAGCGCTACGACTGTGTGCTGCTCGATCTGGGGCTGCCGAAAAAGGACGGCATGGACGTGCTGCGCGGAATGCGCGCCAGACGCGACGCCGCGCCGGTGGTGGTGATCACGGCGCGCGACGCGGTGCCCGACCGCATCAAGGGCCTCGACGCCGGGGCCGACGACTACGTGCTGAAGCCGTTCGATCTCGACGAGCTCGCGGCGCGCGTACGGGCGGTGGTGCGCCGGCGCGAGGGCCGCGCCGAGCCCGTCATCGAGCACCTCGGCCTGAAGCTCAATCCGGGAACGCACCAGGCGACCTACCGCGACCAGCCGCTGCCGCTTTCGGCGCGCGAATTCGCGGTCCTGGAGGCGCTGATATCGCGCCCCGGCGCGATCCTGTCGCGCGCGCAGCTCGAGGAGCGCATCTACGGCTGGGGCGAGGAAGTCGAATCCAACGCGGTTGAGGTGTTCATTCACAGCCTGCGCAGGAAGCTCGGCGCGGAGTTCATTCGAACGGTACGCGGCGCAGGCTACATGGTGCCCAAGGCGCGATGACCTCGTCGATCCGGCGCCAGCTGCTGGTGTGGCTGCTCGGCAGCGCCACGCTCGCGGTCGCGGCGGGCGCAATATCGACCTACCTGGTCGCGCGCCAGGAAGCCAACGCGCTCGCCGACTACCAGCTGCAGCAGATGGCGCTATCGTTCCGCGACCACGCGCTTGCGAGCGGCCTGATCCCGCACGAGGACGAACCGGGACAGGGGCTCGAGGTGCTGGTCCAGATCTGGAACCAGCAAGGCGTGCGGCTCTATTTGTCGCATCCCAGGTCCGGCATCCCGGACCGAGCCCAGCTCGGCTTCGCGGACGTCGCTTCGCGCGAGGGCCGCTGGCGCGTGTACTCGGTGCAGGTGCGAGACCACGTCATCCAGGTCGCCCAGCCTTACGCCGTGCGCAACCGTATCGCCGCCACCGTCGCGCTGCGCACCGCGTGGCCGCTGGTCGCCGTGCTGCCGCTGCTCGGCCTGCTGATCTGGTTCACCGTGGGCAGGGGCCTGTCCCCGCTCGAACGCCTGGCGCGCGACGTCGGACGCCGCTCGCCCGACGCGCTCGAACCGCTTCCCGAGCGCGGCTTGCCGCAGGAGGTACGGCCGCTGGTGCACTCCCTCAACGACCTGCTGCAGCGGCTGGAACGCGCGCTGCAGACCCAGCGCGCATTCGTCGCCGACGCGGCGCACGAGCTGCGCACGCCGCTCACCGCGCTGCGCCTGCAGGCGCAGATCGCCGAACGCGCCACGGACCAGGCCGAGCGCGGCGAGGCGCTCGGCAGCCTCAAGCAGGGCGTCGAGCGCGCCAGCCACCTGGTGCAGCAGCTGCTCACGCTCGCGCGCGAGGAAGACCTGCCGGCGAAAGACGCGCCGACTGCGGTGCGCCTGGACGAACTCGCGCGCGATGTCGTTGCCGAGTACACGCCGCTGGCGCAGACCCGGGGCATCGATCTCGGCCTCGCGCGCGTCGAGCCGGTGGCAGCGGCGGGCGCCGCCGCGGCTTTGCGGGCGCTGCTTTCCAACCTGGTCGACAATGCGGTTCGCTATACGCCGGCGCCGGGTCGCGTCGACATTGCTGCGTTCCGCGACGGCGCGCAGGCCGCGCTCGAGGTGAGCGACAGCGGGCCCGGAATCCCGCCCGACGAGCGCAACCGGGTGTTCGACCGCTTCTACCGCCGCGCCGGCGCGGCTACCGACGGCAGCGGGCTCGGCCTGGCGATCGTCAAGCAGATCGTCGAGCACCACCGCGGCACGATCACGCTCGACGACGCCGGCGGCGCCGGCGGCCTCAGGGTCGCGGTGCGCCTTCCGCTCGCCGCACCGCCCGCCCCCTAGTCGCCGAGCGCGACGCCTTCGCGCCGCGGATCGGCGCCGCCGCGCCAGCCGCCCGGCACGCGCTCGATTGCCTGCACCCCGCTGGTGAGGTGCGCGAAGTTGAGCACGTGACCGCGTTCGGCGAGCGCGCCGTCCAGGTCCTGAACCGGGGAGTTGCGCTCGAGCAGGGTCGGGCCGTTGGTGCTGCCGAAATTGGGCGCCGAGATTGCTGCCTGGATGTCGTAGCCCCAGTCCAGCGCCGCGACCAGGGTCTTGGCGACGTAATCGACGATCGCCGGCCCGCCCGGGGAGCCGAGCAGCATGCGCAGCGCGCCGTGGCGGTCGAACACCAGCGTCGGCGCCATGGTGCTGCGTGGCCGCTTGCCCGCCTCGACGCGGTTCGCCGCGGGCAGCCCGCGCGCCTGCGGCTGGAAGGAAAAGTCCGTGAGCTCGTTGTTGAGCAGAAAGCCGCGCACCATGATGCGGCTGCCGAACGCGTTCTCGATCGTGGTGGTCATGGCCAACGCGTCGCCGTCGCGGTCGACGATCGAGACATGACTGGTGCCTTCGTGCTCGGTGTCCGGCACGTCGGCGGCAAGCGGCGCCAGCGCCGGCTGCCCGGGTTGCGCCGCCCCCATCGAGCGCTCGCCGATCAGGCGCGCGCGCTGCGCGAGATAGGCGGGATCGAGCAGTCCCTGCACCGGCACCCGGGCGAACGCGGGGTCGGCGATGTAGCGCGCGCGGTCGGCATAGGCAAGCCGCGACGCTTCGCTGAACAAGTGCACCGCCAGCGCCGACAGCGGCGGCGCGCGATCAAAAGCCGTTCGCTCGAGCACGCCGAGCAGCTCGAGCAGCGTCACCGCGCCCGCGCTGGGCGGTCCCATGCCGCAGATGCGCAGCCGGCGGTACGCGCCGCACACCGGCTCGCGCTCGAGCGCCATGTAGCCCTCGAGGTCGCCCGGCGTCAGGTCGCCGCCGCGGGCCCGCACCGCGCGCACGATGTCTTCGGCGATCGGTCCCGAATAAAGCGCGTCCGCGCCGCGCGCGGCGATGCTGCGCAGAGTCACCGCGTAAGCCCGGTCGACCAGGCGCGCCCCCACGGCCAGGGCGCGCCCGTCGGCCAGGTAGTACAAGGCGCGCGCATTCGCGTCGTCGCGCAGGAAGCGGTCGCGCTCGAGCAGCCGGTGCAGACGCGGCGAGACCGAAAATCCGCTCTCGGCGAGCCGGATCGCGGGTGCGAACAGGCGCCCCCAGGGCAGGCGCCCGTGGCGCCGGTGCGCGAGCTCGAGCATGCGCAGCACGCCCGGTACCCCGACCGATTTGCCGCTCGTCACCGCGTCGTAGAACTGCAGCGGCTGGCCGTCCGCGTCGAGAAAACGATCCGGCCGCGCGGCCCGCGGCGCGGTCTCCCGCCCATCGTAGCTGCGCACGCGCCGCTCGGCGCCCGACCAGTAAAGCATGAAAGCGCCGCCGCCGAGGCCCGACGACTGCGGCTCGACCAGGCCGAGGACCGCCTGCACCGCGATCGCGGCGTCGAGCGCGCTGCCGCCGGCGTGCAGGATCTCGAGCCCTGCCTCGGCCGCGAGCGGGTTCGCCGCCGCGACCATCTCGTGCCTGGCACTGACCGCCTGTTTCGCGCTCCAGCCGCTTGCGGCCTCGGGCGCCGGCTGCGCGACGGCGGCAGCGCAATAGAAGAGAAAGGCGACCGCCGCCGCCCGCCCGGCCCGCAGCATCTCGGCTCCCAGCCGCACTACAGCGTGTGGGCGAATTCGAGCAGTGCCGCGGCGAAGGCCGCAGGACGCTCGATCGGGATCAGATGCCCGGCGTCGTCGAACACCACCGATCTGTGCTCCGGGATGCGCGCGGCGAGCGCGGCGAAGTCCTCGGCGACGTAGAACACGCGGTCGTGACGCCCGGTCATCAGCAGAACCGGAACGCGCAGCTGCTCGTAGGCCAGGTCCCAATCCGCGGTGAGCGACCCCTCGAGCAACCGGAACAGCCCATCCGCGGGATCCGCCGGCCGGTAGGGCTCGGGGCCGAACGCGCCCGGGCGCATCGCCTCGAGCTGATCGGGGTTGGCCAGCATCGGCAGGTTCGCCTCCATCACCAGTCGAGAGCCGCCCAGCCGCGCAAGCGTCAGGACCGCGCGATTGATCCATTCCAGGCGCGTGCTGGACTTCCTGAGCGTGTTGATGAGCACCAGCGCCTCGGCCCCGGCGCCGGCGAGCTGCGCCTGCGCCGCATACAAGCCGCCGATCGAAAGTCCGACCAGAATCGGCCGCGGCGGCGCCACCTTCTTCAGCAGCCGCAGCAGGTCCTCGACCACCAATTCCGGTGTAAGCGCGGTTCGCTCGCCGAAGCGCGTATCGACCTGACCACGGAAGTTCCACGCCAGCGTGCCGTAGCCCGCGGCGCGCAGCCGCGGGCCGATCTCGGGGTGCTGCCAGGCCGCGGTGCTGCCGGTCAGCGCGTTGACGAACACGAAAGTGCGCCCCGCGGCAGCGGGCGGGTCGTACTCGTAGTGCAGGCTCTCGCCGGGAGCGATTTCGAGCGTGGACATGGCTACTCCAGATGGCTGGGGTGGGTCACGCCGGCGGGTGTTCGCAGCCAGAGCGCCGCGAGCACAGCGCAGGCCAGAGGATAAAGGGCGAGCAGGCGCAGGGTGAGCGTCGGGCTGCCGAGCAGGTCGAACGCGAGGCCGACCGGAAGCGGGCCGAGCGAGGCGCCGACCACGGCGACCATCTGTCCCGTGCCCTGCAGGCTGCCGAGGTGCTTGCGGCCGAAGAAGCGCGGCATCAGGTAGCCGAACATGGTCATGCTGAAGGCGTTGTTGAGCCCGAACCAGGCCGCATACGCGATCGCCGAGGCGGTGTCCGCCACCAGCGTCACGCCGACCAGCGCGCCCGCCTGCACCAGCAGCCCGGCGGCGAACACGTAGCGCGTGCGCAGGCGATCGAACATGCGCCCGACCATCGGCATCGTGAGCACCATGACGAGCGCCGAAACCGGGAACACGCGCGCCGCGGTCGCCGCCGCCAGCCCCTGCGCGGTGAGGATCGATACCTGATAGAAATGCAGCGTCGTCACCAGCATCGCCATCCCGAACCAGCCCGCCGAGACCAGGTAGAAGGTCGGCGTCGCGAGCGCCTCGCGCAGCGTCAGGCCGTCAATCGCGGCGGCCGGCGCGCCATCGGCAGGCGCAGCCTCGCCGTCGGGGGCGAGGCCCTTGTCTTCGGGTTTGTCATAGACCAGCAGCAGCACCGGCGGCAGCAGGATCACCCAGGTCATCAGGCCGAGCACAACCCAGGCCCAGCGCCAGCCGAGCTGATTGATCAGATACTGGCCGAGCGGAGGATGCACCGCCATCGAGGTGGCGAATCCAAGCGCCATCAGTCCCATGGCGAAACCGCGCCGGCGGCTGAACCACTGCGCCACCAGGGTGGCGCAGTTCATCATGAGCGAACCCTGGCCAAAGAAGCGCAGCAGCGCGAAACCGACCGCGAGCGTAATCAGCCCGGAAGCGGCGCCGAAAAGCGCGCAGGCGACGCCGAGCAGCAGGGCGACCACGACGGTCATGCGACGCGAGCCGTGGCGGTCGACCAGCCGGCCCATCTTCGGCAGCAGGAACGCCGCGGCGAGCGTCGCCAGGCCGTAGGCGGAAGCGATTGCCGCTTTCGACAGGCCGAGGTCCCTGCCGATCGGACCCACGAAAACGCTGAAGGTGTGCGACTGGCCGGGGCCGCTGGCGAAGATCCCCAGTCCGGCGACGGCGAGGATGGTCCAGCCGTAGAAGGCGCGCCGCTGCAGCGCGCCGAAGATCGCCTCGCGGATGCCGGTTCCCGCCGTCATGATGCTGCGCACTGTATCAGTGTGCGGGCGAGGCCGGAGGAGTGTTTCGATCAGCGAGGCGTCCGCTGCGGCCGGGTTTGAGTTTCCTGCCCATTCATGCCCACCTACATCGTACTGATCTGCTGCCCGAACGCCTCGACCTGCCGCCAGTCCGTGAACTCGACCACGCTGTTCGGGTCGGTCGGTCCCTTGGTCAGGAACATGATGAAGCGGATGATCTGGCGGTCCCAGAAACCGTATCTCGGATAATCGAGCATGCCCGCGAACACGGCGACCTGCCGTGGGCGCCATTCGATCTGGCGCAGGAATTTCCTGACGTAGGGGTTTGTTTCCGGCGTGTTCTTGTTCTGCTTGCGGGCCACGATGTTGACGGAAAAGAACGCGCTCGGCTTGCGCTCCAGAATCCGGCGATTCGTGCGCATGAATTCTGCAACCTGTGGGCGGTGCTTGCCGTAGCGGATGCTGGCGCCGATGACGATCTTGTCGAAGGGCTCGAGCTCGATGTCGGGCCGGCCCCGCAGTTCGGCCAACGTCACCTCATGCCCCGCCTGCTCGACGACCTGCCGCAGCCGCCCGCAGATCTTCAGCGTGTGCCCATCAATCGTCGAGTAGAGGATAAGGATCTTGCTCATTGCGGGCGGATAGCGATAAAAGAAAAAGGGGCCGCCTCAGCCGCCCCTTTGTGACTGCCCATCAAGCGCGCGCTCAAACCATCAACGGCACGATCAGCAGGGCAACGATGTTGATGATCTTGATCAGCGGGTTGACGGCCGGGCCCGCGGTGTCCTTGTACGGGTCGCCCACCGTGTCGCCGGTCACCGCCGCCTTGTGCGCGTCGGAGCCCTTGCCGCCGAAGTTGCCGTCCTCGATGTACTTCTTGGCGTTGTCCCAGGCGCCGCCGCCGGTGGTCATCGAAATGGCGACGAACAGGCCGGTGACGATGGTGCCCATCAGCACGCCGCCGAGCGCCTGCGGCCCGAGGATCAGGCCGACCACGATCGGGACCAGCACCGGCAGCAGCGAGGGCACGACCATCTCCTTGATCGCCGCGCGCGTCAGCATATCCACCGCGCGCGAGTAGTCGGGCTTGGCCGTGCCTTGCATGATGCCGGGAATCTCCTTGAACTGCCGGCGCACCTCTACCACCACCGAGCCGGCGGCGCGACCCACCGCCTCCATCGCCATGGCGCCGAACAGGAACGGCACCATGCCGCCGATCAGCAGCCCGATCACGACCATGTGGTTCGACAAGTCGAAGGTCAGCGTGTGGCCCGCGGTGTCGAGGGCGTGGGTGTAGTCGGCGAACAGCACCAGTGCCGCCAGGCCGGCCGAGCCGATGGCATAGCCCTTGGTCACCGCCTTGGTGGTGTTGCCGACCGCGTCTAGCGGGTCGGTGATCGCGCGCACCGTGCCGGGCAGGTCGGCCATCTCTGCGATGCCGCCCGCGTTGTCGGTGATCGGGCCGTAGGCGTCGAGCGCGACGATGATGCCGGTCATCGACAGCATCGAGGTCGCGGCGATCGCGATGCCGTAAAGGCCCGCCAGCGAGTACGAGACGAAGATCGCGACGCAGACCGCGAGCACCGGGAAGGCGGTCGACTTCATCGACACGCCGAGTCCGGCGATGATGTTGGTCGCGTGGCCGGTGTTCGAGGCGTCCGCGATGTGCCGCACCGGCTTGAACTGGGTGCCGGTATAGTACTCCGTGATCCACACCATGAAGCCGGTCAGCACCAGGCCGACGACTGCGGCGCCCCACAGGTTCCAGACCCCGATCATCGTGTCGCGGCCGGAAATCTCGAACGGCACGTTGGCGACGATGTCGCCCATCATGACCTGCGTGATCGGCCAGAACGCGATCACCGCCAGGATGCCGGCGACCCACAGGCCTTTGTACAGGGCGGGCATCACGTTCTTCTCGCCTGCCTTCGCCTTCACGAACCAGGTACCGATGATCGAAGCCAGGATCGAGAAGCCGCCGATCGCCAGCGGATAGATGAGCGCATTGACGTCCTTCACCAGCAGCGCGCCGAGCAGCATGGTGGCGATGAGAGTGACGGCGTAGGTCTCGAACAGGTCGGCGGCCATGCCGGCGCAGTCGCCGACGTTGTCGCCGACGTTGTCGGCGATCACCGCCGGGTTGCGCGGGTCGTCCTCGGGAATGCCGGCCTCGACCTTGCCGACCAGATCGGCGCCGACGTCGGCGCCCTTGGTAAAGATCCCGCCGCCCAGCCGGGCGAAGATCGAGATCAGCGAGCCGCCGAAGCCCAGACCCACCAGCGGATGAATCAGGTGAGCGAGATTGGACTTGTCGAGCGCATTCGCGTACAGCAGCGCGAAGTAGCCGGCGCACCCGAGCAGGCCGAGTCCGACCACCAGCAGACCGGTTATCGCGCCGCCGCGGAACGCTATGTTCAGCGCCTCGTTCAGCCCGGTGCGCGCAGCCTCGGCAGTGCGCACATTGGCGCGCACCGAGACGTTCATGCCGATGATGCCCGACAGGCCCGAGAACACCGCGCCGATGAAGAAGCCCCAGGCGGTCGCCCAGCCGAGCTGGGGAATGAAGCCGATCACCAGGAACAGAACCAGGCCGGCGATGGCGATGGTCGTGTACTGGCGCCAAAGGTAGGCAGTCGCGCCTTCCTTGATCGCCGCCGCGATCTCGCGCATGCGCTCGTTGCCGTCGGGCTGCGCCAGGATCCACTTGATCGAGATGGCGCCATAAAGGATTCCGATGACGGCACACGCCAGCGCGAAAATGACTCCTCCGGACATGGTCTTGCTCCCCTTGTTTGATCGTTTGGGCTTGCGGGCGGGGACGCCCGCAGGAAAGGCGCGGATTTTAGCAGAAAAGCCGCGACGGCCGCGGCGCGGCTAGGCTTTGAAGGCGGTTCGCAGCCGCTTTCGCAGCGCCACTTTGCGCAGCGCGACGTAGTCCGGCAGCCCACCGCGGAAGGGCGGCGGCGCCTCCCCGACCACCAGCGGCGCGAGGTAACGCCGACACGCCGCGGTGATATGGAAGCCATCCGCGCTGACGAAGTCGCGCGGCACGCGCCGCTCCCGGTTCGCCACCTGATCGAGTGGCGCCATGCCGATCTTCCAGCGGTAAGGCCGGTCCGAGGTGCGCACGATCACCGGCATCACCGCGTTGCGGCCCTCGAGCGCAAGCTTAACGGCGGCCTGACCCACGCCGTAGGCCTGGTCGACGTCGGTCTTGGAGGCGACATGCCGCGCGGCACGCTGCAGGTAGTCGGCCACGGCCCAGTGCGGCTTGTAGCCCAGGCGCTCCTGGACCATCTGCGCGATGACCGGCGCGACCCCGCCGAGCTGCTTGTGGCCGAAGGCATCGACCGAGCCCGCTTCGGCCAGGAACCTGCCCTGCCGGTCGCGCACGCCTTCGGACACCGCGACCACGCAGTAACCGATGCGCTCGACCGTCTGCTTCACCCGCTCGAGGAACGCCGCCTCGTCGAACGGCAGCTCGGGGAACAGCAGCACGTGCGGCGGCTCGCCCGGGCGCTCCGCGGCGAGGCCGCAGGCGGCGGTGATCCAGCCGGCGTGGCGCCCCATCACCTCGAGCACGAATACGCGGGTCGAGGTGCTCGCCATCGAGGCCACGTCGAGCCCGGCCTCGCGAATCGAGGTGGCGACGTATTTCGCCACCGAACCGAAGCCCGGGCAGCAGTCGGTGCCGACCAGATCGTTGTCGATGGTCTTCGGCACCCCGATCGCGCTCAGCGGGTAGTTCATCGCGGCGCTGATCTGCGACAGCTTCCAGGTGGTGTCGGCAGAGTCGTTGCCGCCGTTATAGAAGAACCAGCCGATGTCGTGCGCGCGCAGCACCTCCACCAGGCGCTCGTACTTGGCGCGGTCTTGATCCAGGCTCTTGAGCTTGTAGCGGCAGGAGCCGAACGCGGCCCCCGGCGTGTGTTTGAGCGCGCGCACCGCGGCGGCGCTCTCCTTGGAAGTGTCGATCAGCTCCTCGTTGAGCGCGCCGAGGATGCCGTTGCGCGCGGCATACAGCTTGCCGATGCGCCCCTTGGCGCGGCGCGCAGCCTCTATCACCCCGCAGGCCGAGGCGTTGATAACGGCGGTTGCTCCGCCTGACTGGGCATAAAGGGCGTTGCGCAGCTTGGCGCGGGTCATGCTTTGCCTCCATTGAGTGCTGCAAATACGCGGTCGCGGATCTGCTCCACCGAGCCGCTGCCGGAGATGCGGCAGCAGCGCGGCGCGCGGGCATCGCCGGTCGCGGCCCAACCGGCGTAATACTCGAGCAGCGGCCGCGTCTGCGCCTTGTACACCTCGAGGCGCTTCTTGACCGTCTCGACCTTGTCGTCGTCGCGCAGGATCAGCGGCTCGCCGGTGACGTCGTCCCTTCCGTCCGCTTTCGGCGGATTGAACTTGACGTGGTAGGTACGGCCGGAGCCCGGGTGCACGCGGCGTCCGCTCATGCGGACGATGATCTCCTCGTCCGGGACGTCGATTTCGAGCACGAATTCGATCGGAACGCTGGCTCGCTTCATTGCTTCGGCCTGCGCTATGGTGCGCGGAAAACCGTCGAAAAGGTAGCCTTTGGCGCAGTCTGGCTGCTTCAACCGCTCCTTGACCAGGTCGATCACGATCCTGTCCGGCACCAGCTGTCCGCCGTCCATCAGCTTCTTCGCCTCGATACCGAGCGGCGTGCCGGCTTTGGCGGCTGCGCGCAGCATGTCCCCGGTAGAGATCTGCGGAATGCCGTAGCGCGCCATGATGTAGCCGGCTTGCGTTCCCTTGCCTGCGCCCGGCGGCCCCAGCAGGATCAAGCGCATGTCTGAAATTCCGTGGCGGTATGAGACTTCAAGCGCGGCGCACAAGCGCTTTTTCTGGCGCCGGAAACGCCGCTGACCTTAGCCGGAATCGCCAGTTCGGTCAAACAGCGCGCGCACCGTTTCGAGGTCCTGCGGCGTGTCGACGCCGGGTGGAACCTCGTGCGCCGAGACCGTCACCGCAATGCGGTAACCGTGCCAAAGCACGCGCAGCTGCTCGAGCGACTCGAACTGCTCGAGCGGCGACGGCGCGAGGCTGGCGTAGCGCCTGAGAAAGCCGACGCGGTAACCGTAGATGCCCAGATGACGATAGCACGGCAGTCCGGCGGGTGGCTCGCGCCCGCCCGCGGCGTAGGCGTCCCTGGCGAAGGGGATCGGGGCGCGGCTGAAATACAGCGCGCGCCCGTTCGCGTCGAGCACGACCTTGACCACGTTCGGGTTGAAGACCGACGCCGCGTCACCGATCAGATGGCACGCGGTGGAGACGCTCGCCTCGGCGTCGCCGCCGAGCGCCGCCGCGACGTCGCTGATCAACTCGGGCGCGATCAGCGGCTCATCGCCTTGCACGTTCACCACCAGCGCCTGATCGGCAAGCCCCAGTGCGAGCGCGGCCTCGGCGACGCGGTAGGTCCCGGAAGCGTGGTCCGCGCGCGTCATGCGCGCCTCGAAACCCTGCGCGCGCACCGCCTGCGCGATGCGCTCGTCGTCGGTGGCGACGCATACGCGCCCGGCGCCGCTTGCCTGCGCCCTCTCGCACACCCGCACCACCATCGGCTTGCCGCCAAGGTCGGCCAGCGCCTTGC
>DATFMS010000193.1:0-5389 GCA_035266805.1 Burkholderiales bacterium | reverse complement strand
CCAGCCGAACGACATCACGTGCTTGACCGCGCCGCTCGCCAGCAGCTTCTTGCCATAGGCCTCCACTTCCCCCCAGGTGGTGGGCGGACGGTTCGGATCGAGCCCGGCCTTGGCGAACAGATCCTTGTTGTAGTACAGCATCGCCGTCGAAGAATTGAACGGCATCGACCAGAGGTTGCCGGCAGTCGAATAATAGTTCGTGATCGGAATGACGTACTGCGCCCAGTCCCAGGTCTCGTCGACCATGCCCGGGATCTCGTACACCGGGATGATCGCACCGCTCGAGAGCATCTGCTGGGTCCCGACCTCGTACGACTGCATCAGGTTGGGCGCCGTCTTCGAGCGGTAGGCGGCGACGTACTTGGTCAACGTCTCCGCGTAGGTCCCGGTGTAGAGCGCCGTCAGCTCGATGCCCGGATGCGAAGCGTTGAAGTCCGAGACGATCTTGTTGACCACCTTGAGGCGGGATCCACTCATGGCATGCCACCAGGTGATCTGGACCTTGCCCGCGGCGAGCGCAGACGGCGCTGCGAGACATGCGCCGAGCGTCAAAGCGAGCACGGTCAACAGCCATTGTCTGACTTTCATTTCAGGCCTCCCATGTGTGCGTCGCCCGCGCGATTGCGCGGACCGGCTGGATCACTTATAGCCACCCTGATCTGGCTCCGTTTGACGCAGATCAAGCCTCGATCCGCTTGCCTGTGTCTGGGTCGAAGAAGTGCAGGTCCTCGGGCGCGAAGCGCAGCGGCAGGTGCCCGTCCTGCGGCTTGACCGAGGCGTGCAGCCGCGCGGCCACGCGCGGGCTCGCCTTGTCCTTCCCGACGTGCCCGTACACCAGCGAGTCCGAGCCCAGCAGCTCGATGAAGTCCACCTGCGGCACCAACAGCGCCTCGCTCTCAGCGCAGATCTCCAGGTGCTCGGGCCGTACCCCCAGCAGCACGCTGCGCCCGCCAAGCTGCGGGTAGGCCTGCGGCAGCTTCAGGCGCGTGTCGCCGTCGGCCGCTAGGCTAGTTCCGTCGGCCTGCAGCCGCCCCGCGATCAGGTTCATCGGCGGCGAGCCGATGAAGCCGGCCACGAACGTCGTCGCCGGCTTGCTGTACACCTCCAGCGGCGCGCCGATCTGCTCGGTCTTGCCGATGCTCATCACCAGCATGCGGTGCGCCAGCGTCATCGCCTCGACCTGGTCGTGCGTCACGTACAGCGTCGTGGTCGCCAGCCGCTTGTGCAGCGCCTGCAGCTCTTCCCGCATCTGCACCCGCAGCTTCGCGTCGAGGTTCGACAGCGGCTCGTCGAACAGGAACACCTTCGGCTCGCGCACGATCGCACGCCCCATCGCCACGCGCTGGCGCTGCCCGCCGGAGAGCTCCCGCGGCCGGCGCTTCAGCAGCTTCGAGAGCTCGAGAATGTCCGCCGCGCGGTTCACCCGTGCGTCGATTTCCGACTTCGCCAGCCCGCGGATCTTCAGCCCGTAGGCCATGTTGTCGTGCACGCTCATGTGCGGGTACAGCGCATAGTTCTGGAACACCATCGCGATGTCCCGGTCCTTGGGCTCCAGGTTGTTCACCACCTTGCCGTCGATCGCGATCTCCCCCGCAGTGATCGACTCCAGCCCCGCCACCATCCTCAACAGCGTCGATTTGCCGCACCCCGATGGCCCCACCATCACCACGAACTCGCCGTCGGTGATCTCCATCGAGATGCCGTGCACCACCTCCGTCTCGCCGAAGGACTTCTTCACGTTGCGGATCGATACGGTAGCCATTTACTTTTCCTGTTCGATGAGGCCTTTGACGAACCATTTCTGCATCAGGATCACCACCAGCGCCGGCGGCAGCATCGTCAGCATCGCCGCCGACATCACGAGGTTCCAGTCGACCGCCTGTTCACCGCCCGGCATCATGCGCTTGATGCCGATTACGGCGGTGTACATGTTCTCCTGGGTGGTTACCAGCAGCGGCCACAGGTACTGGTTCCAGCCGTAGATGAACAGGATCACGAACAGTGCCGCCATGTTGGTGCGCGAAAGGGGCACCACGACGTCCCAGAAAAAGCGCAGCGGCCCCGCGCCGTCCACGCGCGACGCTTCCATCAGCTCGTCAGGGACGGTGAGGAAGAACTGGCGGAAGAAGAAGGTCGCGGTGGCCGAAGCGATCAGCGGCAGCGTCAGCCCGGCGTAGGTGTCGATCATGTGCAGGTCGGCGACCACCTTGTAGGTCGGGAAGATGCGCACCTCGACCGGCAGCATGAGGGTAACGAAGATCATCCAGAAGAAAAACATCTTGAGCGGGAAGCGGAAGTACACGATCGCGAACGCCGAGACGATCGATATCACGATCTTGCCGATCGAGATCGACAGCGCCATGATCAAGCTGTTGAGCAGCATCCGCGCGACTGGCGCAGTGCTCGCGCCTTCGACGCCCTTGGTGAGCACGGTGTAGTAGTTCTCGAACATGTGGGTGCCGAGCCACAGCGGAATCGGCACCTGCCGCATCTCGTTTGCGGTATGGGTCGAGGCAACCAAGGTGATCCACACCGGGAACACCAGGGTCGCGACGGCGAACAGCAGCGTCGCGTGGCAGAACAGCGTCAGGCCGGGACGGTGCTCGATCATGCGTACTGGATCCTGCGCTCGATGTAGCGGAACTGGATCACGGTAAGGCTGATCACGATCACCATCAGCACCACCGACTGCGCCGCCGATCCGCCCAGGTCGCCGCCCTTGAAGCCGTCTTCGAAAACCTTGTACACGAGCAGGTTGGTCGCCCGCACGGGCCCGCCCTGGGTCGTGGTATCGATCACGCCAAAGCTGTCGAAGAACGAATAAACGACGTTGACCACCATAAGGAAGAAGGTGGTCGGCGCGAGCAGCGGGAAGACGATGGTGGCGAAGCGCCTGAGCGGCCCCGAGCCGTCGATCGCCGCCGCCTCGATCAGCGACTTCGGGATCGCCTGCATGCCCGATAGAAAGAACAGGAAATTGTAAGAGATCTGCTTCCAGGCCGAGGCGATCACCACCAGGGTCAGCGCCTGGCCGCCGTTGAGCAGGTAGTTCCAGTCATAGCCGAACCAGTGCCTCAGCACGTAGGTGAGGATTCCCACGCCGGGGCTGAAGATGAACGCCCACAGCACCGCGGCGAGCGCCGGCGCGACCGCGTAGGGCCATACGAGCAGCATCTTGTAGCCGCGCGTGCCGCGGATCAGGTAGTCGCAGCACGCGGCGAGTACCAACGACACAATCAGCGCCGAGCCCGTCACCAGGACCGCGAACTCGCCCGTGACCCAGAACGAGCCGAGGTAGTAGGGATCGGCGAACAGCTCGCGGAAATTGAGCAGGCCGACGAACTGCACGTGCGCGCCGAACACATCCTGCACCAGCAGCGACTGCCACATCGCCTGCGACGCCGGCCAGAAGAAGAAGATTATCGTGATCGCAAGCTGGGGCGCGACCAGCGCATAGGGGAGCCAGCTGACGGGGTACTGGGCGCGCTTTTGCGAGGACATGACAAGAAGACGGCCCCTTGCGGAGCCGTCCCTGCGTTCAAATGTTTCCGAACCTTGCCGCTAGCGGTTGGCGCGCTCGAACTTGCGCAGCTCTTCGTTGCCGCGCTTGACCGCCTCGTCGAGCGCCTGCTTGGCGGTTTTCTTGCCGGTCCACACCGCCTCGAGCTCCTCGTTGTCGATGTTGCGGATCTGCACCATGTTCCCGAGGCGCAGTCCCTTCGAGGCTTTCGTCGGGTGCTTGAGCAGCAGCTGCGTGACCGCGATGTCCGTGCCGGGGTTCTTCTCGTAGTAGCCTTCTTTCTTGGTCAGCTCGTACGCCGCCACGGTGATCGGCACGTAACCCGTGACCTGATGCCACTCGGCCTGGATCTTGGGCGAGGAGATGAAGGTGAAGAACTCGGCGATTCCCTTGTAATGCGATTTCGGTTTGCCCGAGAACACCCACAGGCTCGCACCGCCGATGATCGTGTTCTGCGGCGCGCCCTTGACCCCCTCGTGGTAGGGCAGCTCCGAGATCCCGAAATCGAATTTGGCGTTCTTCTTCGTCTTGCCGTACGACGCAGACGACTCGGTAATCATCGCGCAGGGGTCTTTTTCGGCGTAGAACTTGGAGTCCGGCGCACTGCTGCGCCCGACGTAGGTGAAGCGGCCGTCCTTGGCCATCTGTCCGAGGAACGCGATGTGCTTGACCATGACCGGGTTGTTGAACGTTAGCCTCGCGCCCATCCCGCCGAAGCCGTTGTCCAGCGTCGCAAACGGCACGTTATGCCATGCGCTCGTGCTCTCAAGCTGCACCCAGGACTGCCACGAGGTGGTAAAGGCGCAGGACGCGCCCGAAGCCTTGATCTTCGCCGCATCGGCGCCGAGCTCTTCCCAGGTTTTCGGCGGCTTGTTCGGATCGAGACCGGCTTTGCGGAACATGTCCTTGTTGTAGAACAAGACCGTGGTCGAGCTGTTGAAAGGCAGCGAAATCATTCTCCCGCGCTGATCGGTGTAGTAGCTCGCCACCGCCGGCAGGTAGGCCTTCGGGTCGAACTTCTCGCCCGCGTCGTGCATCACCTTGTAGACAGGCACTACCGCCCCTTTGGCCGCCATCATGGTCGCGGTGCCGACCTCGAACACCTGGACGATATCGGGCGGGTTCTTGGCGCGGTAGGCGGCGATCGCGGCCGACATCGATTCGGCGTAACTCCCCTTGTACACCGCCACCACCTTGTAATCGGACTGCGAGGCGTTGAATTCGTCGACGAACTTGCCTATCAATTCTGCGTTTCTGCCGGTGTTTGAGTGCCACCACTGGATTTCGGTTGCCGCGTACGACGGTGCCGCCGCGACGAGAGTTGCCCCGGCAAGCGCCGCGGCGAAGGTCTTCATACGCATGGAAATCTCCTCTCCAGTTAGGTCCGCGCTAGTGCCGCGGCCGAAAAACCATTTAACTCTAGCCCTGGAACGCTCAGTTTGACCAGCGTCAACCCGGGGCGCCGGCAAGCTTACTGCCCGAATTTCGCAAAACGGGTACCCCCAGGGGCCGGGCTGCCAGGGCGGACAATATATATTTGCCGCAAACAGGGGAGCCCCATCGATGACCGCGATCCATGAGTTTTCCGCAACCGAGCTCGCCGAGCAGTACCGGCGCGGCGCGCTCTCGCCGGTCGAGGCGGCAACCGGCCAGCTGGCGCGAATCGACGCCTGGGAGCCGAAGCTGAACGCGATGTACCGCCTCGACCGCGGCGGGGCCCTTGCCCAGGCGCGGGCAGCCGAGGCGCGCTGGCGCGCCGGCGCGCCCCTGTCGGGGCTGGACGGGGTGCCAGTCACGCTTAAGGAGAACATCGCCACCCGCGGCGACCCGGCGCCGATCGGCACCCGCGCCAACGAGGACGCGTCGCCC
>DATFMS010000192.1:0-3474 GCA_035266805.1 Burkholderiales bacterium | reverse complement strand
AAATCGCCGCGCGATACCTCGAGCTGCGCTCGATTGCGGTCGAGCTGAGCCGACAGCAGCGCCTTGTCCTGGCCGCTCTCCCAGCGCACTTTGTAGACCTGCCGGTCCGGCTTGCCGTCGCGGCGGAATGTATCGGTACGCTCCGACATCGGTTCGCCGTAACGCGACTTCAGGTAGCGCACCACCCGTTCGCGGTCTTGCGGACTGAAACGCACGTCGAACGCCTGCACTGCGTCGTTCTTGAGGTAGAAGGTAATGCGCGCCCGCACCCCGGCGAAAGCAATCCGGGCATCGTCGCAGCGCCGGTCGGCGGCGATCGACTTCCACTCGAGGGGCTGGCAGTGCGCGCTGGGAAAGGCTTCCTTCACGTCGCGCTCGCCGGCGCCGAGCGCCACGCCGTTTGCGTCGTAGGCGAGCGCCGCAGGGGCGGCGACCAGAAACAGGGCAAGAAAGAGAACGATCCTCATCTGCGCGGCGCTGCGCGGCGGCGAAAGCAACCGACCATATGGTCGTCCACCATGCCGACCGCCTGCATGAAAGCATACACGATCGTCGAGCCGACGAACTTGAATCCGCGTCGCTTGAGGTCCCTGGACAGCGCGTCCGAGATCGCGCTTTGCGCCGGGATCGGCGCTCCCCGCGGGCGGCGGTTGCGCAGCGGCTTGCCGCCGACGAATCCCCAGACATAGCGCGCGAAGCTGCCGAACTCGTCGCGCACCGCGAGAAACGCGCGCGCGTTGCCCACCGCCGCCTCGATCTTGGCGCGGTTGCGCACGATCCCCGCATCGGCGAGCAGTTGCGCCTTCTTCTTCGCGCCGTAGCGCGCGACCTTTTCCGGGTCGAAGTCGTCGAACACCTCCCGGTATCGCTCGCGCTTCTTCAGGATCGTGTCCCACGACAGCCCCGCCTGGGCGCCTTCGAGTATCAGAAATTCGAACAGCTTGCGGTCGTCGCGCACCGGCACGCCCCATTCGCGGTCGTGGTAGGCGATCGAGAGGGGGTTCGTCGCCCAGGCGCAGCGCCTGCGCGCGGTTCTCACGCCGCCTTGACCTCGTGGCTAGCCGGGCGCGCGCGCAGCCGCAGCTCGGTCAGCTCAGCTCGCTCTCGCGGCGCGTTGCGCAGGGCCTGATCGCGCCCCGGGAGGTAGGGCAGCGGCCAGTGCTGTGGCTGGTGCTGGTACCAGGCGGCGGCCTGCAACGTGAAATAGGGATTCGACAGGTGCGGGCGCGCGAGCGCCACCAGATCCGCCTTGCCCGACGCAAGCAGGGTGTTGACCTGGTCCGCCGTGGTGATCGCGCCGACGGTCATGGTGGCGATGCCGACCTCGTTGCGCACCCAATCTGAGAACGGCGCCTGGTACATGCGCCCGTAAACGGGTGCCTGCTGCGGCACCGTCTGCCCGGTCGAGCAGTCGATCAGGTCGCAGCCGGCGTCCTTGAGCATGCGCGCGAGCGCCATCAGATCGTCCCCGGACAGCCCGCCCGGCGCCCAGTCGGTGGCCGAGATGCGCACCGACATCGGCTTGTCCTGCGGCCACGCGGCGCGGCAGGCGCCGAATACTTCGAGCGGGAAGCGCATCCGGTTGGCGATCGCGCCGCCATACTCGTCGCCACGATTGTTGGTCAGCGGCGAGATGAAGCTCGCCAGCAGGTAACCATGCACCATGTGCAACTCGAGCATATCGAAGCCGGCCTGCTGCGCGTAGTTCGTCGCGCGCACGAATTCGGCGACGACCCGCTCCATATCCGCGCGGGTCATTTCACGCGGCAGCTGCGATTCGCCTTCGTAGTAGGGGATCGGCGACGCCGACAGCAGCGGCCAGTTGCCGCTCTCCAGCGGGTGGTCGATTCGCTCCCAGCCGAGCTGGGTCGAGCCCTTGCGCCCGGCGTGGCCGAGCTGCATGCAAAGCTTGACCTTCGAATTGGCATGGCAGAAATCGACGATGCGCCTGAAGGCGTCGCGCTGCTGGTCGTTCCACAGTCCGGTGCACCCGGGCGAGATGCGCGCTTCGGGCGAGGTGCAGGTCATCTCCATATACAGCAGGCCGGCGCCGCCGACGGCGCGCGCGCCGTAGTGCACGAAGTGCCAGTCGGTCGGCACGCCGTCAACCGCGGAGTACTGGTCCATCGGCGAGACCACGACGCGGTTCTCGAGCGTCATGCCGCGCAGGCGGAACGGGGTGAACATCGGCACCGGGAGGTTCTCGAGGTCCACGTCGAACCCTTGATCTCTTACCTTGCTTGAAAACCAGATTCTCACATCCCGGACAAATTCTGGATCGCGCAGCTCGAGATTTTCCCAGGTGATCTGCTTCGAGCGCGACATGACGCCGAAGGCGAACTGCAGCGGGTCCATGTTCCAGTAGCGCCTCATGTGCTCGAACCAGGCGAGCGACACGTTGGCCGCGTGCTGGGTCTTTTCGACCTCTTCCCGGCGCGCCGTGTCGTACACCCGCAGCGCTGCGCTGATCGACTCTTCCCTGGTCAAGGCGTCGTAGAGCGCGATCGCGTCTTCCATCGCCAGCTTGGTGCCCGATCCGATCGAGAAGTGGGCGGTGGCCTTGGCGTCGCCGACCAGCACCACGTTGCCCATGACCCAGGTGGCGTTGGTGATGGTGGGAAAGTTGCGCCAGATCGAGCGATTGGCGAGCAGCCTGTGGCCGTCGAGCTCGTCGGCGAACACGCGCTCGAGCGTCGCCAGCATCTCGGGCTCGCTCTTCGCGTCGAAACCGAAGTTGTTCCAGGTCTGCTCGTCGGTTTCGATCACCCAGGTGCTGCGGCCCTTCTCGTACTGGTAGCAGTGCGCCAGGATGATGCCCTCCGGCGTTTCGCGAAAGAAATACTTGAACGCATCCAGCGGGCGGGTCGAGCCGAGCCAGGTGAACTTGTTCGGCCGCAGGTCGACGCTGGGGCGGAAGTGCGCGCGGTACCTCTCGCGCACCCGGGAGTTGATGCCGTCGGCGGCGACGATCAGGTCGGCCCCGGGAAACTCCGTGACGTCGTCCACCTCGCGCTGGAACTCGAACTTCACCCCGAGCTCGCGGCAGCGCTCGCGCAGGATGGACAGCAGCGCGACGCGCGAGCAGCCGCAGAAGCCGTTTCCGCTCGAGCGCATCGTGCGCCCCTTGTACACCACGTCGACGTCGTCCCAGTAGGCGAAGCGGCGCCGGATCGCCTCGTAGCTGGGCACGTCGTAGGCCTTGAAGGTGTCGAGCGTCTGGTCGGAAAAGACCACGCCGAAGCCGAAGGTATCGTCCGGGCGGTTACGCTCGCAGAGCGTGACTTCCCCGTCGGGCCAGGCCTTTTTCGCCAGCAGGGCGAAGTAGAGGCCTCCGGGCCCGCCGCCGATGATGCTGACTTTCATCTCCCCCCCCCTCAATCGGGCACGACTGCCGTGGCCTCGATCTCGAGCCGCGCCCGGTCCTCGACCAGGCCGCTCACCTGCACCACCGTCATCGCCGGATAGTGCCTGCCC
>DATFMS010000191.1:0-2700 GCA_035266805.1 Burkholderiales bacterium | reverse complement strand
TTCGTGCAGGCGCTCGGCGAGCGCCTCTGCCAGCCGGTCGGCGAGCGACTTGAGCATGATCGCGCTGTAATCGTCGTGGCGTGCTTCGAGCTCGGCGATCCTGGACTCGATGCCACCGCCCGCGGTGACCGCGAACGCGCCGATGTAATCCGGCACCCCCGAGTCCTTCGGCGCCACGAAATCGGCCAGGCACAGGTTGGGCCGCCCGGCCGGCTTGTGGTTCTGCTGCCGCAGGTTGTGCCAGGTCATCAGGACTTCGCGTCGCCGCTCGTCGGCGTAGACCTCGATGTCATCCCCGCTTACCCGCGCAGCGGGGAACAGGCCGAACACGGCGTTGGCGGTGATCCATTTTTCCGCCACCAGGCGCCCGAGTTCCTGCTGGGCGTCCGCGAACAGCTTGCGCGCCGCCTCGCCCACAACCGGATCCTGAAGGATCTTCGGGTACGAGCCCGACAGCTCCCAGGTCTGGAAGAACGGCGTCCAGTCGATGTAGGGCACCAATTCGTCGAGCGGGTACTCTCGCAGCACGGTAACCCCCAGCTTGCGCGGAACCGGCGGACGGTAGCTCGCCCAGTCGGTCTTCAGTCCGAGCCTGCGCGCCTCGGCGATCGGGTGCAGGGGGCCAGGCCCTTTCTTCTCCCGGTGCTGCGTGCGGATTCGCTCGTAGTCGGCGCGGACTTCCGCCACGAAGCCCTCGCGCTGCTCGGACGACAGCAGGCTGCTGACCACCGTGACGCTGCGCGAGGCGTCCGGCACGTACACCACCGGCCCCGGGTAGTTCGGCGCGATCTTCACCGCGGTGTGTGCGCGCGAAGTCGTGGCACCGCCGATCAACAGCGGTACCTCGAAGCCTTCGCGCTGCATCTCGCGCGCCACGTGCGCCATTTCCTCAAGCGACGGAGTGATCAGTCCGGACAGACCAATGGCGTCGGCTTTCTCTTGCCGCGCGGTCTCGAGGATCTTCTGCGCCGGCACCATCACACCGAGGTTGACCACATCGTAGTTGTTGCATTGGAGCACCACCGCCACGATGTTCTTGCCGATGTCATGCACGTCGCCCTTGACCGTCGCGATTACGACCTTACCCTTGGCACGCCCCGCCTCGCCGCTCTTCTCCTTCTCCGCCTCGATGAACGGAATCAGGTGGGCTACGGCCAGTTTCATGACGCGCGCCGATTTCACTACCTGCGGCAGGAACATCTTGCCCGCGCCGAACAAGTCGCCGACGACGTTCATGCCGTCCATCAGCGGCCCTTCGATCACCTCTATCGGGTGCGCGAACTTGAGGCGCGCCTCCTCCGTGTCCTCGAGGACGTACGTCGCAATGCCGCTTACCAGTGCGTGCGCCAGCCGCTGCTCGACGCCGCCGCTGCGCCAGGACTCGTCCTTGACCTTTTCCTTGGCGCCCGTCTTGACCGAGTTGGCAAACTCGATCATGCGCTCGGTCGCGTCCTCGCGCCGGTCGAAGATCACGTCCTCGACGTGCTCGCGGAGCTGCGGCTCGATTTCCTCGTAAACGCCGAGTTGCCCTGCATTCACGATGCCCATCGACATTCCGGCACGCACCGCGTGATACAGGAACGCGGTGTGCATCGCTTCACGCACCGCATCGTTGCCGCGGAACGAGAACGACAGGTTCGAGACGCCGCCCGACACCTTTGCAAAGGGCAGGCTCTCGCGGATCCAGCCGACCGCGTCCAGGAAATCGATGCCGTAGCGGGCGTGTTCTTCGAGTCCGGTCGCAATGGCGAAGATGTTCGGATCGAAAATGATGTCTTCCGGCGGGAAGTCGGCTTCGCGCGTGAGCAGGTCGTAGCAGCGCTGGCAGATGGCTTTGCGCTTCTCGAGCGTGTCTGCCTGGCCTTTCTCGTCGAAGGCCATCACGATCGCGGCCGCGCCGTACTTGCGTACCAGGCGCGCCTGGCGCAGGAATTCCGCCTCGCCTTCCTTCAGGCTGATCGAATTGACGACCCCTTTGCCCTGTACGCACTTCAATCCGGCTTCGATCACGCTCCACTTCGAGGAATCGATCATTACCGGTACCCGTGCGATATCGGGCTCGGAAGCGATCAGGCTGAGAAAGGTCGTCATCGCCTTCTCAGAATCGAGCATCGCCTCATCCATGTTGACGTCGATCATCTGCGCGCCGTTCTCGACTTGTTGGCGTGCGACGGACAGCGCCGCGGCGTAGTCCCCGGCCAGGATGAGGCGGGCGAATGCCTTCGATCCGGTAACGTTGGTGCGTTCGCCGACGTTCACGAACAGCGAGTCGTCGCCGACGTTGAGCGGCTCGAGGCCAGCCAGGCGCAGCTTCTTCGGCAGCGCGGGGATGATGCGCGGCGCAACGCCACGCACCGCGTCTGCAATTGCCTTGATGTGTTCCGGCGTGGTGCCGCAGCAGCCGCCGGCAATGTTGAGCCAGCCGCTTCTCGCCCACTCACCCATCTGGCGTGCCATCGACTCAGGCGTGTCGTCATATTCGCCGAACGCGTTTGGCAGGCCGGCGTTGGGATGGCAGGAAACGTAGGCCTCGGCAATGCCGGCAAGCTCCTCGACATAGGGCCGCAGCTCCTTGGCGCCCAGCGCGCAATTCAGCCCGACGGCGAGTGGTCGCAGATGGCGCACCGAGTTGTAGAACGCCTCGGTGGTCTGGCCAGAGAGCGTGCGCCCGGAAGCATCGGTGATGGTGCCCGAGACAAT
>DATFMS010000190.1:0-13751 GCA_035266805.1 Burkholderiales bacterium | reverse complement strand
GTTCAGAATCGCCGCGTAGCGGCTGATGATGTTCACGTACTTGCCGACCAGGTCGCTGTTCACCCGGGCGACGAAGTCATCCAGGTTGAGGTCGATGTCCTCCATCGTCGGCCCGAGCTTGGCGGCGTAGTAGTAGCGCAGCCACTCGGGGTTGAGGCCCAGCCGCAGGTAGCTCTCCGCGGTGATGAACGTGCCGCGGCTCTTGGACATCTTCTCGCCGTTAACGGTGAGGAAGCCGTGGGCAAAAATCTTCGACGGGGTGCGGTAGCCGGCGTGCTCCAGCATCGCGGGCCAGAACAGGGCGTGGAAGTAAAGGATGTCCTTGCCGATGAAATGCACCAGCTCGGTGTTGCCGCCCGGGCGCAGGAAGGCGTCCTGCTCGATTGCGGCGCCTGCGGCCTTGCGCCTGGTGACGTAGTTGGCGAAGCTGCCGAAGTAGCCGACCGGCGCGTCGAGCCAGACGTAGAAGAACTTCTTGCCCTCGGTGCCGGGGATCGGGAAGCCGAAGTAGGGCGGATCGCGCGAGATGTCCCAATCGGTGAGCCGGTTTTCGCTCTGCTCGCCGAGCCACTCCTTCATCTTGTTGGCGGCCTCGGGCTGCAGCCGCTCGCCCCCCTGGGTGAAGCGGCGCAGGAACGACTCGCAGCGCGGGTCGGAGAGGCGAAAGAAGTGGTGCTCGGAGGCGCGCCGCTCGGGCTTGGCGCCGGAGACCACGGAGTAGGGGTTCTTCAGCTCGGTGGGGGAGTAGGTGGCGCCGCAGACTTCGCACGAGTCGCCGTACTGGTCCTTGGCGCCGCACTTGGGGCATTCGCCCTTGATGTAGCGGTCCGGCAGGAACATTTCCTTGACCGGATCGTAGAACTGCTCGACCGAGCGCACGGCGATTAGCTCGCGGGCCTTGAGCTGCAGGTAAATGTCCTCGCAGAACGCTCGGTTCTCCGGGGAGTCCGTCGAGTAGTAGTTGTCGAAGCCGACCTGAAAGCCGTCGAAATCCCGCTTGTGCTCGTGCCAGACCCTCTCGATCAGCTGCCGCGGGCCGATCCCTTCGGCGTCGGCGCGCAGCATGATCGGCGTGCCGTGGGTGTCGTCGGCGCAGACGTAGTGGACTTCATTGCCGCGCATCTTCTGGAATCGGACCCAGATGTCGGTCTGGATGTACTCGACCAGGTGGCCGAGGTGGATCGCGCCGTTGGCGTAGGGCAGGGCAGAAGTGACGAGGATCCTGCGGCGGGACATCGGCGGGGGCCTGAAGCGGAGTGGGCGATTCTAGCAAAGCGCTCAGGGTTTCTACGCCGCGGCAAGGCCGTTTTCGGTAAACTTGAATGCTTTTTCTCCGCCCGAGCACGGCGCGGGGCGAGGAACCAGCCATGACCATAAGCGAAGCGCAAGTCCAGGCGGCACTCGGGCAGCTCATCGACCCGAACACGGAAAAGGATTTCCTCAGCACACGCTCGGCGAGGAACATCAAGATCAGTGGCGGCGACGTGTCGCTCGACATCGAGCTGGGCTACCCGGGCAAAAGCCAGTTCGAGCCGATCCGTCGGCAGGTCGTCGAGACGCTGCGCAAGGCCGGCGCGGCAGCCGTGACGGTAAACGTGAGCTCCAAAGTGGTGGCGCACGCGGTGCAGAAAGGCGTCAAATTGATTCCCGCAATCAAGAACATCATCGCTGTCGCCTCGGGTAAGGGCGGCGTCGGCAAGTCGACCACGGCGGTCAACCTGGCGCTCGCCCTTGCGGCCGAAGGCGCCTCGGTCGGGATTCTCGATGCCGACATCTACGGTCCGTCGCAGCCGATGATGCTCGGCATAGCGGGGCGGCCCGAATCGAAAGACGGCAAGAGCCTCGAGCCGATGGAGGGGCATGGCATCCAGGCGATCTCGATAGGTTTCCTGATCGACATGGACACGCCGATGGTATGGCGCGGCCCGATGGTGACGCAGGCCCTCGAACAACTGCTCAAGGACACGCGCTGGCGCGACCTGGACTATCTGGTGGTCGACCTGCCGCCCGGCACCGGCGACATCCAGCTGACGCTGGCGCAGAAGGTGCCCGTCACGGGCGCCGTGATCGTCACCACGCCCCAGGACATTGCCCTGATCGACGCCAGGAAGGGCCTGAAGATGTTCGAGAAGGTCGGCATTCCGATCCTCGGCGTGGTGGAGAACATGTCGACCCACATCTGCCCCAACTGCGGCCACGAGAGCCACATTTTCGGCAGCGGCGGGGCGGACAAGATGTGCGCCGACTACGGCACCGCGCTGCTCGGCCAGCTGCCACTGGACGCCGCCATCCGCGAGCAGGCCGACTCCGGCCGGCCCACGGTCGTCGCCGATCCTGACGGCCGGGTGGCGGATATTTACCGCCGCATTGCGCGGCGCTGCGCGGTCAAGATTGCCGAGTCGCAGCGGGACATGACCTCGAAGTTCCCCAACATCGTCGTGCAGAACACCTAATGACGATCAAATCAGACATCTGGATTCGCCGTATGGCGCAGAGCGCGCGCATGATCGAGCCCTTCGAGCCGGGCCAGGTCAAGGAGGTCGGCGGGCGCAGGATCGTGTCGTACGGCACGTCGAGCTACGGCTACGATATCCGCTGCTCGAACGAATTCAAGATCTTCACCAACATCAACTCGACAATCGTCGACCCCAAGGCGTTCGACGAGAAGTCCTTCGCCGACTTCCGTGGCGAGGTGTGCATCATTCCTCCCAACTCTTTCGCGCTGGCGCGCACGGTCGAATACTTCCGCATCCCGCGCAACGTGCTTACGATCTGCCTCGGAAAGTCGACCTACGCGCGCTGCGGGATTATCGTCAACGTGACGCCGCTGGAGCCGGAATGGGAGGGGCACGTAACGCTCGAGTTCTCGAACACCACCCCGCTGCCGGCCAAGATCTACGCCAATGAAGGCGTTGCGCAGGTGATCTTCATCGAGTCCGACGAGGTCTGCGAGACCTCGTACAAGGATCGCGGCGGCAAGTATTTCGGCCAGCAGGGCGTGACGTTGCCGCGCATCTGATCCGGCGCCGCTGCCGCCGGAGCACTATATGGCGCCGCGTGGCGCCGCGCACTGCGCGCGCCTCCCGCATTTTGTGGTCTTGCGGCTGTGGCGCGCGGCAGACGCGGCGTGTGCGGGATTGAAAAAAACGCGCCTAAGCCCTTGACTCAGCGAGGGTCGCCCATATAATCGGCGCAAGTTTTTCGTTACCAACCCTCAGCGAGGGCGAGGAGGTCATCATGACAGGCAGAAAGAGATACGCGATGCGCTTGGACGTTTGCGTTCTGGAAATTCCTGAGACTTAGTGAACCGGGAGACGTGAATGGGCGCTCGCCCCACTAGCATAGCTCGCAACAAGCAATCGACACACCCGCAAGAACAGCTCTTCGACACGCACCCCGAAGTCAGCCTCGACTTCGAGACCGTGCGCCGGGCCGCCCGCGAGAAGTACGCGCGGCCCTTCCTGATCCTCGACACTGCCATCGTGCGCGAAAAGGCCCGGCGCTTCCACGCCGCGATGCCGCGCGTGCGGCCGCATTACGCGGTCAAGGCGAATCCGGACCCGCGCGTGCTCAAGGTCCTGATCGAGGAGGGCGCAGGCTTCGAAATCGCTTCGATTGCTGAACTCGACCTCCTTCTTTCGCTGGGGGTGCCTGCCGCCGACGTGTTCTACTCCAATCCGGTCAAGTCGCGCGATTCGATCGCCTATGCCGCCGGCAAAGGTGTCGAGTGGTTCGTCATCGACAGCCTCGACGAGCTGCGGCGGGTGCACGGGGTCAAGCCCGACGCCAAGCTGTACCTGCGCGTCGCCACACCGAACATCGGCAGCGACTGGCCGCTGTTGGGCAAGTTCGGCGCTGGGGCCGCAGATACGCGGGAGATCGTCTCTACCGCGGCGAAACTCGGCGCCGACCTCGCGGGGGTGACTTTCCACGTCGGCTCGCAATGCCGCAACCCGGAAAACTGGCGGGTCGGAATGGAGAAAGCGCGCGCGGTGTTCGACGCGATGGCGAAAGCCGGGCTCAAGCCGCGCCTGCTCGACATCGGCGGCGGCTTTCCCGTGCGCCACGTGAGGCCGATCCCGTCGATCGAAGTGATCGGCAACGTCGTGAACGAGGCGCTGAAGGCGTTCCCGGCCGAGGTGCAGGTAATCGCCGAGCCGGGACGCTACCTGGTCTCGGACGCCGGATATTTCGTCTGCCGCGTTCTGGGTACGGCGGTGCGCGCGAGCAAGCGCTGGCTGCACCTGGATGCGGGTCTGTTCGGCGGCATCATCGAGACCACCGAGGGCCTCAAGTATCGCATCCGCACCGATCGCTCAGGTCCCGACATCCCGTGGAACGTTGCCGGCCCGACCTGCGATTCGGTCGACGTGATCCTGCGTGACGAGCCGCTGCCGTCG
The DNA here is from genome assembly GCA_035266805.1 of Burkholderiales bacterium. Classification (GTDB taxonomy): domain Bacteria; phylum Pseudomonadota; class Gammaproteobacteria; order Burkholderiales; family SG8-39; genus DAHVFK01. The sequence continues at coordinate 9,351 of DATFMS010000190.1, read as the reverse complement.
GACCTGCAGGAGGGGGATTTCTTCTACCTGCGCAATGCCGGGGCGTACACGACCGCGTACGCGAGCGAGTTCAACGGCTTCCCTCTTCCCGCAGTGAGGGTATTCGAATCCGAGGACTGAGCAGGACGCCCCCGGGGCTTGGTCGAAGGCGGGCCTTGTGCCCGCCTTTTTTATTTAACGCCTTGATATTTTAGGTGTTTATTTAGGCCGGTTGCGCTCGTAGCGAACGAAGTCGTAGCGCATGCCGTCGGCCGTCGAGTGCGCGATCCGATCGCATTCGCGCCAGGCGGCGCGGTCAAACTCGGGGAAACGGGCGTCACCCTCGTAGTCGCGCTGGATTTCGGTCAGCATCAGAACGTCCGCGCAAGCGAGCGCCGCGGCGTACAGTTCGCCGCCCCCGATCACGAACGCCACCGGCGAATCCGCGCACAGGGCGAGTGCCGCCTCGAGCGAGGCCGCGACACGCGCACCCGGCGCATCGAACGCAGGGCTGCGGGTAACCACGATATTGTCGCGCCCCGGCAAGGGCTTGCCGAGGGAATCCCAGGTGCGGCGCCCCATGATGACAGGGCGGCCGTAGGTGAGGGCTTTGAAATGCTGCAGATCCTCCGGCAAATGCCATGGCAGCTTGCCCCAGGCGCCGATGACGCCGTTGGAGGCGACCGCAGCGACCAGGTGCACTTTAGGGCCGCGGTGTTCGTCTACCGGCGTTTGTGACATTCGTCCTGTTTGTGATGGAATTTTGCAATAATTATAGGCAGATGGGCGCCAATCCGTCCCCGGCGGCTACGGCGCTTCCGTATCCGCGCTCGTTCCTTGGGCTGCTGCTTGCCGGCTTTACGCTGGTTGTGCTGCCGCTCGCGGGGGCGCTCGCCTACTCGGCGTGGAACACGGAGCGCCTGGCGGAGCAAAGCCGCAACGCGGTCTTCAGCGCGGCGCAGGCGGCGCGCGCCAGCCGATCGCTCGTCAATCGCATCGGCTCGATCGAGCGCCTGGCGCAGCAAGTGACCTTGCTCGCCGACCCCGTGCTGATGGAGGACTATGCGCGCGTGCACCGCAGCTTCAAGCAGGTGTCGCGAGAGCTCTCGCAGTTGCCGCTCGACGGGCAGCAGCTGATCGCGCTGGAGCGGACCGTCAAGCAGGAGCAGAGCCTGTACGATCAGCTCACCGCGCAGCCGCGCGGACGTCTCGATCCGCGCGCGATCAACGCCGAAGCGGATCAGCTGGCGGACAACGCCTATGAAATGCTCGCCATCAGCTACCTGGTTGCCGACCGCGAGGTCGACCGCTTGCGCTCGAGCGCCGAGATCGTGCAGCAGCGCCTGATTTTGCTGGTCATCTTCAGCACTGCGATCGCACTCTCGATCGCGCTTGGGCTCACCCGCTTCATCGTGCGCCCGATCGCGGAGCTGGACGCTTCGATTAGGCAGCTCGGCAGTGCCGACTTCAGCCGGCCGATCAGAGTTCGCGGACCGGGGGATCTGCAATACCTGGGGCAGCGGCTGGACTGGCTGCGGCGCCGCCTCACCGAGCTCGAGGCGCAAAAGAACCGATTCCTGCGCAATGTGTCGCACGAGCTCAAGACGCCGCTTACCGCGTTGCGCGAAGGTGCGGAGCTGCTGAACGACCAGGTGGCGGGGCCGCTTGCGCCCCCGCAGCGGCAGGTCGTCGCGATCATGCGCGACAACAGTGTCAAGCTGCAGCGCCTGATCGAGGGGCTGCTCGACTACCAGCGCGCGCTGCACGCGGCGTCTTCGCTCGACCTGCAGCCGGTCGAGCTCGACCTGCTGGTGCGCGACGCCGCGCGCGCGCAGCAGCTCGCGGCGCGCGCCAAGCGACAGAGTATTGCGCTCGATCTGCGGCCGGTGGTGGTCCGGGCCGACCCCGAAAAGCTGCGCTCGATCGTGGACAACCTGCTCGGCAATGCGGTCAAGTTCACGCCGGAAGGTGGGAGCATTTCGGTGGTCGCGCGGGAGGACGCAAGCGCGGCGACGCTCGAAGTGATAGATTCCGGGCCAGGCGTCCCGGCCGAGGAGCGCGAGTCGGTATTCGACTCCTTCTTCCGCGGCCGAGCGAAGGCCAGCGGGCGTATCGAGGGCAGCGGCCTCGGGCTGGCAATCGTGCGCGAGTTCGTCGAAGCGCACGGTGGACGAATCGCGGTGGTCGAGGGCGGGGGCGGTGGCCACTTCAGGGTGACGTTGCCGCACGAGGCCGGGGCGGCGCTTTCGGCGGCGGCATGAGAGCGCTTATCGCTGCGCTGGTCTTGCTGCTCGGCGGATGCGCGCAACTTGCGCCGGGAGCCGACGAAGCGGCAGGGGTGAACGAGATTGTTTCTCGCGCGGTCGCTGCCGTGCGGGCGCCGGCGAGCGAGCAGCAGCGCGCTCTGCGCCTGGCGCAGGAGGCCTATCGGCGCGACCGGAGCATTGCCAACCGGCTGCGCCTGGCGACGCTGCTGGCGACGCTGCCGGCGCCGCTGCGGGATGACGCCGCCGCGTATTCGCTGCTCAAGCCGCTGGCCGCGGCGCGAGGCGATTCGCCGTACGCGAGCTTCGGTGCGCTGCTCGCGGGCCAGATTGCCGAGCGCCAGCGGCTCGCGCGCGAAAGCGAGCGTGCAGTGAAGGAAAGCGAGCGTGCGGCGAAGGAAAGCGAGCGTGCGGGGAAGGAATACGAACGCTCGGCGCAGGCTGCCGAAGAGCGCGCGCAAAGGTTGCTCGAGCAGCTCAATGCCTTGAAATCGATCGAGCGCGGAATTGTCGAGCGCGAAGAAAAACTGCGCAGGAACAGGAGATGAAATCATGAGCAAAGAAGCCCCCAAGATCCTGCTGGTCGACGACGACAAGGACCTGCTGCAGCTGATCGCAATGCGCCTTGCCGCGGCCGGGTACTCCGTTTCGACCGCCGACTCCGGCGAAAGCGCGCTGGCGAGCTTCAGCGTTTCGCGGCCGCAGCTCGTCATCACCGACCTGCGCATGCACGGCATGGACGGCATGGCCCTGTTCGATGCCATCCACCGCGATGCGCCGTCGCTACCGGTAGTTATTCTGACTGCGCACGGGACGATCCCCGAGGCGGTGGCCGCGACGCGCCGCGGCGTGTTCAGCTTCCTCACCAAGCCGTTCGACAGCAAGGTGCTGCTCGATACGGTGGCCGACGCACTGCGTCTGTCGAGCATCCCGGCGGGGGGCGGAGGAGAGGGCTGGCGCGTCGAGATCATCACACGCTCGCCCGCGATGGAGGACCTGCTGGCGCAGGCCAAGCGCGTCGCGGCCTCGGACGCCAGCGTATGCGTGTATGGGCCGAGCGGTACCGGCAAGGAGCTGCTTGCGCATGCGATTCACAATGCCAGCCGGCGTGCCGAGGGGCCTTTCGTGGCCGTGAACTGCAGCGCGATTCCGGAAGGGCTGATCGAATCGGAGCTGTTCGGGCATCGCAAGGGCTCCTTCACCGGCGCGACGCAGGATCGCAGGGGTCTGTTCCAGGCCGCCGAGGGCGGCACCCTGTTTCTCGATGAAATCGGCGATATGCCGATCGCGCCGCAGGTCAAATTGCTGCGCGCGCTGGAGGAGAGAGTGGTGCGGCCGGTGGGCTCGAACGAGGCGATCGCGGTCGACGTGCGCATCATTTCGGCCACCCATCGTCGGCTCGAGGAGCGCATCGCCGCCGGGGAATTCCGCGAAGACCTCTACTATCGCCTTAACGTGGTCAAGCTCACGCTTCCGGCACTGGTCGAGCGGCGCGAGGACATTCCGTTGCTCGCGAACCATTTCTTGGAGCGCCTGGTGGCGCGCTACGGCCGGCGGCGTCTGGCGTTCTCGCCCGAGGCGATGGAGCTGCTGGTATCGGCCTCGTGGCCCGGCAACGTGCGCCAGCTGCTGAACGTGGTGGAGCAGTCGGTGGCGCTGACCGCGACCGACGTCGTTCCGGCCTCTTTGGTGCGCCAGGCGATCGACTCGCGAGACTCCACCCTGACGCCGCTGGACGAAGCGCGACGGGCGTTCGAGCGCGACTACCTGGTCAGGATCCTGAAGATTACGGGGGGCAACGTTACCCAGGCGGCGCGCCTGGCTGGCCGCAATCGCACCGAGTTCTACCGCCTGCTCGAGCGCCACGCGCTCGAGCCCGCGATGTTCAAGAGCGCGGCGCAAATGCACTGAGCGTGGGTTCGCGGCCCGCATCCGCGGCCGGGGGGTGGACGTATGGTCCTGACGGGCCCCACTTTTCGCTTCCCAGCATGGAGATACATGGCCGATGACCACCCGCCTCCCGCTCCGACTCGTCGCCGCACTGGCCGCAATATCTGCGGCGCTTCCGGTTGCGGCCGCCCCCTGTATGGCGAGCTCGACGCCGCGCACCGCGGCATTGGTCGAGCTGTACACCTCCGAAGGCTGTAGCAGCTGTCCCCCTGCGGACCGCTGGCTGTCGTCACTCGATTCCGGGTCGAGGGCCGCGAGCGACGTGGTGCCGCTCGCCCTGCACGTCGACTACTGGGATTACATCGGCTGGAAGGACCCCTATGCCAAGCGGGTGTTCACGGCCCGGCAGAGACGGATTGCGGCGCTGCAGCATGCGACCTTCGTCTACACCCCGCAGGTCCTGCTGCAAGGGCGCGATTTCCGCGGCTGGGGCTCGGAGGCATTCGAGCGGGCAGTGGCAAAAATCAACGCGCAGCCGGCCAAGGCGGCGATAACGCTCTCGATCGAGCGGCTGGGCGACGGCGCGTTGCAGGTCGAGGCGGCGGCGCAGGTGTTCGATCCCAGGCGCCGCGGTGCGGCGGCCCTCTACCTTGCCGTCTACCAGAGCCGGCTGGTCTCGCGGGTCGACGCGGGCGAGAATCAGGGGCGAACCCTGGCGCACGACTTCGTGGTCCGTGACTGGGTCGGGCCGATCGATTTCCCGTCTGACGGACGGCTGCAAGACAGGCGCCCCCTGTCCCTGCCACCCGGGGCGGTGGCAAAGAACCTGGGGGTTGCGGCCTTCGTGCAGGATGGTGCCACCGCGGAGGTCCTTCAGGCGCTATTGTTGCCTGCCTGCTCAGGCTAGCCCGACCCCCGGCCCTCCCTCTCTCGGGTATATTTCCCCCTAACGCAGCCTAAGCAGGGAAAAAACCAAGGGAGGAAAGGCCGTGCTCGCGACGCAAATCCGGCAAAAGGACGGGGTTTTCTACTTTGCCAGCTACAAGGCAAAGGACCTCCTCGCCAAGGTCCGCTTCATCAGCCGCTTCTACGGCGAAGGCGAGCAGATCGCGCCCAGTCGTATTGCCCACGACGACGACATCGCCCAGTTCATCGCCAAGATCGAGCGCACGGACGAGGCCTTCCAGAGGACCCTGTCGCGCGCCAAGGTGCGGGCGCTGAAGAATTTCTACGAGACCGCGGTCACCCAACCGCCGATCCCGGGCACGGTGCTGCTGTTCACCTCCGAGCGGCTCGGATTTCGCGCCAGCGACGGCGCCGTCGGGCACCTGTCGGAGCCTTCGGCAAAGTACCTGATCATCGACGGCCAGCACCGTCTCGCCGCGCTCCAGTTCTACCTTCACGAGCGCCCGGACGACGCCGCGACGATCAACGTTCCATGCATCATCTTCGACGGCCGCAGCGAGGACTTCGCGACCGAGATGTTCGTCATCATCAATTCGACCCCGACGCGCATCAACAAGAGCCACCTGGTCGACCTTTACGACCGGGTCTCGTTTGCCGCCCCCGACCGCAAGTTCGCCGCCCGACTGGTCGAGAAGCTCTACAGCGAAGGCGATAGCCCCCTGCGCTATCGCATCAACCGCCTGGGCGGGCGCAGCCAGCGCGACAAATGGGTGCTGCAGGCGGAGATCTTCAACGAGTTGCACCGCTGGGTGCGGGCCCGCTGGCGCAGCATCCAGGTCTCGGGCGGCAGCGCGCACGAGGTGCCGCGCTACTACGCCGTCCTGCGCGACTTCTTCAAGGCGGCCCGCTCGGCCTGGGGCGACGCCTGGGGCAAGGACAACTACATGGTTACCAAGCCGGTGACCATCAAGGCCATGGTGCGGGTGTGCGCCGACCTGGCGCGCGAGGACGCCGAACCCGAGGAGGGCCGCGTCGCGCGCTGGCAGGAGCGCCTGGCGCCGTGGGCCGAGCAGGTGCGCGAGTTCCGCGACGACGGCTTCTACGAGCGCTTCCCCGCCAAGGGCGAAATCGAGCGCGTGGCGCGAATCCACCGCGATCTGGCGCGCGTGGCGAAGATCGAGGTCGCGCGGGCCAAGCAGTGATGCCTCGACGCCAGCCGACGCGGGCGCGCTAGAACAGCCCGTCGCCGGCGAGGCGCTCGACCTCGGTCTCGGCGAATCCAAGCTCGGCCAGGATCGGCCGCGTGTGCTCCCCCAGCGCGGGCAGGGGCCCCATTTTGGCCTCGAATCCGGATATGTTGAACGGGGGCAGCAGCGCCTGCAGCGGTCCCTGCGGAGAGCCCACCTCGCGCCAGCGCCGGCGTGCCTCGAGCTGCGGATGCGACCAGAACTCCTCCATGGTGTTCAGGCGCGCGTTGGCGATGTCGGCAGCCTCCAGTTTCTCGATCACCTGCGCCGCCGTCAGGCGCGAGAACACGCGCTCGATCTCGGCGTGGGTCGCGTCGCGGTTGGCGTAGCGTGCGGGGCCGGTGGCGAAGCGCGGGTCCCGCGCCAGCGCGGGGTTGGCGAGCACCTTGTCGCAGAAGCGCGCGAATTCGCGGTCGTTCTGGATGCTGAGGAAGACGGTACTGCCGTCGCCGGCGTGGAACGGGCCGTAGGGCACGATCGTGGCGTGATAGGCGCCGCGGCGCGGCGGCGCGGCGCCGCCGTAATGCGTGAAGTAGGCCGGAAAGCCCATCCATTCGCCCAGCGCCTCGAACATCGTGATGTCCAGCGTCGCGCCCTCGCCGCTGCGCTCGCGCCGCAGCAACGCCGCCAGGATCGACGAAAAGGCGTACATCCCGGCGGCAATGTCGGCGACCGGAATTCCGGCCTTGGCAGGCGCGTCCTCGGTGCCGGTCACCGACAGCAGCCCGGCCTCGCACTGCACCAGCAGGTCGTAGGCCTTCTTGTGCGCATACGGACCTGCCGGGCCGTAGCCCGAGATCCCGCACCACACCAGCCGCGGGTGTCTGGCGCGCAATTCCTCCGCCCCCAGGCCGAGGCGCTCCGCGGCGCCCGGGGCGAGGTTCTGCAGGAACACGTCGGCACGCGCGACCAGCCGGGCGAGGACCTCCTTCGCCCGCGGGTGCTTGAGGTCGAGCGCCAGGCTTTCCTTGGAACGGTTGACCCAGACAAAATGCGATGACAGTCCCTTCACGCTGCGATCGTAGCCTCGCGCCGCGTCGCCGACGCCGGGGCGCTCGACCTTGATCACGCGCGCGCCGAGCTCGGCCAGCTGGCGCGTGGTGAAAGGGCCGGCGATCACCTGCTCGAGCGCGACCACGGTGATGCCCTCGAGCGGACGTATCACTCGAAGCTCACTTGCAGGCCTTTGAGCGGCAGGCCCTCGAACGCAGTGCTCCAGGTCTCTCCCGGCGCGACCGGGTGCGCGTCGGTGAGCGTGCCGGTGCTGACGATCTCGCCTGCCACAAGGGGTGGCGCGTCGGCTTGCTGTGACAGGATCTCCACCAGGAAGGCAAGCGCCTCGAGCGGGCTGCCAAGCACGTTGGCGCCCACGCCGCGGTCCACCACCGCTTCGCCTTTGCGCAATTCGACTCTCAGCGCGGGCAGCTTTGCGCCGAGCCCGGCCAGGTCGCGAACCGGGATCGGCGTGCCGACCACCAGCCGCCCATGCAGGCCGTTGTCGGCGGTGCAGTCCGCGATCTTCAGCTTCCAGTCGGGATGGTGGCACTGCACGATCTCGACCGAGTGCGCCACCCACTCGATCGCGCCGAGCAGCGCGTCAGCGTCATGCGTGACCGCTGGCGCGGCCTTCAAGCCGAAGCAGATCTCGGGTTCGATACGCGGCTGCGCCAGCCCGGCGAGGGACACCGTGGCGCGATCGGCCTGGGCGAAGATCACGGTCCTGTCGTAGACCGTGCCCCACATCGGCTGGTACACGCCGTAGCGCGGCCAGATGGTCCGGTTGGTGAATCCGATCTTGCGCCCGAGCGGCTTCCAGCCGAGCGCCAGGCGCAGCGCGTGCAGCCGCGCCGCGGCGCGATAGCCGGCGGGCGCGCTAAGCCAGGAATAGCGCTCGCTGAAGGGAGCGACAATGGCGCCGGCTTGGTGCAGCACCATGATCTCGTCGGCGAGGGAATCGATATCGGAGGCCGCGGCCATGCTTGTTGTCTCTTCGCGACCGCCGATTGTACAGGGCGCCACGCAGCGGTTGCGGAGAGCAGCCATGCGTGCGAAATTAGGCCGGCTGAGGAGATCATCATGACCGTATCGGCAATGAACCATTTCACCATCCTCACCGCCGACGTGGACGCGACGCTCGCGTTCTACGGCGAGTTCCTCGGGCTGCGCGCGGGGCCGCGTCCGCCATTCGCTTTTCCCGGGGCATGGCTGTACGCAGAGGGCGGCAACGATCCGATCCTGCACGTGATCGGCGGGCGCCGCAGCGAAGAACTGGTCAAGGGGGTGATCGACCATATGGCGTTCACGGGTCGCGGGCTCGGGAGCACCGTAGCGAAGCTGGATGCGAAGGGCGTGCGGCACGAGCTGAGGAAGCTGCCGGATTACGGCACCTGGCAGCTTTTCTTCCACGATCCGAACGGCGCCAAGGTCGAGATCGACTTCGACGCCGCGGAACCGGGCCCCGCGTGAAACCGCCGAACCTGCTGCAGCGCATCCTCGGCGTGGTGCTCGGCATCGCGCTGTTCGTCCTGGCGTTCGTCTTCGCCTCCGTGATCCTCGCTATCGTCGCCGCGGCGGCGCTCGTGATCTGGGGCTGGCTGATGTGGCGCACGCGCGAAATCCGTCGCGCCGCGCGAGAAGGCGAGAACGTGATTATCGAGGGGGAGTACCGCGTGGAGCGCGACATGGGCCGCCTCGACGACGATGGGCGGGCGCCGCCCCCTTGACCGAGCGCCGGCCCGCGCCGGCCGGTCCGCCGAATCCTGACGCATTCTTTGCGTTCGCGGGAAATCGGGCTAGACTCGACCCGCTAGTCCGAGCGACCGGGGTCGTTTGCCCCGCAGAAGGATTTCACAGTGGACATGGACAATTGGAGGAGGTTTGCATGAAACGAACCATCAAGATCCTTTCTATCGCCAGCGGCCTGCTGCTTACGGCCCCGTTGGCGAATGCGCAGACGTTCGTGCGCATGGTATCCGGCCCGGCCGGCGGCAGCTGGTACCCGCTGGGGGCGAAGATCATGCAGGTCATGCAAAAGGAAGTCGGCGGCATCGCCACCTCGAACGGCC
>DATFMS010000189.1:0-4488 GCA_035266805.1 Burkholderiales bacterium | reverse complement strand
GCCATCGCGCGCAGAAGATTCGGCTCCGCTCCGACTCCGAGCGGGAACAGGGTCACGACGATGACGAAGAACACCAGGTGGTTGAGCACGTCGCCGCGCCGGCGCATCGACAGGCGCAGGTCGCGGGCGATGATCGATTGGAGTCCGCCGAGCATGCCGAAGTTCAACCCTCGAGCACGATCGAAAACCGCGTGCGCGCGGCGATGGTCACTTCCTGGTGGGTGGTCAGGATCACCGCCCCGCCGCGCTCGAGATGTCCGTCGACCAGGGCCACCACCGTCGCCAGGGCGCGGGTATCGAGCGCGGCGAAGGGCTCGTCGAGGATCCAGAGCGGGAAGTCCGACGCCAGGCAAAGTCGCGCCAGCGCCACCCTGCGCTTCTGGCCCTGGGAGAGGTAGCGCGCCGGCAGCCGCGCCCGCGTCGCCAGGCCGATGCGCTCGAGCGCCTCGGCGCGCGCCGCGGCCGAAGCCTGCCGCCCGCACAGCTCGAGGGCGAGGGCGAGATTCTCGTCGGCACTGAACTCATCCTTGACCGCGTTCGCGTGCCCCACGAACAGCAGCTCGTGCGCGTACGTCTCGCGCAGCTCGGCGACCGCCTCGCCGCGCCAGCGGATCGTCCCCGCTGCCGGCCGCGACAGCCCCGCGAGCAGCCGGAGCAGGCTCGTCTTGCCGCTGCCGTTGGGCCCCTGCACCAGCAGCAGCTCGCCCTCGCCGAGCGAGAACTCAAGATCGGAGAACAGCCGTACGTCACCCCGCTCGCAGGCGAGACCGCGGACTTCGAGCATTGCGTGGGTCAAACCCGGAAAAAGGAGTGAAGGATACCCCAGCCCCGGGGCGGGCAAGGAAAGAGCTTCTTCGCCGGTTTACGTGGAATGAAGAAGGTCTGGCAATCGGGGCATCAATGCGACGCGCCTGCCGGCGAATCGTGCCACGGCGGAAGAATGCGGACCGTCACCAACAACAGGAGAAACGGCGCAATCAGCACCGCGCCTGAAGCCAATACGCCCTCCCTGCCGAAGATTTCCCAGGGGAAAGTCAGCAAGCCGGTCCCGGTCTTCGCAATCTCCTGCCCGCCGATGACCACGTTGAAGCGCATCATCAACACCGAAAACAGCTCCAGCACCGCACTCAGCATGATGCCGGCCACCAGCGCCCTGCCGGTGGTGCCGCGCCAGAACAGAAAGGAAAGGATGAGGATCGGCGTCGCCGCCCCGATGCCGATCTGCAGGATGAAGAAGGGAACCAGGAGCCGGGTCGAAATGAATTGCATGATCATGTCGATTCCTTCCCGGCCCTTGTAGACAAGACTGCCGAATTCGACCAACTCCAGCAGCAGGGCGAACATCATGAAGCCCCACAGCGTGTAGCCCAGAACCTTCACGCAAGCGGCGTCGATCGGGACCCTGCGCAGTTTGCAGGACACGACGTAAAGAACGATCAGGAGCGCGACGCCGGAGATGATCGCCGAAAACAGAAAAATGACCGGCATCATATCCGACGACCACCATTCCCGGGACTTGAGAGAACCGAACAGGAAACCGACGTAGCCATGCAGGCCGTGCGCGCCGGGGATGCCGAGGATGGCCAGGGCGAAGATCCATTTGCGGTCGTGGCGCATCGCCTCTTCCGACAAATCGTAGGAGCCGAGGCACATCACATGGTACAGCCGTCCCAGCAGGTCCTTCCGGCGTTGCGCCTGCTGCACCATGTAGGGCCGGAACACGAACCAGGTTTCTATTATCAGGAGGATCACGTAGAAGCCGGCAAAGAAGCCGAACATTGCCATTGCCGAGCTCCAGTGCGGCGTGAACACGGCGTTCAACGCGCGCTCGGGATGACCGAGATGCAGCAGCAGCGGCACAGGCACGAAGATCATGCAGCACAACGAGGTCAGCAGGGCGAAATGCGCCACCGGACGAAGCCGTTGCAGGCCGAATACCTGGTACAGGCTCGAAACCGTGAAAGCGCCGGCCACCAGCCCGGTGAGATAAGGATAGATGACGATCATGAGACCCCACGGGAATACGGTCTCGTTGGGGTAGACATAGCCGGTGAATGGCGCGGCCACGAAAAGCGGGTCCATCACCTCACCTCCTTGTCGATGCCGACGTAGAAGACGTTGGGGGCGTTGCCGGTATCGGGCCTGAGCACGTTGACCCGGTTGTTTCTGATGAACTCGCTGATCGGGCTCTGCTTGTCGTTGCGATCGCCGAAGATGCGCGCGCCCACCGGACAAACCTCGACGCAGGCGGGCAGCAGCCCCTTGGTGATGCGGTGGTAGCACCAGGTGCACTTGTCGGTGACGCTGAGCTCTTCATTGAAGAAGCGGGCGCCGTAGGGGCAGGCCTGGACGCAGTACTGGCAACCGATGCAATAAGTATGGTCGATCACCACCACGCCGTCGGCGGTCTTGAACGTCGCCCCGACGGGGCACACCTGCACGCACGGGGGGTGGGTACACTGGTTGCACAGCTTGGGGACGAAGAAGGCCTTGTCGACCTTCGCCTCCTTGTAGCGGTTGGCGAATCGATATTTTCCTTCGGAAGCGGAAGCTTCGATGTTGACGGGGTCGGCCTGGCTGTCGACGCGCGCGCTGCGCTCGCCGTCGAGATAGACGTAGCGCTCGACCCAGGTGCGGAAGTGATGAGCATCGCCCGCGACCTCGTTTTCCGTCTTGCACGCTTCGACGCAGCGCAGACAACCGATGCATTTTGTGGCATCGACGCCGAAAGCCCACTGGTGCTTGCTCCAGTCATAGTTCGGGATCGCCGGCGCCGGAGCGGCGTCCGCCGCCGCCTGCGTCTCCTTGGACCGCACGGCACCCGCCGCGACCGTGGCGGCGCCACCGGCGAGCGCAACTCCGAGATAACCGAGAAAGGAACGGCGCGCCGCCTGGCTCTCCTCCAACTTTTTCTTTTCGTCCATTTGGAATGCCCTCCCTACGGGACCCTTGTTCCGCGCTGTCTCAGTTGCAACTGAAGCCGGCGTAATAGGCCGCCATCTTCTCCACCTCGGCGTCGCCCATGCCCTTGGTAAGCGCGGACATGACGCCACTCGGCCGCTTGCCGCTCGCGTAGGCCTTCAGGGCGTCGGCGAGATATGCCTTGGATTGACCGACCAGGTTGGGCGCCAAGCGACCAGGGCTGATCCCGTTCGCCCCGTGGCAGTCGGTGCACACCGACGCCCCGGCCTTGCGCGCGGCTGTGGCCAGCTCGGCGGCCTTCGGCGCGCCGTCGCATTTGAGAGCGGCAAAATACGCGGCAACATCCGCGATGTCGCTGTCGTTCATGTCGGCGGCGATGGCCGCCATCATCTCGTCGCTGAGTTTGCCGCTCTTGTACGCCTTGAGCGCCGCGGCGAGGTATGCCTCGTTCTGTCCCGCCAGAGTGGGACCGGGAAGGTCCTTGCTGATGCCACCAGCGCCGTGACAGTCGGCGCACGCGCTGACCTTGCCTTTGCCGGCCGCCGCGTTGCCCGGATGGGTCGGCAGCGCGAGGGCGCCGACGATTGTGCGCGGCGAATGGGGACGATGACAGAGGATGCACTGATGCGTTCCGGCGTGGTCTTCGATCACGATCTGCGCCTGCTGCGGCGGCCGTCCCGGCATCTTTTCGTGACAAAGCGTGCACAGCGCCCTCGTGTCAGCCGGGACCGTGAGCTTCAGGTTCTTGGGGTGAGTCGGGCCGGTCGCGGCGTGGATATAGCCAGGATCGGGGTCGCGCCCGCCGCCCGGGCCGTGGCAGACCTCGCACTTCACGACCTTGCCGATATCGCTCCGGTCGTGAACGCCTCTGGACCATTCGGCGACTTGCGCGGCGTGGCAGGACTTGCAGTATGCCGCGCCCTGGTACACGGGCTTGTCACGTGCAATTTCCGCTACCGCCTTGCCGCGATAGGACCCGTATTCGTAGTAGGACTTGTCGACGAAGAAATATCTCGCTGCGAGCGCCACCGCGCCGAAGAGCACGACCAGGAGTACGAGTCGTACGATGTGTTTAGGCACGGATCCACCATGCGCGAGTCGCGTGGCGCTGCCGTAGCCCTTGCCACCATCCGCCGAACACTTGACCTCCCCAGGTCTAAGGCGGGCCGCGCTCGGCGGCTCAGGATCCAGTCGGCCAGATTCCTGATCGCGGCCGGGTCGCCCGACTTCGCCATCGGGTGATCTGTCGAAAGGATGTCGGCATGATGCGGGGGTTGCAAGTCCGGCGCTTGATGTACATCAAGAGCGCTGCATCGACTTGGGGTCGCGGCCTTGACCCCGCGCGAGCGCGAGCTTCGGCGCCGCTGCCGCCCGCGAAGACCACTAGCGATCACCTACCGCGAACGCAAAAAAAAAGGGCTTCCGGCATGCCGGGAGCCCTTGCAGCGGGTGGCGAAGCGTTTAGTGGAACTTGTAGTAGTACGTGACGCCTACGAAGTTGACCTTCTGGTCCGGATCCTGCAGCACCGTGGTGCCGTCGGCGTAGATCCAGCGCGACCAGGTCCA
>DATFMS010000188.1:0-16807 GCA_035266805.1 Burkholderiales bacterium | reverse complement strand
CGTCGCGCACCGCCACCGCGTGCTGTTCGAGCACCGAGCCTGCGGGCTCGACCGGTACCACCCAGCGCGGGAGGATCAGGGTAGTCGTAGTGTCTGGCACAGAAGGACCCCGGCTCACGGGGCCTGCCCCGTATTGTTCTGGCTGACCCCGTCGCGACGCAAGCGCGCGGACATCGCCGATGCTCGCCGCATTGTAGGCACAGCGCGCGCACAGCGACAAGGCGGGTCCGAAGCGTGCCCGCCCCGGAGGCGGAAAACCGTGTCGCGCCAAGCGATGAGCAGGCGTCTGCATGCTAAAATTTCATGTTCTTCCGCAGCCTGTCTATGGATCAATTCGCCAAGGAAACGCTCCCGGTAAGCCTCGAAGAGGAGATGCGCCGGTCGTATCTCGACTACGCGATGAGCGTCATCGTGGGGCGCGCGCTGCCCGACGTGCGGGACGGGCTCAAGCCGGTGCATCGGCGAATCTTGTACGGCATGAACGAGCTCGGCAACTACTGGAACCGCCCGTACAAGAAGTCCGCGCGCGTCTCGGGGGACGTCATGGGCAAGTACCACCCGCACGGCGACGCCGCGATCTACGACACGATGGTGCGCATGGCGCAATCCTTCAGCCTGCGCTACTTGCTGATCGACGGGCAGGGGAACTTCGGTTCGATCGACGGCGACAATGCGGCAGCGCCGCGCTATACCGAGGTGCGGCTGACCAAGTTCGCGCATGAAATGCTGGCCGATATTGACCGCGAGACGGTCGATTTCGTGCCCAACTACGACGGACAGGAGCAAGAGCCGGCAGTCCTGCCGGCACGCGTGCCGAACCTGCTGGTCAACGGGTCTTCCGGCATCGCCGTTGGCATGGCGACCAATATTCCGCCGCACAACCTGTCTGAGGTGATCGACGCCTGCTTGCACGTGCTGCATCATCCTCAATGCGCGATCGAGGAGCTGATCAAGCTGATGCCGGCGCCGGACTTTCCGACAGCCGGCATCATCTACGGCGTTTCCGGCGTGCTCGAGGGCTATCGTACAGGGCGAGGCCGGGTCGTCATGCGCGCACGCACGCACTTCGAAGACATCGGCAAGGGCGACCGACAGGCGATCATCGTCGACGAGCTTCCCTATCAGGTAAACAAGAAGACGCTTCTCGAGAAAGTTGCCGAGCTGGTGGTGGACAAGAGGATCGAGGGCATTTCCGACATTCGGGACGAATCCGACAAGGACGGGATGCGCGTGGTTATAGAGCTCAAGCGCGGTGAGATCCCCGAGGTCGTGCTCAATAACCTGTACAAGCTGACCCAGCTGCAGGACACCTTCGGCATGAACATGGTCGCGCTGGTGGACGGACAGCCGAAGGTGCTCGACTTGAAGTCGATACTTGAGGCGTTCATTTCACATCGGCGCGAGGTAGTAACGCGGCGCACCGTTTTCGAGTTGCGCAAGGCGCGCGAGCGCGGCCACGTGCTCGAGGGGCTCGCCGTGGCGCTATCGAACGTGGACGAGGTGATCGAGCTGATCAAGAAAGCACCGACGCCGGCGGACGCGAAGCGGGGGCTGATGGCGAAGCTGTGGCAGTCGCCGCTGGTGCGCGAAATGTTGGCTCGCGCCTCGGCCGAACAGTTCCGGCCCGAGGGGCTGGCAGCCGAATTCGGTCTCGGCGATGAAGGTTACCGGCTTTCCGACGAGCAGGCGCAGGCGATTCTGGAGCTGCGGCTGCAGCGCCTTACCGGACTCGAGCAGGACAAGATCCGCGACGAATATCGGGAGGTGATGGAAACCATCGCCGACCTGCTGGACATTCTCGATAAGCCCGCCCGCGTGGTGGCGATCATTGCCGACGAGCTGGCAAAGGTAAGGCAGGAGTTCGGCGATGCGCGCAAGAGCGAGATCGTGACTGTCGCCGAGGATATCTCGCTCGAGGACCTGATCGCGCCGCAGGATATGGTGGTGACCTTTTCCCACGGCGGCTACGCCAAGTCGCAGCCCCTCGCGGACTACCGGGCACAGCGGCGCGGCGGGCGCGGCAGAATGGCGGCGGCGACCAAGGAAGACGACTTCATCGAGCGACTGTTCGTCGCCCACTCGCACGACTACCTGCTGTGCTTCTCCAGCCGCGGCCGCCTGTACTGGCTGAAAGTATACGAGGTGCCGCAGGGCAGTCGCGCCAGCCGCGGCAAGCCTGTGGTGAACATGTTCCCGCTCGAGGAGGGCGAGAAGATCACCGCGGTGGTTCCGGTGCGCGAGTTCGACGATCAGCACTACGTCTTCATGGCGACAGCGCAGGGCACCGTGAAGAAGACCGCGTTGGCGGATTTTTCGCGCCCGCGGCCCTCGGGAATCATCGCCGTCAATCTCGACCATGGCGACTACCTCGTCGGTGCGGCGTTGACCGACGGCAGCTGCGACGTGATGCTGTTCTCGTCGGAGGGCAAGGCGATCCGCTTTTCCGAGGACGACGTGCGGCCGATGGGGCGCCAGGCGACCGGCGTGCGCGGCATGCGCCTGGGCGCAGGCGCGCACGTGGTCTGCATGCTGGTGGCGCGCAACGAGGAGCAGACCGTGCTCACCGCCACCGAGAACGGCTTCGGCAAGCGCACCGCAGTGAGGGAATACACGCGCCACGGTCGCGGGGGGCAGGGGATGATCGCGATTCAGGCTTCGGACCGCAACGGGCAGCTGGTCGGCGCGGTGATGGTGGACGACCGCGACGAGGTGATGCTCATCTCCACCGGCGGCGTGCTGATCCGCACCGCGGTGGCGCAGATCCGCGAGCAGGGCCGCAGTACCCAGGGCGTTACCCTGATCGCACTCGACGAGGGGGAGAAGCTCGCGGGGCTCGAGCGCATCGACGAGCGCGACGATCAGGTGAACGGCAACGGCTCCGGAGGCGAGGAAGGCGGCGCGGAGGCGGCTGCCGTGCCGCCCGGCGAGACGCTGCACTGATGTCGCGCCTGTTCAATTTCAGCGCCGGGCCGGCGATCCTGCCGGAGGAGGTCCTGGCGCGCGCCGGCGACGAAATGCTCGATTGGCACGGCTCGGGCATGTGCGTGATGGAGATGAGCCATCGCGGCAAGGAGTTCGGCACCATCGCGGACGAGGCCGAGCAGGACCTGCGCGAGCTGATGGCGATCCCGCCGCAGTACAAGGTGCTCTTCCTGCAGGGCGGCGCGACGCTGCAGTTCGCGCAAGTGCCGATGAACCTGCTGAACGGCAAGGGCGAGGCGGACTACGTGCTGACGGGGGAGTGGTCGAAGAAGGCGATCAAGGAGGCGAAGGCCTACTGCGAGGTGCATGTCGCGGCCAGCTCGGAGGACCGCAGCTTCACCTATGCGCCGCGGCAGGAGGCATGGAGCCTGAGCGCCGACGCGGCTTACGTGCATTACTGTTCGAACGAGACCATAGGCGGGGTAGAGTTCAACTGGATTCCGGATTGCGGGGACGTTCCGCTGGTCGCCGATGCGTCCTCGCATATCCTTTCGCGGCCGATAGAGGTGTCGAAGTTCGGGCTGATCTATGCCGGCGCGCAGAAGAACATCGGCCCCGCGGGGCTCACCATCGTTATCGTGCGCGAGGATCTGATCGGGCACGCGCAGAAGGGCACGCCGACGGTGATGGACTACAAGCAACAGGCGGATTCGCGCTCGATGCTCAACACGCCGGCGACGTACTCGATCTACATCGCGGGGCTGGTGCTCAAATGGGTCAAGCGCGCCGGCGGGCTGGCCGGCATCGAGCAGCACAATCTGATCAAGTCGAACCTGCTCTACGATTTCCTCGACCGCAGCGCTTTCTTCAATAATCCGGTGGCGAAGACCGACCGCTCGCGCATGAACGTGCCGTTCACGCTTGCTGACCCGAAGCTGGACGCCGAGTTCCTCAAGGGCGCCGAGGAGCGCGGCATGGTTCAGTTGAAGGGCCATCGGTCGGTGGGCGGCATGCGTGCGTCGATCTACAATGCGATGCCTCTCGAGGGAGTGCAGCGCCTGGTCGCGTACATGAAGGAATTCGAAGCGCGGCATGGCTAAGCCCGCTGCGCGCAAGACCGAGATCCTGGTCCTGAACCAGATCTCGCCGCTGGGACTGAAGCAACTCCCTGCCGAGCGCTACTCTACCGTCAAGGAATCGCAGTCTCCGGACGCGATTCTGGTCCGCTCCCACGATCTGCACGGCTATGCGTTCGGCGCCAGCCTGAAGGCGGTCGGGCGCGCGGGCGCCGGGGTCAACAACATCCCGGTGAGCGAGCTGTCGGCGCGCGGCATCCCGGTCTTCAATGCGCCCGGAGCCAACGCGAACGCGGTGAAGGAACTCGTGCTTGCGGGAATGCTGCTGACTGCGCGCAATCTGGCGCCGGCACTGGGGTTCGTGCGCGGCCTTGATCCGCGTGCAGCAGATCTGGAGCGCGCAGTCGAGGACGGCAAGAAGCAGTTCGCCGGCGTCGAACTGCCCGGACACACTCTCGGCGTCATCGGCCTGGGCAAGGTCGGCAGCATGGTTGCCGACGCGGCGATCAGGCTCGGCATGCACGTGCTCGGCTACGACCCCGAGATCACGGTCGACGCGGCGTGGGGCCTGCCGTCCCAGGTGCGCCGCGCCAACTCGATCGACGAGGTGCTGAAGGCGAGCCACTTCGTCACGCTGCATGTGCCGCTGCTGGATTCGACCCGCAACTTGATCGGTACACGGAACGTCGACCAGTTCCGGGGCGGGGCGGTTCTGCTCAATTTTTCGCGCGAGGGGGTAGTCGAGAATGGCGCGGTTCTGAAAGCCCTGGGCGCTCATCGGCTGAAGTACTACGTGAGCGATTTCCCCGCGCCCGAACTGATCGCAAAGCCGGGCGTCGTGGCGCTGCCGCATCTCGGCGCTTCGACGCGCGAGGCGGAGGAGAACAGCGCGGTGATGGTCGTGAATCAGGTGCGCGACTATCTCGAGGACGGCATTCTGCGCAACGCGGTCAATTTTCCGGAGGCGACCATGGCGCGCGAATCCCCGTACCGGCTGGCGATTGCGAACGCAAACGTGCCGGACATGCTGGCGCGGATCTCGCATGTTCTCGGCAGCGCCGGAATCAACATCCACAACATGCTGAACAAGTCGCGGGCAGACATGGCGTATACGCTTGTCGACGTCGACAGCGAGGTGCCGCAGCAAACGCTCGACGAACTGCGTCTGATCGACGGCGTGCTCGGTGTGCGCTATCTTCCGAAATAGAACAACAAAGACCATCGACAATCCTTCGGACGGGACGGGCAGGCAGTGGGTGAAATCGACAAGCTCCGCAGCCAGATCGATGCGATCGACGACGATCTGCTGGCGCTCGTCAACCGGCGGGCGGGCCTCGCGCGCCGCATAGGCGAGCTGAAGGCGGGAGGCAGCGCCTACCGCCCCGAGCGAGAGGCCGAGATCCTGCGACGCCTGATCGAGGCCAATCCGGGTCCGTTGGCGGGGGAGCGGGTCAGTGCCGTGTTCCGCGAGGTAATTTCCGGCTGCCGGGGGATGGAGACCGCGATCCGCGTGGCGTACCTCGGGCCGGAAGGCACCTTCAGCGAACAGGCGGTGAGGAAGCAATTCGGGCAGGCCGCGGAGGCGCTGGCCGGGGTGTCGGTGGATGAGGTATTTCGCCACTGCGAGTCCGGAGCAGTGCAGTTCGCCGTCGTGCCGGTGGAGAACTCCACCGAGGGCGCCGTGGGCCGCACGCTCGATCTTCTGCTGGTGACGCCGCTGCGGATCTGCGGCGAGGTAGAGTTGCGCGTGCACCAGAACCTGATGGCGCGCGCAGCCGACCTGAAGTCGGTGCGGCGGCTATATTCGCACGCACAATCGCTTGCCCAGTGCAACACATGGCTTAACCGGAATCTGCCGAATGCGGAGCGTGTTCCGGTGGTGTCGAACGCCGAGGCCGCGCGGCTGGCAGCGGAGGAAGAGAATTCGGCGGCGATCGCCGGATCGGGGGCGTCCGAGCGTTACGGCCTGAAGCTGCTCGCACGTTCGATAGAGGACGACCCGACCAACACCACGCGCTTCCTCGTACTCGGCAACCTCGATTGCGCGCCCAGCGGTGACGACCGTACCTCGATGGTGATGTCGGCCGAGAACAAGCCCGGCGCGGTTCACGCGCTGCTCTCGCCGCTGGCCGCGAACGGCGTCAGCATGACCCGGATCGAATCGCGCCCGTCGCGCGCAATGCGCGATGCGCTCTGGGAGTACGTCTTCTTCATCGACGTGCAGGGCCACCAGAAGGACAGGCGCGTTGCCGCGGCGCTTGCCGAGCTGCGACAACAGGCACCGTTCCTGAAAGTCCTCGGCTCCTACCCCGCGGCGGTCGCGTAGCGCGAAATCACCATGGCCGCTTTGCCGAAAAATATGGACCTCTGCGAACTGTCCCCTTCCTATGTGCGCTCGATCGCGCCCTATCAGCCGGGCAAGCCGATCTCCGAGCTCGCGCGCGAAATGGGATTGGACGAGAAGACCATCGTCAAGCTGGCGTCGAACGAAAATCCGCGCGGCATCGGGCCGCGCACCCGCGCCGCGATCGATGCCGCCGTGGCCGACGTCGCGCGCTATCCCGACGGCAACGGTTACGAGCTGAAGCTCGCGCTGTCCAAGCGTTACGGCGTCGATATGTCCTCGATCGTGCTCGGCAACGGATCGAACGACGTTCTCGAGCTGGTCGCGCTGGCGTTTCTCGGCGCCGGGCGCTCGGCGGTGTTCTCGCAGCACTGCTTCGCCGTCTATCCGCTCGCGACGCAGGCGCGTGGCGCGCGCTCCATCGTGGTTGCGGCGAAGGAATTCGGGCACGACCTCGACGCGATGGCGGCGGCAATCGCCGACGACAGCTACGTGGTATGGATCGCCAACCCGAACAACCCGACCGGCACCTACGCGTTCCCGCAGCAGCTCGAGGCGTTCATCAAGCGCGTCCCGGAGCGGGTCATCGTGGTGCTGGACGAGGCCTACAACGAATACCTGCCGGCCGACGCCAAGACCGATACCGTGAAATGGCTCAGGCGCCATCCGAACCTGGTCATCACGCGGACGTTCTCGAAGGCTTACGGTCTGGCCGGCCTTCGGGTCGGTTACGCGCTGGGGCATCCATCGGTTGCCGACCTGATGAATCGCGTGCGCCAGCCTTTCAACGTCAACAGCATCGCGCTCGCGGCGGCGACGGCGGCGCTGGGCGACATGGAGTTCGTCGCCAAGAGCTATGCCGAGAACCTCCAGGGGCTGCGGCAGCTCGAGGAAGGAGCGAAGGCGCTCGGCATCGAGTACATCCCGTCTTTCGGCAATTTCATCACCCTTCGCGTCGGCAGGGCGGGCGAGGTGTTCAAGCGCTTGCTGCGGCGCGGCGTCATCGTGCGACCGGTCGGCGGTTACGAGCTGCCCGAATACCTGCGCGTGACCGTCGGCACGTCGGCCGAGAACGAGACGCTCCTGGCGGCGCTCAACGCCAGCCTGAAGGAATGAACCAGGGCGGGAGCGCATCGGACGCGCGCTTCGGACGCGTCGCGGTCATCGGGGTGGGGCTTATCGGCGGTTCGTTCGCACTGGCGCTCAAGGCGGCAAAGGCCTGTACGCAAGTCGTCGGGGTGGGACGCAACAAGGCCAATCTGGACGCGGCCGTGGCGCGAGGCGTGATCGACGTCGCCGTGGGCGATGTCGCGCAAGCAGCGGCCGGCGCCGATCTGGTCCTGGTTGCGATCCCGGTGGCGCAGTTCGCCGACGTGTTCGGCGCCCTCGCGCCGGTGCTCGCGCCGGGTGCGCTGGTGACCGACGCGGGCAGCACCAAGCGCGACGTGATCGCTGCGGCCCGCGCGGGCCTCGGCGCACGAATCGCGCAATACGTGCCGGCGCATCCAATTGCCGGCGCAGAGCATAGTGGGGTCGCTGCGGCCAAGGCGGACCTGTTCCGCGGCAAGCGCGTCGTCCTCGCGCCGCTCGCCGAGAATCCGCCGCATTCGGTCGCGCGGGTCGCGGCAGCGTGGCAGGCCTGCGGCGCGCGCGTCGCGAACATGTCAGCGGAAGAGCACGACGCGGTGTTCGCCGCGGTAAGCCATCTTCCGCATCTGCTCGCCTTCGCGCTGGTGCACGACCTGGCCGAGCGCCCGAACTCGGCGCAGTTGTTCGGCTACGCTGCGGGCGGATTCCGCGATTTCACGCGCATCGCGTCCAGCCACCCGGAGATGTGGCGCGACATCTGCGTCGCCAACCGCGACGCGCTGCTGGTGGAGCTGGAGCGCTACGGCGCGCAGCTCGATTCCATCCGTGCCCTGCTCGCGGACGGCGACGCCGCCGGCCTGGAGGAGGTCTTCGCCAAGGCCCGCGCAGCCCGCAATCGCTGGCTGGACGGCGATTACGATTTCTGAGACCGCGACCGTGGACACCCTGAGGCTCAAGCCGATCCGGCGCGTGGCGGGACGGGTGCGGCTGCCCGGTTCGAAGAGCATCTCGAACCGGGTGCTGCTGCTGTCGGCGCTCGCGAGCGGCGAAACCCGCGTCGGCGGATTGCTGGACGCGGACGACACCATGGTCATGCTCGAAGCGCTGCAGCGTTTGGGTATTGCCTGGCGGCGCGATGGCGGCGTGCTCCGCGTATCCGGCGTTGGAGGCGCCTTTCCGGTTCGCGACGCCGAGCTTTGGCTCGGCAACGCGGGAACCGCGTTCCGCCCGCTTACCGCCGCGCTCGCGCTCTCGGGCGGCGAGTACCGCATGTCCGGGGTGGCGCGCATGCACGAGCGACCGATCCGAGACCTGGTGGAGGCTTTGCGTCGTCTCGGGGCGCGGATCGATTATCTGGGCAGTGAAGGCTATCCACCGCTTGCGGTCCATCCGGGGTGGCCGCACATCGAGGCGCCGGTGCGCGTACGCGGCGATGTTTCGTCGCAGTTCCTCACTGCCGTGCTGATGGCCTTGCCGCTGGTGCAGGCGCCGGTGAGCGTCGAGGTCGAGGGCGAGCTGATCTCGAAGCCCTATGTCGAAATTACCATCAACCTGATGCGCCGCTTCGGTGTCGAGGTGGCGCGCGAGGACTGGCGCAGCTTTCGCGTGCCGCAGGCGCGCTACGTCAGTCCCGGCGAAATCACGGTCGAAGGCGATGCGTCGTCCGCCTCGTACTTCCTGGCCGCGGCCGCCATCGGCGGCGGCCCGGTACGCGTCGAGGGTGTCGGACGCGGCAGCATCCAGGGCGACTTGCGCTTCGCGGAGGTGCTCGAGCGCATGGGCGCACAGGTCAGCATGGGCGCAGACTGGGTCGAAGTGTCGTGCGACACCCGGCTGAAGCCGCTCGACATGGATCTCAACCACATCCCCGATGCGGCGATGACCGCCGCGGTGATGGCGCTGTTCGCCGACGGGCCGAGCACGCTGCGCAATATCGCGAGTTGGAGGGTCAAGGAGACCGATCGCCTGGCTGCGATGGCCACCGAGTTGCGCAAGCTCGGGGCGGAGGTGGAGGAGGGCTCCGATTGCCTGCGCATCGTTCCGCCGGCGCGTCTTGCTTCCGACGTCGCGATCGATACCTACGAGGATCACCGCATGGCGATGTCCTTCTCCCTCGCCGCGCTCGGCGGCGTGCCGGTGCGGATAAACGATCCGGGCTGCGTCGCCAAGACCTTCCCGGACTACTTTGCGACCCTGGCGCGGATCTCGGAGTACGGGTGAGCGCTCCGGTGATCACGGTCGACGGGCCGTCCGCGTCCGGCAAGGGGACCATTGCCAGACGCGTCGCCGGGGCGCTCGGCTTTCATTGTCTCGATAGCGGCGCGCTCTACCGCTTGGTTGCGCTTGTCTCGCTGCGCGCGCAAGTGCCTGCGGACGACGAGGCGCGCCTCGCGACGCTTGCGCGTGACCTTCCGGCGCGCTTCGTCGGCGAGAACATCTTCCTTGAGGATCAAGATGTTACGATAGCTCTGGCGAGCGAGGAATGCGGCAGCGGCGCATCCGAAGTCGCCAAGCTGCGGCAGGTTCGCCAAGCATTGCTCGCGCGCCAGCGCGCATTTCGGCGCGCGCCCGGTCTGGTCGCCGACGGGCGCGACATGGGGGCGGTCGTGTTCCCTGACGCGGAACTCAAGGTGTTCCTGACCGCAAGCGCCGCCGTACGAGCCGAGCGCCGATATAAGCAGTTGAAACAAAAAGGAATCCATGCTACTCTCTCAACCCTTTTCCGCGAGCTGGAAGCGCGTGATGCGCGCGACGCGGCTCGGGCGGTATCGCCGCTCGTACCCGCGCCGGACGCCGTGCAACTCGATTCATCCGATCTGACGATCGATGAGGTCGTGAGCCGGATCCTCGGTTGGTGGCGGGAGCGAGCTGACGGCGTGCGCGCCTGAGCTCGATATTGGTGGGTCCCGGCGGGTGCCGGGCCCGTGTGTGCAACTTGACCCGCGCGCTTCCGCAAGGAGCGGCGGCCAAAGAGGTTTTTTCCTTTCATGCCCAGCGTTTCCCCTGCAACTTCCAACCCCTCCAACCACGAATCTTTTGCCGCGCTGTTCGAAGAGAGCCTCTCTCTCAAGGAGATGCGAATCGGCGAGGTGATTACCGCCGAAGTAGTGCGCGTCGATCAGCATTACGTCGTAGTAAACGCCGGTCTCAAGTCCGAAAGCGTCATCCCGCTCGAAGAGTTCAAGGACGATAGCGGCGAGATCGAGGTCAAGGCGGGAGATTTCGTCAGCGTTTCGATCGAAGCGCTCGAAGACGGGCATGGCGAGACCCGGCTGTCGCGCGAGAAGGCCAAACGCCTCGCGGCTTGGCTGGAACTGGAGCAGGCGCTCGAAAAGGGCGAGAAGATCGAGGGTGTCATTACCGGCAAGGTCAAAGGTGGCCTGACGGTGATGGCCAAGGGCATCCGTGCATTCCTCCCCGGCTCGCTGGTCGACCTGCGCCCGGTGAAGGACACGACGCCGTACGAAGGCAAGCAGATGGAATTCAAGGTCATCAAGCTCGACCGCAAACGCAACAACGTCGTGGTTTCCCGGCGTGCGGTGCTTGAGGAAACCGTCGGCGCAGAGCGCGAGCAGCTACTCTCGACGCTGCAGGAAGGCGCGGAGGTCAAGGGTATCGTCAAGAACATCACCGATTACGGCGCGTTCGTCGACCTGGGCGGGATCGACGGCCTGCTGCACATCACCGACCTGGCATGGCGCCGCGTCAAGCATCCGTCCGAGGTGCTGAACGTGGGCGACGAGGTCACCGCCAAGGTGCTGAAATTCGACGCCGAGAAGAATCGCGTCTCGCTCGGCCTGAAACAGCTCGGCGAGGATCCCTGGGTCGGCATTTCGCGCCGCTATCCGCAGGGAACGAGGCTGTTCGGAAAAGTCACGAACCTGACCGACTACGGCGCGTTCGTCGAAGTCGAGTCGGGCATCGAGGGCCTGGTGCACGTTTCGGAGATGGACTGGACCAACAAGAACGTGCACCCCTCGAAGGTGGTGCAGGTCGGCGACGAGGTCGAAGTCATGATTCTCGAAATCGACGAGGACCGGCGCCGCATCTCGCTCGGCATGAAACAGTGCATGCCGAATCCCTGGGAGGACTTCGCGCGCGAATTCAAGAAGGCCGACCGGGTCAAAGGGCAGGTCAAGTCGATTACCGACTTCGGCGTGTTTGTCGGCCTGGCAGGCGGAATCGACGGCCTGGTGCACCTGTCCGACCTGTCCTGGAGCGACAGCGGCGAGGAGGCGGTCAAGCGGTTCAAGAAGGGCGAGGAAGTCGAGGCCGTGGTTCTCTCGATCGACGTCGAGCGCGAGCGCATCTCGCTCGGCATCAAGCAGCTCGAGGGCGATCCGTTCACCAATTTCCTTGCCGGTCACGACAAGAACAGCCTTGTCACAGGCACGGTGAAGTCGGTCGACGCGAAGGGCGCGGTGGTGGCAATTTCGCCGGAGGTAGAAGGCTACCTGCGAGCATCGGAGTTTTCGCGCGATCGCGTCGAAGATCTTCGCAGCCACCTGAAGGAAGGCGACACGGTAAACGCGATGATCATCAATCTCGATCGCAAGAACCGTTCGATCAACCTGTCGATCAAGGCCAGGGATCTGGCGGACGAGAGCGAGGCAATGAAGCAACTGCGCACGGAAAACGCCGCTGCGAGTGCGGGTGCCACGAACCTCGGCGCGCTGCTCCGTGCCAAGCTCGATAACCGCAATCAGCAGTAAGCGGCAACGGCGATAGCTCTGGTTGCAGGAACTGAACGCTCAGGGAGACGGGCTGTCCATGACCAAATCGGAACTGATCGCTCGCCTTGCGCAGCGCTATCCGCAGTTGGTGGCGAAGGACGCCGAGTACGCGGTGAAGATGGTTCTCGATGCGATGACGCAAGCGCTGCTCGCGGGAGATCGCATCGAGATCCGCGGCTTCGGCAGCTTCGGCCTGAACTATCGGCCGCCAAGGGTCGGGCGCAATCCGAAGTCCGGCGAGAAGGTGCACGTACCGGAGAAGTACGTGCCGCACTTCAAGGCCGGCAAGGAGCTGCGCGAGCGGGTGGATTCGGCCCAGGCCGAGCAGGCATCATTGCCGCAGGAGCAGCCCACGCACACGAGTCAGTGACGCGTTGCCCCGGGTGGCGCTGCGTCGCCTGCGGCACCGGGGCCCGGCCTTAGGAATCGAGCATGCGCATCGTCACCTGGACGCTCCGGCTGATCATTTTTCTGTTTCTGCTCGCGTTCGCGGCCAAGAACGTCGCGCCGGTCACTCTCAATTTCTACTTCGACCTCAGCTGGCAGGCTCCCCTAGTGGTGGTGCTGTTGGGATTCTTCGCCGCAGGCGCGTTGTTCGGCCTGATCGCAATGCTGTCCGTGCTGTTGCGCCAGCGCCGCGAGATCCATCGCCTCCGGCGTGAAGTGCGAGGGCACGCCAAAGCGGCAGAAACCGTGCGTGTCGCCGAACCCGGGTCACCGCCCGCGGTCGACGCCTGAGGTTCGGCGGGCATGGAGTTCGAGTACTGGTGGCTGCTCGGGTTTCCACTGTTCTTCGGTCTCGGCTGGCTCGCCGCCCGCATCGACATCAAGCACCTGGTGTCGGAATCCCGGGCTTTGCCGCGCTCCTATTTCAAGGGGCTCAACTTTCTCCTTAACGAGCAGCCGGACAAGGCAATAGAGGCCTTTATCGAGGTGGTCCGGGTCGATCGCGAAACAATCGAGCTGCATTTCGCGCTTGGCAGCCTCTTCCGCCGCCGCGGGGAATACGACCGCGCCATCCGCATGCACCAGAACCTTCTCGAGCGCGCCGACCTCGTCGCCGAGCAGCGGGTGAATGCCTTGTTCGAGCTCGGGCAGGACTATCTCAAAGCCGGCATCCTCGATCGTGCCGAGGAAGCGTTCGCGCGCCTGGTCGATGGGCCGCACGCAGTCGAGGCGCGCCGCCACCTGCTCGAGATCTACGAGCTGGAGAAGGACTGGACGCGCGCCATCGACATGGCCGGCCGGCTGGCCACGGAATCGGGCGAATCTCATGCCAGAGAGGTATCGCAGTACTTGTGCGAGCTCGCCGCGACGGAGAGCACGCATTCGCGTCCAGACGCGGCGCGCCGGCATCTCGAAGCCGCTCTTGAAGCGAACCGCAAATCGGTGCGCGCCAGCCTGCAACTCGGAGACCTGGCGCGCGCGGCCGGCGACCTCGACGCGGCGATCGAACACTGGAAGCGCATCGAGCCGCAGAATCCCGCCTACCTGGCGGTTGCGGCGCAACGGCTGCTGGACGCGCACCGCGACGCGGGTCGCGCCGAGGAAGGGCTGAAGCTGCTGGCGGGCTACCTCGAGCAGTACCCGTCGCTGGATCTGCTCGACACCGTGTTCCAACTGACGCTGGAGGAAAAGGGCGCCGAGGCGGCATACAAACTGGTGCGTGACGAGCTGCGGCGCAATCCCACTCTGCTGGGGCTGGATCGCCTGCTCGAGGCGCAGATCGTCGCCGCCGGTACCCCGGAGCGGCGACGCGACCTGGAGCTGGTGCGCAATCTGGTTCACAGCCACACCCGGCGCCTGGCGCGCTACCGCTGCGAAAATTGCGGTTTCAAGGCGCGGCAGTTCCACTGGCATTGTCCGGCCTGCGGCGGCTGGGAGACCTATCCGCCGCGGCGCTCAGAGGAGTTCGATCTCGCACCATGAAAGTCACCGTCATCGGCACCGGCTACGTCGGGCTCGTCAGCGGCGCCTGCCTCGCGGACATGGGCAACGACGTGTGCTGCCTCGATCTGGACGCGCACAAGATCGAGACCCTCAACGCGGGCGGGGTCACGATCTTCGAGCCGGGACTGGAACCGATCGTGGCGCGCAATCGCGAGGCCGGACGCCTCAGCTTCACCACCGACGTCGCGGCGAGCGTGGCGCACGGCGAGTTGCAATTGATCGCCGTCGGCACGCCGCCGGACGAGGACGGCGCGGCCGATCTGCAGCACGTGGTCGCGGCGGCGCGCTCGATCGGGCGGCACATGGACGGCTATCGCGTCATCGTGGACAAGTCCACCGTCCCGGTCGGTACCGCGGATGCGGTCAGGGCGGCAGTGGCCGAGGAACTCGCGCGGCGCGGCAAGACGGTGGAGTTCGCGGTGGTATCGAACCCGGAGTTCCTGAAGGAAGGGGCCGCGGTCGAGGACTTCATGCGCCCCGACCGCATCATCGTCGGCTCGGACGACGGGCGCGCGACCGCTATCCTGCGACGGCTCTACGGACCGTTTCAGCGCAATCACGAGCGTTTTCTCGCGATGAGCGTGCGCTCGGCGGAGCTGACCAAGTACGCGGCCAACGCGATGCTCGCGACTCGCATCTCGTTCATGAACGACCTCGCAAATCTGGCCGAAGAGCTCGGCGCGGACATCGAGGAAGTGCGCCACGGCATTGGTTCCGATCCACGTATCGGGTTCGGCTTTCTCTATCCGGGAGCCGGCTACGGTGGCTCGTGTTTCCCGAAGGACGTCAAGGCGCTGCAGCGCACCGCGCAGGAGGCGGGCAGCCCGCTGCGGCTGCTGGCCGCGGTCGAGCAGGTCAACGAGGCGCAAAAACACGTGCTGGGGCGCAAGATTGCGGCCCGTTTCGGCGCTAGCCTGGCGGGACGCTGCTTCGCGCTCTGGGGGCTGGCTTTCAAGTCGAACACCGACGACATGCGCGAGGCGCCGAGCCTGACGCTGATCGCCGACTTGCTGGCGGCCGGCGCTTCCGTACGCGCCTACGACCCGGTGGCGGGGGCGGCGGCGGCGCGGCTGTTCGCCGGCAACGGGCGCGTGGTCATCACCGAATCGGCGCACGACGCGCTCGCGGGCGCCGAGGCGCTAGCCATCGTCACCGAGTGGCAGGAGTTCCGCAGCCCGGATTTCGACGCCATCAAGCGTGCGCTCAAGACGCCGGCGATCTTCGACGGCCGCAACCTTTACGAACCGGCGGCGATGCAGGCGCTGGGCATAGAGTACTTCGGCGTGGGACGGCGCAGATGAAGAAACCGGACACGACCTCGGCGCGCGTTCTGGTGGTTGGCGACGTGATGCTCGACCGCTACTGGATCGGCGATGTGTCGCGCATTTCGCCGGAAGCCCCGGTTCCGGTGGTTCTGGTCGGCGGCGAGGAGCAGAGGCTCGGCGGCGCCGCCAATGTCGCCTGGAACTGCGCCGCGCTGGGAGCCCGGACGCGGCTGCTTTCGGTGGTCGGCGCCGACGAGGAAGGAAGGCTGCTCGAGAATCTGCTCAGGAAGGAGGGGATCGAACCGCGCCTGCATCGCGACCGGTCGATCAAGACCACCCAGAAGCTGCGAGTGATCGCGCGCCAGCAGCGGCAACAGCTGCTGCGGGTCGATTTCGAGGTCTTGCCTTCGCGCGAAGTTCTCGCCTCCAAGCTGGCGGACTTCAAAGCGGCGCTCGAGGAGTGCGACATCGTGATCCTGTCGGATTACGGCAAGGGCGGGCTGACCCACGTCGCCAAGATGATTGCGATGGCGCGCCGCGCCGCCAAGACGGTGCTGGTCGATCCCAAGGGCGACGACTATTCGCGCTACGAGGGCGCCACGATCGTGACGCCGAACCAGAAGGAGCTGCGCGAGGTCATCGGCACGTGGAAAGACGAGCGCGACCTCGAGCGGCGCGCGCAGGCGCTGCGCAGGCGCCTGAGGTTGCAGGCCCTGCTGCTCACGCGCGGTGAAAAAGGGATGACGCTTTTCAGCGACGGCAAGCGGATGAATTTCAAGACCCACGCGCGCGAGGTGTACGATGTCAGCGGTGCCGGCGACACCGTCATCGCCGCGCTCGGCGTCATGCTCGCGGCCGGCGCGTCGCTGACCGATGCGGTGCGCACCGCCAACCGGGCGGCCGGCATCGTGGTCGGCAAGTTCGGCACCGCCGTCGCCACTCGCAAAGAACTTTTCGGATAGGACAGAAATGCACTACGTCGTCACGGGAGCCGCAGGATTCATCGGCTCCAAGCTGATTGAGGCGCTCAACCGCGCCGGCGTCACCGAGATCATCGCGGTCGACAATCTGGAGAACGCTGCCAAGGTCAAGAATCTCGCGGGGTGCGAGATCGAGGACTACATGGACAAGCGGGATTTCATCGAGAGGCTGGTGGCGAACCAGTTCGACGAGGACATCGAAGCGGTGCTGCACCAGGGCGCCTGCTCCGACACGATGGAGAGCGACGGCCGCTATGTGATGGAGAACAACTACCGCTACTCGCGGCTTCTGCTCGACTGGTGCCAGGAGGAGGCGGTTCCGTTTCTGTACGCCTCGTCGGCTTCGGTTTACGGCGCGGGGCGCGAATTCCGCGAGGAGCG
This sequence comes from Burkholderiales bacterium, assembly GCA_035266805.1. GTDB lineage: Bacteria > Pseudomonadota > Gammaproteobacteria > Burkholderiales > SG8-39 > DAHVFK01. The sequence goes on along the minus strand of DATFMS010000188.1, from coordinate 67 downwards.
CGCCTGCGAGCGGCCGCTGAACGCCTATGCCTACTCCAAGTTCCTGTTCGATCAGCACGTGCGCCGC
>DATFMS010000187.1:0-6362 GCA_035266805.1 Burkholderiales bacterium | reverse complement strand
CCTGCGCGGCAATTGCACGGCGCGGAAGGTGGAGCTTCGTCCAGAGGTAGTGAACGCCGTAGTGCTTGGTCGCGTGGTAGAAGTCGAAATCGAGCCCCGCGCGGGCCTTGACCTGCGCCCAATAGCCAGAGAGCCCCGACTGCGACATTCGCTTGTCGGTCTTGGACGGGAACACGTATTTGCCGGTGCGAGGGAGGCCAAGGATCGCGTCGCGAGCAGGCGGCGTCAGGGCAATCGTGGCTTCCCCGTACTTCGGCTCGTCAACTTCGCCCCGATAGAGGCGGTCGCGCTTGCGAATCCGCATCGCGTCAAAGTCAATGTCCGTCCATTCGAGCGTGTAAAGCTCGCTTGGCCGCATGAGGGAGAAGGCGGCGAAAAGCATGAGGGCGCGCATGGTCGGCGCGTAGTCGCCGAGCGCTTGGCAACCGTCAAGCAGCGCCTCGAACTCGTTCTCGGTGGGCGGTGGTTCCTCCGACCGCCCCTTGGTACGGCGTCCAAGTTTGCGGAACGGGTTGCGTTCGAGAGGCAAATCATCTTCGTCAATCGCGTGGTTGTAGAGCGTGACAACGGATTGCAGGGTGCCGGAACGCTGCGGTCCCTGGTGAGCCCAGGTGCCCTCGCCTGCCGCCCAATCCTTCGCCTCCGCTCGCGCAATGCCGAGCAGGCGACCGGCGAAGTCCCGGCGGAACGGCTTTAGCCGCTCGACGGTGCTGTCCCACGACGAACGCTTGTTGCGGCGCTGATAGTCGGCCAGAAAGCGATCCACGTACTCGTCGCACGTTGGAAGCTCGCTGGACGGCGCGGCGGCAAGCGCGACGCGAGCCTCCGCGACCGCCTGGTCGCGCTCCCGGCGGGTGTCGAAGCGCCCGACGTGATGAAACTTCTGTTTGCCGCTCTCGTCCCGGCCAATGTAGATGCGGCCTTCCCACTTCTTTCTCTTGCGGCTCATCGGGCTACCTCCCCGTGCGGCTCGATGTGGCCGTGAGCTTCAAGCCACGGCTCGACCTCGGACACGCGGAACTTGGCGCGACCGGCGATATGCCGGTGAGGCAGCCCGTCCTCCATGCGACGCTCAATCCAACGAACGCTGCAAGCAAAATGGCGGGCGATGCCGCGCTTGTCAGTCCACGGCTCGAAGCCGTGGGCGATGGTTGCGGTGCGCTTCCTCTCGGTCGTAGCTGGCTCCACGGCAGGACACGTCCGGCGCGGGCGCGTGACGCCCCGGCCAATTCGGCGAGCCGTGCCGAGCGGCGAGGCATCGGCGTGAGTCGAGTGGGTAGTGAGGCCGTCGCGAGTGAGTCGATTTGCGTGGCCCGCGCGGCGAACGCGAACGCCCGCCAAGGACTAGTCTCGTGGTGCATGGAAGCTCCGTTTCCGTGCCACGCCGCCCGGGCTGCGCTAACAGTCGCGGGCGGCAATTTTTAATCAATCCGGGGACTGACAATACCAGCGGCAGCGGCGCCAAACCGTATCTTGCGGACACGCTGAACGCTTTAGAAGCCCAAAGGATGGCGAGCTTCAAAGCGGGAGAGATAGCCCGCGTCGAAGGTGCTTTCGGGAATCCAGCCGGGGCCGTGGCCGCCACCTTCGATGAAGCCCGACGTGCCCCAATAGCGTTTGCTCGGCGGCGTGACGCCGGGCATGAACTTGAGGATCACATGCGCTTCGGGTTCGTAAGGCTTGTTGAGGATCGTCACCCACCGGCCCGGTCCCGGCTTGCCCCAGGTAGAGAGCGCAACGGTGTCCATCGTCGGGTTGCCGAAGCCGCCGACTTGGAGAAGGTGGCTGACCGCCGAGCTGCAATCGAAGGGGCCGTTACGCGGCGTCGGCGAGATGCCGTGCGAGCCGCCCCAGACGTATTCGGTCTGCGGCCGTAGCGCGCTGAGGCGGTCTGCCTCCGCAATCATGCGCGCGACTCGTTCGTTCGGGGGTGCCGCTTCGCAGCTCGCGCCGCCTTCGATCGAGCCGATTGCCGACCATTTCTCGGCGTCGGCTAGTACGTCTTCGACGTACCACTCGGCATGGTTGTAGGCGTAGATCGCGTCGTGCCAGTTGCCCGGCGCTCCTGAGTAGCGGAGCAGGCGCGCGGCGGCGAAGATCGCATCCCAGGGGTTGTAGGGGTCTTTAATCCCGTCGCCGTTGCCATCGACGCCGAACGCTTCCCAGCTCGACGGGAGGAACTGCATCCATCCTTCGGCTTCGGCGGAGGACACGCCGAGGTTCGTGCCGAAGGCCGTCTCCTCCCAGTTGATCCCGGCGAGGATCGCCGGGCCTTTCGGGCCAAGGTGGTACTTGGCGGCGGCTTGTTGGTAGATCGGGATGAGCTTCGCCGGGACGCCTTTGACGCTTCCCGGCGCGGTGCCGGTCGCTCCGCATTCGCTCGTCCCGCCGAACGCGAGAGCTATGCACACCGCCCCGCCGATCAGCGCGAGCAGAGCGGCGGCCGGGACCGCGAGGAGGAAAGCGGGGAAGCCCGGACGGTTGGCAGGGGCACTCATGTAGGAGTGCCGTCAGCGCGGGCCGGGCGCCGCCCCCGGCAATTGCGCTCAACTCAGCGGGGCGTTTGACCCTCAGGTTTGACAAACGGATATATGAGGCGTTTCCGCCCATGCAAGGCGAGCCGTCACTGTGCGAGCCGGGTTCCCGGTTGGTGAGGGAGGGACGATGGAGCCGGTAGCCGCGAAGCGTCGTGGAGTTGGGCTGAATGGGGGTGTGACTCCGGCCGAGCTGCGAGAGGCCGAACGCGGGTTGAAGCTGATGCTCGCGCGAAAGTTCTCGGCGGTCTGGATCGCTGAGAACGCACGCGACCTCCTCGGCCAGGCCAACATCGAGTACGCGGAATGGTTGGAAGACAACCCTCCTGCGAGGAACCCTGTGGGCTGGCTTCTCACCTGTGCCTACCGGCGGGCTCTGAACCTGCTCGACGCGGAGAGCCGCAAACCGCGTCCGGCTTCCCTTGACACCGTGTTTCAGCTCGCCGACGAAAGGACGCCGACTCCCGAGCAACAAGCGCTCGAACACGATCGGCAGAGTCGGCTCCGCGAGGCGCTGAGCTTCCTCCCTCCGAAAGAGTGCAAGCTGCTGGCGCTCGTCTACTTCGAGGGTCACTCGATCCGCGAGGCTGGGCGGAAGATCGGCTGGCAGAAGTCCGCCGCCGATCGCCATCACGGCGCGGCGCTGGAAAGGCTGCGGGCGCTTGTCGGGGATCGCAGCCTCCTGAGCCCGGCGAGCCTCGGCCTCGCGGCCTGGGCCGTCGCCAGGGGCGAAGGTCATCCCCGGTGGCGGGTGCCACTCGACTCGACTCTCGACGCGGCGCGACAGGTAGCTGTCGTCGGCGGCGAAACGCTCACGGGCGCCGCGCATCGGGCCGCCGAGCTGTGGCGCCGGGTAATGCCTTTCTCCGAGCCCGCCAACGCGGTCGCGGCCAGCGGAGCCGGGCGCGCCGCCGGATACTGCGGGGCGGCAGTCGGCGCCGTCGTCTGTGGTCTTGCCGCAACGGGTGTCATCGGGCCGGGGGTCAGCGTCGGCGGCGCCGAGCGGACGGTGCCCGCGAAGCTGCGAGAGGCAAAGCCCGCCCGGCAGGTTTCGGCTCCTGCATCGAGCGCGGGCGAAGGCTCGGCGCAGCCCGGGGGCGAAGCCAGCTCGGGGGATCGCAGCGAAGCGACGGCGACCGGGAGCCGGTCGAGGCGGAAGCGGCAGCGCCAGATCGCCCCCAAGGCGACGACCAAGGAAACGATCCAAGAGTTCGGCGTCGATCGCGGTGGAGCGGAAGGCGGCGAAACCGAAGCCTCCCCCGAAGCGACGGGCGGAGAATCTTCCGCGCCCGCCCCGTCGTCGCAGCCTTCGCCTGCGCCGCAGTCGCCGAAGTCGGCTGCCTCCTCTGAGTTCGGCCTGTAGGTCCGAACGCGCTGCGGAATTGCCGGGGGCGTTGGCCTCCCGCTCCTGACATCTCGCCTGCCCGACAAACAGGCGACCAAGGAGAGGGAGCGATGTCACCCCTACAGCTTGCGAATCTCTATCTGCTCGACGTAATCGCGAAGGTCAACGTCAACCCGAACCCGAGCGGGATACCGGGCGGCGCTGCGGCCCAGAAAATCCTCAACGGCGCGGCGGCCTTCGGGCTGCTGGCCTGTGTCGGCGCCGTGATCCTCGGCGCGGCGCAATGGGGCTTCGGCAGCCATAACAACAACGTCAGCCACGCCGACGACGGCAAGCGACGGATGCTCAAGGGCGTCGGCGGCGCCTTCGGCATCGGCGCGGCGGCGGCGCTCATCAACTTCTTCTTCGACGCCGGTACGGCGGTCCACTAGCCATGCGGCTCGTGGTCGGGTTCCTCGTAGCCGTCGTCCTCGGCGTGGTGGTCGGGCGCGTGAGCGCTCCGTCTGCTTCTCCCAAAGCCGTTCCCCCCTCCCCCGGCCTCACCCGCGAAAGGGCCGGGGTGGGGGTCGGCTTTCCTCGCACCCGCGAGGGTGCGGCCCTCGCCGCTGGCAGCTACCAGCAAGCGTTCGCCGACAAGGCGATCCTCAAAGCCGGCGAGCTGCGTCGCCGGATCGAGGCGGTGGCGACGCCGCGCTTCGCGCCGGTCATGCTGCGGGCGAACCGGCCGGGAGCGCTGCGACTGCGCCGGGGCGTCTTCGGCCAGGGGGTCCGGGCCAAGCTGCCGAGCGCCTACTTCGGCGTGCCGGTCGGCTACCGGGTGCTGTCCTACTCGCGCGAGCGGGCAGTCGTCCAAACCTGGGGCTTCACGCTGCTCGGCAACGTCGGTGCGGTCGAACCGAGCGCCTACTTCGGGATGGCGCGCACGGTCCTCGTCTGGATGGACGGCGAGTGGAAGATCGCCGACACGCGAGCCTCCTTCGGCCCGACGCCGCGCCTCGCCTCGCCCCGGCCGGGCGGCGAAGGGATCGGCCTGATCGAACTGACCGAGGAGCTGCACCGCTATGGCGTGGCCCCGTAGGGCAGCGCTCACGGCCTGCGCCGTCGCCACGCTGGCGGCGGCGCTGACGCTTGCCGATCCGAGCCCGCCGGAAGCGAGGGCGAACATCGCCTGCGACATCGGGGTCGCTCCGGCGGCGCCGATCACGGGCGCGATCGGCATCGGCAACCCGGTCGGCGACGCCTGCAACGCCGTCACCGATCCGGTGCTCGGGGCGATACCGGACCCGCTCGGCCCGATCAAGGACGCGGCGAAGTCGATCGGGTCGGGCATCTTCGAGCAGATAACGAGCTGGGCGGCGGACGGCGCGGTGTGGCTGATGGGCCGGGTCGCGGCGCTGACGACGCGGACGACCTCGCCGAACCTGCTGAGCAAAGGCTTCCTGCGCCAGTACCGCCAGATGGCACAGGTCGCGGCTGTGCTCGCGGTCCTGATGCTGATCTTCGCCTGCTTGGAGGGGTTGGGCCGGGGCGACGGCGGGATGCTCTGGCGGGTCTTCCTCGTCAACGTTCCGGTGGCCGCGCTCGCGACGAGCGCCGCCTACGTCGTCGTGCAACTGCTGATCGCGACGACTGACGGCTTCTCGGAAGTCGTCGCGCACTCAACCGCCTCCGACATGCGCGACTTCTTCAAGTCGGCGATCTCCTCGCTTGCGGTGGCAGGCGGCACGGCGGGGACGGTGACGGGGGGACCGGGCGCGGGCACGGCGGCGGGCGCGACGGCCGTGCCGCTGTTCGTCGGCTTCATCGCGGCGATCGTGGCGGCGTTCGCCGCCTTCCTCGTCTGGATCGAGCTGCTGATGCGCGACGCGGCGATCTATGCCGTGGCGCTGTTCATGCCGCTGGCAATCGCCGCCTCGATCTGGCCGCGCTGGATGGGCGCGCTGCGCCGGACGGGTGAGCTGGTGATCGTCGTCGTCTTCTCGAAGTTCGTAATCGTCTCGGTCATCGCCCTCGCCGCGAGCCTCCTCGCGAATACGGGAGGCAAAGTCGAGCACATCCTGGCGGCGGGCGCGCTGATGCTGCTCGCCTGCTTTGCGCCGTTCGTGCTGTTCCGGCTGGTCCCCTTCGCTGAGAGCGCGGTCAGCTCGGCGTTCAATCGCCAGAGTGCGGGCGGCGCGTCGGTGCGAACGGTGGAGTTCGCGTCGTCGGTCCAGATGATGCGGCGGGCGGCGCTCGCCAACTGGGCTGTGAACAGCACGAAGGCGAAGGACGGCTCGGCCGCTGGTGGTGGTGGAGGCGACTCGGCCGGTGGAGGCGGCGCGAAAGCAAAGCCCGGCGGTGGGAGTGGCGGCGGCGGGGCGGGTGGAAGCGCTGGCGCGGGACAGGCAGCCGGGGCGAGCGGCGGCGCTGCGGGCGCCGTCGCGCTCCCGGTCGCAGCGGGCGTCGGCGCGGCGAAGGGAAGTCAGGCAGCCGCGAGCAAGCTC
>DATFMS010000186.1:0-3125 GCA_035266805.1 Burkholderiales bacterium | reverse complement strand
GCACAGGGCGAGCTCGGCCCCGTCTACGGCTATCAGTGGCGCCACTGGAAGGCGCCCGACGGGCGTGGGGTAGACCAGATCGCGCAGGTGGTCGAATCGGTCCGGCGCAACCCCGACTCGCGCCGCCACATGGTCGTGGCGTGGAACCCGGCCGACGTCGACAAGATGGCGCTGCCGCCGTGCCACGCGCTTTTCCAGTTCTACGTCGCCGAAGGCAGGTTGTCGTGCCAGATGTACCAGAGGAGCGCCGACGTATTCCTCGGCGTTCCGTTCAACATAGCGTCTTATTCGCTGCTGACGCTGATGATGGCGCAAGTGACCGGACTCGCCCCTGGCGAGTTCGTGCTCGCGCTGGGCGACGTTCACCTCTATCTCAACCACGTCGAGCAGGCGCGCGAGCAGCTTGCCCGCGCGCCTCGCGCCTTCCCGCGCATGCGCCTCGCGGCCCGCAGCGATCTGTTCGCCTTCCGCTACGAAGATTTCGCCCTCGAGGGCTACGATCCGCATCCCGCGATCAAGGCACCGATCGCCGTATGACACTTTCCAGGAGGAGTCTGCAATGAGCGCACAAGCCGCCACCCCGTGGGTATTCAACCTGTCGGACGAGCAGCAGGGAATCCGGCGCAAGCTCGGCGAGGGAATAAACACGCGTATCTTTCCCGGCGAGCATGTGATGCTGTCGGTAGTGCGCATCGAACCGAACGCGAGCGGTAGCGTGCATAGCCACCCGAACGAGCAGTGGGGCGTGCTGCTGGAGGGAGAGTGCGTGCGGATTCAGGGCGGCGAGGAGCAACCGATGAAGGCGGGCGACTTCTGGCACACGCCCGGGGGCGTGCCGCACGGCATTCGGACCGGCGCTGCCGGGGCGACGGTGCTCGACATCTTCGCCCCGCCGCGGGAGGAGTACCGCAAGGCGGGCGAAGGCTTCGGCACCGGGTCCTGATGCGCATTCGTCTCGCCGTGCTCGACGTCGGCGGCACCGTGATACACGACAGCGCCGATGTTCCGGCGGTGTTCATGGCGGCGCTCGCGCGCCACGGCCTTTCGGCCACCGACGCCCAGCTGCACACCTGGCGCGGCGCCGCCAAGCGCGAGGTGATCGGGCGGCTGGCGGCCGGAAGCAAGGCCGATCCGGAGCAGGTCTATGCCACCTTCCAGCAGCTGCTGATCGCCTCTTTCGCCGAACACGGGGTGCAGCCGATAGACGGCGTCGAGCAGGCGATCGCCGCGCTGCGCGCGAGCGCCGTCCCCGTTGCCCTCACCACCGGCTTCGACCGCAAGGTGGCCGACGGACTACTCGCGGGCGTCGGCGCGAATCTCGGAGTGTTGAGCGGCGCACACGCTCGCACGCGGCTGGAGAAAGCGCCGCACGACGCGATCCTGGCGAGCGCGGCCGAGCTGCCGGCATGGATCGAGCTGCGAAATGCCTCTGGGCGCGAAGCGGAAAAAAAAGAGGCTCGCCAGTAGGGGGAACCGGCGAGCCCCGGGGGAGAAAAGAGGACTGGGGGTTTTTTTATTGTCGGGAGACTCCGTTACAGGTGCAGCGGCGCCAGCAGCTGCGCCAGATACACCACTCCTGCGCCGGCGAAGACGTAGATCACGACGTCGGAGAAGCGATTCTTCTGGTAGGCCGAGACCCATTCGCGGGTGAACCACGACAGCACGGTGAGCACCAGCAGCGACACCAGCGCGGCGGTCGCGGAGGAAATTCCGGCACCGAACAACTGCACCAGCCAGCCCTCGGGCTCGATCATCCGATATACCGAGCCGCCGACGCCGATCATGACCAGCGCCAGCACCACGAACCCGACCACCGATTGAATCAGTACCCGATAATCCTGCTTGAACTGCTTGATGTCCTGAAGCATGGCGCTCTCCGTTTAGTGAAGCTTTCGACGACCGGCTAAATGTTGGCCCGCTCTATGCAGCTGGCGTTAACAATCTGTGACGACTCTTGGCCTACTGCAATCGACGTGCCAGGGCGAAAAAACGTCGTCGGCACAGTAAGTTGCGAGTCATCCGTGAAAGAATTCTCTGCTCCGGGAGAGGCCCCAAACGTCTCCTGCCGGCGACACCGGTTGGGGCTTTTTCGGGATCTCCTTGATCGGACTGGCGTTTCACTGTCGCCGGGCGGCGACGCTTGCTGCCCAAGCTAAGATTGCGCAGTGAAGCTCTCGGTCCTCGACCAATCTCCCGTCATCGGCACTCTCGGCGCGCGGCGCGCGATCGAGGAGACGCTCGCTCTCGCGCGCCGCGCCGATGCGCTCGGCTACCAGCGCTACTGGCTGGCCGAGCACCACGCCATCGCCGCGCTCGCGGATCCCTGCCCCGAAGTGCTGCTGGCGCGCCTCGGCACGGAGACCGCGCGCATCCGCATCGGCAGCGGCGGCGTGCTGCTGCCCTACTACAGCGCGTTCAAGATGGCCGAAACCTTCCGCATGCTCGAGGCGCTGTATCCGGGGCGCGTCGATCTGGGCATCGGCCGCGCGCCGGGTGGCGACGCGCGCACCGCGCAGGCGGTTGGCGGCGGCCGCTTCCCCGACGCGCGCAATTTCCCGGAGCAGGTGTGGGAGCTGGTCGGCCACCTCGACGGCAGCCTGCCCGACGATCATCCGTTCAAGCACGTACGGGCGCAGCCCGAGAGCGCGACCGCACCGCAGGTCTGGCTGCTCGGGTCGTCCGACTACAGCGGTGCGCTCGCGGCGCAGCTGGGGCTGCGCTTCGCTTTCGCGCACTTCATCAACGCCCAGGGCGGCGACGCGGTGACGCGCGCCTACCGCGAGCAATATCACCCCTCTGCGCGCGAGCCGCGGCCGCAGGCGCTGGTGTGCACGTTCGCGATCTGCGCCGATACCGACGCCGAGGCCGAGCGCCTTGCCGCCTCGATCGACCTGCGCCGGCTGCACATGGCGCTCAACCTCGACACGACGGTGCCGCCCGTCGAGGAAGCGCTGCGCCACGAGTATTCGGACGAGGAACGCCGCTACGTCATGGGCCAGCGCGCCCGCGCGGTGATCGGCGGCCCCGCCAAGTGCCGGCGCGAGATCGAAGCGATGGCCCAGCGCTACGCCGCCGACGAAGTGATGCTGCTCACGATCACCGGCGACTATGCCTCGCGCCTGCGC
>DATFMS010000185.1:0-7300 GCA_035266805.1 Burkholderiales bacterium | reverse complement strand
TCGAAGTAGTTGCGGCCGATCACCTCGTCGGGAAGGTAGCCGCCGAGGCGCGTCAGCGACGGGCTGATGTAGGAGATCGCCGCGTCGGCGCCGATCACGGCGACGAGGTCGGTCGCGTTTTCGATCAGCGCACGGAATTTGGCGACCGCGGATCTGTGCTCGCGGCGGATGCGCGACTGGCGCACTTCGCGCTCGATCGCCGGCAGCAGGCGCGTCGTCCCGCCCTTGTCGACGAAATCGTGCGCCCCGGCCATGAGCAAGGGCAGCGCCGTATCCTCCCCGACCTTGCTCGAGATGACGATGAAGGGCAGATCGAGCCCGCTCTGCTTCAGCAGATCGAGCGCCGCCGGGCCGCTGAAGTCCGGCATCACGTAGTCGCACAGCACGACGTCCCAGGACTGGCCGGCGAGCGCCGCCTTCATCGCCTGCGGTGTGTCGACCCTCAGCGCCTCGGGCTCGTAGCCCGCCTGGCGGATACGGTGAACCAGCAGCCGCGCGTCGTCCTCGGAGTCTTCGACGATGAGTACGCGGAGCCGGTTGACATTGTCCATTGCGGTGCTTTCGGTAACCCCGTCGAATATAGCAACGAAGAATCCTCGCGCGCATCCTGGAAAAGGACGTAAGTTGCGGCCAAGGCGCCGCGCCGAGTCGGGCCTAGACGACACCATTCTTTTCGAGCGCGGCGATCTCCGCGGCCGACAGGCCGAGCAGGCGCGCGAGGATTTCGCCGGTATGCGCGCCCGGCACCGGCGCGGGCCGCGCGTGCCCCGCCTCGGAGCGGCCGAAGCGCAGCGGCAGCCCCGCCGCGAGCGCCGCGGTCGGCTCCCCGCCGGGCGCGAGCAGCGGCTGCAGCATGCCCCGCGCGCGCAGCTGCGGCCACTCGATCGCCTCGACCGGGCGGCGCACCGGGCTGCACGGCACGTCGGCCGCGCGCAGCGTTGCGACGATCTCGTCGACGGCGTGCTCGCGGGTCCAGCTCGAGACCAGGCGATCGACCTCGGCGTTGTTGACGATGCGCCAGGAGACGCGCGAGAAGTCCGGGTGCCCGGCGAGGTCGGCGCGACCGATCGCGGCGGCGATGGCGCGCCAGTCCTCCGCCGTCACCGCGCCGAGCGCCACCCAGCCGTCGCGCGCGGGATACGAGTTGAACGGCGAGAAGCGCATGATGCGGTTGCCCTGCCGCTCGGCCAGGCCGAGCCGCGCGTAGCAGTCGAGCGGCTCGTCCATCATCATCGAGAAAAGGCAGTCGACCATCGACACGTCGATCGCCTGGCCGGCGCCCGAGCGCTCGCGCTCGTGCACCGCGGCGACGATGCCGAGCGCGGCGAAGGTCCCGGCGATCATGTCCGAGAGCGCGCCGCCGGTCTTGACCGGCGGTCCGCCCGGCTCGCCGGTGATCCCCATCAGGCCGCTTGCGGCCTGCGCCATCAGGTCGTAGGCCTTCAACTCCCGGTCGGGGCCGGTCGCGCCGTAGCCGCTGATCGCGCAGTACACCAGGCGCGGGTTGCGCGCGGCGAGCGCGGCGTAATCGATGCCCAGGCGCGCGGCGACGCCGGGGCGGAAGTTCTCGACCACGACGTCGGCGCGCTCGGCGAGGCGAAGGAAGAGCTCCCGTCCCTCCCGGCTCTTGAGATCGAGGGTCATCGAGGACTTGCCGCGCGCGCGCTTGAGGTAGGCGATGCCGTAGTCCGCGTCGCTCCCGCGCTCGAAGCCGACCCCGCCGGGGCCGACGAACGGAGGGGCGCCCGCGGTCGGGTCGCCGCCGCGCGGATCGTCGATCTTGATCACCTCGGCGCCGAGGCCGGCGAGCAGCAGCGTGCAGTACGGCCCCGAGAGGAAGCGCGTGAGGTCGAGGACGACGAGGCCCTGCAGCGCTCCGCTCACGCGGCGCTCAGGCGGCCGGGGCGCACAGCAGCGCGGCGCACTCCGCCGCCGCCCTGCGCGCGCGGTCGGCGAGGTCCTCCGCGGACGCGCTCGAGATCGGGTGCTCGACGACGACGAAGCGGTAGCCCTCGGCGCCGAGCGCGCGCGCCATGAGCTCGGCGGCGCTGACGAACTTCGCCGTCATGATCCCCGCCGAGGGCAGGCCCAGGCGTTCGCCGATGATGGAGTCGTGCAAACTGCACGACGAGCAGCTCCCTCAGTCGCCGATGCCCGAGACTAGCGCCTGCCAGCGCTCGGCCTCGGACATGATCTCGGCCTCGGCCGGCGCGCTGTAGTTGGACTTCGTCGTGCGCACGACCCTGGCCACGCCGTAGCGCTCCTTCAGCTCGCGCTCGAAGGCGTCGAAGAACGGCTTGGTGCCCTTCTTGCCGTTGGAGACGATGCCCAGCGTCGCCCCCTTCAGGCTGGCGAGGCGCTTCGCCGGCGCGAGCGCCGCGGCGCCGGACTCGTGAGTGGGGTCGAGGAACTCGATCGCCATGGCGCTATTCTCAGGCCTCGCAGTCGACGCAGGCGCCGATCGCCATCGTCACCGCGCGGCTCTTGTTGCCGTACCAGGGCGGGATCACCGCGCCGAAGCCGCCCGCCGGGCCGCCCGCGGCGACCACGAGCACGTCGTCCGGCGACTCGAAGGCCGCGTACTCGCGCTCGCCGCGGTCGCCGACCACCGATCCCTTGCCGCAGTCGCGCCACTCGCTGCGGCGCACGCGCGCCTTGCGGTGGAGGTACTCGCGCACGTCGGCCTTCGACCAGCCGGCGCGCTCGAAGTGCGCGCGCAGCTGCGGCGGAACGACGATCGCGTAGTTGCCCGGCCAGATCGAGTAGTGGCGCATGCTGGCGCGGATCTCCGAGGCGTAGGTGTCGAGGATCTCCTCGGGCGCGGTGGTCCACTCGTTCATCAGCTGGCGTGGCGCGCCGGCGGCGAGCACGGTCACTGCCGAGGCTCCCGGCGGCACGCCGCGCTCCTCGGCGAGCGGCAGCCAGGGCGAACCCTCCTCGTCCTCGGCGACGCAGTAGCTGATCTTGCCCGGGTGGCCGAGCGTCGAGCGGTCGATCTCGCCCGGGCGCGCGTCGAGAAGGTTGAGCAGGACGAGGCGGATCGCGCGCCCGATCACGGTCGTCGCGCGGTCGCTCGGCCCCAGCGCGTTGAAGCTGCCGCACATGCCGAGCTCGGCGCGGATCGGGCCGTTGACGACGATCAGGATCGCGCTGCCGCCCGTGCTCGCCGTCGCGCCGTGCAGCAGGAACGGCTCCTGCAGCATCGCCGTCAACGCCGCAACCACCACCGGGAAGTGCATCGGCAGGCAGCCCGCCATGACCGCGTTGACGGCGAGCTTCTCGGCGGTGATCGGGCGGCTTCGCACCGGCTCGATGCCGATCAGCTGCCCGGGCGGCATCAGCGCCCACTCGAGGCAGGCGCTCACCAGCGGCGGCGTCGGCGGAACCACCGGCAGGCCGTCGGTCCAGCCGCGGCTGTGGAAGTATTCCTGCGCCGCGGCGAAATCGTCGCCGCGGTGGCGCTTCGAGCGCAGGCCGCCGGCTGGCTTCGTTGCGGGTTGGGCGATGCTCATACCGGAGTCGTCGATTAGTGTCGGCCCGGCCGAGCTTACCACTCGGCGTAGAGACGTCCGTCCTCGATCCTGCTCGGGTAGCGCTTGAGCGGGCGGTCGCCCTTCGCGGTGCATTCGCCGCTCGCGATATCGAAAGTCCAGCCGTGCTTCGGGCAGCGCAGCGCGCCGCCGTCGAGCGCCTCAAGCGGAATCGGGGTGCGCTGGTGCGGGCAGTGGTTGTCGTACACCGCGCAGGCGCCGTTCGCGCGGTAGACGAGCAGCGTGCGGCCGTCGCATTCGATTCGCGTCAGCTGCCCGCCGAAAGCTTCGAGTTTTCCGAGCTCGTGCCAGGCGGCCGGTCCGACCGCGCCCGCGCTGAACTCGGGCAGGCCGGAAGCGAGCAGCACGTCGACCGCCCACACGATCCTGGCCAGCCCCAGCGCCGGAAACGCCATCAGCAGGGCGTCGAGGATCTCCTCCGCGCTGGCGCCGTCGCCGAGCGCGCGCTTCGTGTACTGCAGCAGCCCGCGCTCGGTCTGCGAGTGCACCTTGGTGATGACCGAAATCAGCGAGCGCGTCTTCGGCTCGAGCCGGCTGCCCGCGTCCTTGAGAAAGCGGAAGTAGTGGCCCATCGCCTCGGGGCGGGCCTTGAGCAGGTAGTTCAGCGCGTCGCTCATCGATTCGCCAAGATTAGCTGATCAGGATCAACATCCAGCATGATAATCCTTGGCAGACTGCGCCGATGAGCCTGATTCCAAAAGACTTGACGCCCGTGCTGCAGGCGACCGCGCTGCGCGGCGCGGGGGCGATCCGCTGGCAGCGGCCGCTGTACCGCGACCTCATGCCGCCATGCAACCACGCCTGTCCCGCGGGCGAGAACATCCAGGCCTGGCTGGCCGAGGCGCAGGCCGGGCGCTACCGCGAGGCGTGGCTCAAGTACATGGAGGAGAACCCGCTGCCCGCCACCCACGGGCGCGCCTGCTACCACCCCTGCGAGACCGTATGCAACCGGGCCCAGCTCGACGCGCCGCTGGCGATCCACGCCATCGACCGCTTCCTCGGCGACATGGCCTCGCGCGAAGGCTGGAGCGTTCCCGCCGGCGCACCCACCGGCCGCCGCGTGCTGGTCATCGGCGCCGGGCCGGCCGGCCTCGCCTGCGCCTACCATCTGCGCCGCCAAGGCCACGAGGTCGAGATCCGCGACGCGATGCCCAAGCCCGGCGGCATGATGCACTATGGCATCCCCGCCTACCGCCTGCCGCGCGACGGGCTGATGCAGGAAATCGAGCGCATCGCGGCGATGGGAGTCAAGATCACCTGCAACCACCGCGTCGCCGACGTCGCCGCGGAAAAGGCCGCGGGCGGCTTCGACGCCGTGTTCATCGGCGTCGGCGCGAGCGTGAGCAACCACGTCGACCTGCCGTCGATGGACGCCGGCAAGATGATCGACGCCATCAGCCTGCTCGAGAACGTCGAAAAGGGCGAGCGCCCGCTGCTCGGCCGCGTGGTCGCGGTATACGGCGGCGGCAACACCGCGATGGACGCCGCGCGCATTGCCAAGCGCCTCGGCGCCGAGGAGGCGGTGCTGGTCTACCGCCGCGACCGCGCGCACATGCCGGCCCACCCCTACGAGGCCGACGAGGCCTTCGCCGAAGGGGTCAAGGTGAACTGGCTGTCGACGGTGAAGAACTTCGGCCGCGAACAGATCACGATCGAGCGCATGGAGCTCACCGCCGACGGCAAGGGCGTGGTCGGCACCGGCAAGCTCGACACGATCCAGGCCGACGCGCTGGTGCTCGCCGTCGGCCAGCACGCCGACGTCGGCTTCCTGCGCGCGCTGCCCGGTCTGCGCGTGCTGCGCGGCGACCTGGTCGAAGTCGGCGCCGACCTGCAGACCGGGCATCCGGGGGTGTTCGCCGGCGGCGACGTGATCGGCGGCCCGCGCACCATGACCGCGGCAGTCGGCCACGGCAAGAAGGCCGCGCGCGCGATCGACGCCTGGCTGCGCGGCGAGCCGCTGCAAGCGCGTGAGCGGCCGCCGATCGTCCAGTTCGACATGCTCAACCTGCCCGTTTACCTCGACGCCGACCGGCGCGAGCAGCCGGCGCTGCCGCTCGCCGAGCGCACCGGCTTCGACGAGGTGGTCAAGGGCCTGCCCGAGCCCGAGGTGCGCTACGAGGCGCAGCGCTGCCTGTCGTGCGGCAACTGCTTCGAGTGCGACAACTGCTACGCCGCCTGCCCCGAACAGGCGATCGTCAAGCTCGGCAAGGGGCGCTTCTACCGCTTCGACTACGACCTGTGCACCGGCTGCGCGACCTGCTACGAGCAGTGTCCGTGCCACGCGATCGAGATGGAGCCCGAGCGCGACGCCGCGCAGGCCGGGTCGGGGCTGCTGCACGAGCCGACGCTGCCGTCGCGCTTCAGGGTGCGGCCGTGAAGGTGGGACCATGACCAAGCGCGGCGTCACGACCACCATGGACGGCAACACCGCGGCGGCGCACATCGCCTACCGCACCAACGAGGTGTGCGCGATCTATCCGATCACCCCCGCGTCCGTGATGGCCGAGCTGGTCGACGTCTGGACCGCGCAGGGGCTGCGCAACCTGTGGGGCGCGGTGCCGGTGGTGCAAGAGATGCAGTCCGAGGCCGGCGCTGCCGGCGCGGTGCACGGTGCGCTGCAGTCGGGCGCGCTCACCGCAACCTTCACCGCCTCGCAGGGGCTGCTGCTGATGCTGCCGAACATGTACAAGATCGCCGGCGAGCTGACGCCGACGGTGTTCTACGTCGCGGCGCGCTCGGTCGCCACCCAGGCGCTGTCGATCTTCGGCGACCACTCCGACGTGATGAGCGCGCGCGGCACCGGCTTCGGCATGCTCGCCGCCGCCTCGGTGCAGGAAGCGCACGACCTGGCGCTGGTGGCGCAGGCGGCGACGCTCGCGGGGCGCGTGCCGCTGCTGTTCTTCTTCGACGGCTTTCGCACCTCGCACGAGGAGAACAAGATAGCCGTGATTCCGGACGCGCAGATCCGGGCCATGATCGACGATGAGCTGGTGCGCGCGCATCGCGCCCGCGCGCTGTCGCCCGAGCACCCGGTGGTGCGCGGCACCGCGCACAACCCGGACACCTTCTTCCAGGCGCGCGAGACGGTGAACCCGTACTACGCGCGCATGCCCGGCGTGGTGCAGGGCGCGATGGACCGCCTTGGCGCGCTCACCGGGCGGCAATACGGTCTGTTCCGCTACCACGGCGACCCCGCGGCCGAGCGGGTCGCGGTGTGCATGGGCTCGGGCTTCGAGGTGCTGGACGAGACCGCGGCCTGGCTCAATCGCGAGGGCGCGCGCGTCGGCGTGCTGCAGGTGACGCTCTACCGTCCCTGGTCGGCGGAGCATTTCCTCGCCGCGCTGCCGGCCTCGGTCAAGGCGATCGCGGTGCTCGACCGCTGCAAGGAGTCCGGCGCCACCGGCGAGCCGCTGTACGTCGACGTGCTGACGACCCTGGCGCAGGGCCTCGCCGACGGCACGCGCAAGGCGATGCCGCGCGTCATCGGCGGGCGCTACGGCCTGTCGTCCAAGGACTTCAACCCCGCGATGGCGAAGGCGGTGTTCGACGAGCTGGCCAGGCCCGCGCCGCGCAACGGCTTCACGGTCGGCATCATCGACGACGTCTCGCACACCAGCCTCGAGGTCGACTCCGGCTTCGACATCGAGCCGCCCGAGGTGGTGCGGGCCCTCTTCTACGGCCTGGGCGCGGACGGCACCGTGGGCGCGAACAAGAACTCGGTCAAGATCCTGGCCGCCGACGAGGGCCGC
>DATFMS010000184.1:0-7217 GCA_035266805.1 Burkholderiales bacterium | reverse complement strand
CGCCATGTCGCCGGATACGTCCAGCGTGGCGACGTAGCGCCGGCGACCCTTGGGAATCTTGCCGTCGTAGAAGAATGCGCGAATCTCCGATTTCCGTCCGCGCTCGAAGTACACGGATGCAAGCGGAGGATCGAAACGCATCTGCATTCGGCTGCCGCCTGTGCGGCCCCAGGCCCAGCCCCGATTGGAAGGCAGCAGTCGTGGCACGCCGAGCTCGGGGCCGAATTTTGCGAGGTCGAACTTGAAAGCGATGCCGCCGCCGATAACGTCCGCCAGCGTGCGTACGGCATCGAGGTCGAATATCCAGCGCAGCCGATGGCTTGAGAACCTTTCAATCCTCGTGCTCAGATCGAGGTCGAGCAGCTTGTTCTTCCCCGCGACCGAATAGGTAAAGGGCGCCGTGACCTTTAGCCGCACGTGCGGCTCTGCCCAGGTCCAGTTCCCGCCCCAGAAGGCGAAGGCGCCGGACACGGCTACCGCTCCGCCCTCAGACACGACAGGCAGGCCCTGGCGATCGTCCACTTCGGCAGTCCATGAGCCGGCGGCCGCCGTGCGGCAGAGCAGGCACGCGGCAAGCGCGACAGCTCGTAAGGGTACGGGGCGGCCGATCAACGTTCGGCGGCCCTAATTGCCGTTGTTGGCGTGCGCATGCGCCGACCGATCCCCGGAACCCGTTCTCGAGAGAGCATTCCGGCGTAAGCCACGCCGAGGCCCGCAACCGACCAATAGACAACCGGGATCACCGTGATGCTGCTCACCGTGAAGATGATCACCATGATGCCGAAAAGCGTGGACAGTAATGCACGCCCAAGGAGGTGTAGTTCGTCTTTCTTGTCCGTAAGGCTTCTCATCCCCCTGTATGTCATTACGGCAACCGCGACAAAGAAACCTGAGAAAAGCGACAGCCCGACCAGTCCGCTCGCCAATCCGACTCCAAGATAGGTATTGACAATGTCGATGATGCCCTCCCCCTGGCGCAGCGATTCGAGGTCCGAATGATAGGCGCCTGCCGGGGAGCCAAAGAAGGGATTCTGCATGATCACCTGCACCGTCAGCTCCAGCAGCCGCTCGCGGTACGTGACGTTGAACTGGTCTACAGTGCCGACAAACGGCAACAGCTTCACGATTTTTTCGCCGAAGGGCGATATCAGCAACGCGGGAACAGCGAACGCGCCCAGTAATCCGAGCTTAGCCAGCTGAACGCCCGCTGCAGGGCCCATCGCAATGAATGCCAGGACCATGACGCCAGCCCCGGCCCACGGTCCGCGCGATAGCGATGCCAGCAGTCCGGCGCCCAGCAGAGCCAGCGCGAGGGTCCAGGATGACGATGTGGAAACCGATCGTCGCAGGAACAAGAGGAATCCAATGGCCACCGCCGCCACGTAGCCGAGCGCGATCGGCTGCCCGGTGCTCCCCTGGGCGCGCAGAGTGCCTGCCCGCTCCAGGTAGCTCCCGTACCCCCAGTGCAGGCCAAGCGCCTCGTCGAGCGAGCCGTATAGCAGCCAGTGCTTGGCGAACTCGAAGGTAGCTATAAGGCTGAGCACGAGCGCCGCCACCACGAACGCCATCATGGCGTCCCGGAACGCTCGGACATCCCTCATGGAGCGGCTGGCGACATAGTAGGGCAGAAACACGTCGAGAAAGGCATACAGCACCCCGTGCCGCAGGCTGTTGGTGAAGGTGTCCACCCTTAGCTGCAGGACGAAAATAAGGACCAGGTAGGCCACGATGAGCTTGTCCGTGAGCGTTCGACCGAACCGTTCCGTGTCCTCGCGCCCCAGAAGCGAGAGGAACGCCGGCAGCAGAATTGCCAAGGAAAGCAGGCGGACGTAGTTGATGGTGAAGAAATATCTCACTATGCCCATACCCGGAATCTGTTGCGCGATGGACGGCACCGCGAACAGGAGCAAAAAGTACATCGCGAGTCGGTTGGACTCCCTGGGCACCGCCATAAGCAGAATCGCCGCCGCGACGACGACGTAGATCCAGTAGTTGTGCGCGAAAAAAGCGACGAGAGTGATCGCGAACCACAGGTTCCTTCGGCGCTCGTAATCACTCGCGGCGGACGCCACGGCGCAGGCGGGCACTTTGGCAAAGACGAATACCACACTTGCCAGGAACAGGATGACAATCAGCGCCCGGAGATACTCAGGCATGCGTCCCCTGTCAGGCCATACCTTTTTGCCTGGTCAGTCGCAACAGAACGGCGTCAAGCAGGAGGACGATGATCAGCGCTGCCATGACAAGCAGCAAGCCCGCGGCGCCGTGCAGGAAACCCTGGCCTGCTTCGTCGCCGAAATGATAGGTGACCAGAACCAGCGCGATGACGCGGACGACGTTGGCCGCAAACGCGATCGGCAGAATAGCCGTCACGATGATGGCGTTGTGAATCCAGCTCTTGCGACCCACTAGGTAGAGGTACAGCAAGCCGAGTGCCGAAAGGCTGAACATCGAGTTGAGGCCAGAGCAGGCGTCAGCCACCAGCATCTGATATTGACCGACCGTCAGCACGACACCGTTGCGCGCGACGGGATAGCCCGCCACGTACAGAATCTGCTCGGCAATCGCAGAGACGTTCTGTTTCAGAGGACCGGTTACCGAATCGACGAAGACATCAGGAAACGGAATCAGGAATACCGCAAAGAGAATCGGAAACCACAATGTGCGGAGCGTCCGCCAGCCGCGCATGGCGAGCAAAGTGCCCGCCAGGATCGGCAGCAGCGCGCCTACCTCGAACAGGTTGATGTCCTGCGACCGGCCGACGACGTAAAGAAGCAAGCCGAACGCCAGCAGCCCCAGACCGGATTTTGGCGCCGCCGGCGCGGACGCAGCGAGGAATGCCTCGCGCTGGCGCCAGATCAGGAAGAGGACGACCGCCAGGATGATCGGCCCGTGAGCGTGATCTTCCGATTGCCACAGAGTCGTGCCAAGATGATAGAAGGTCGGAACGTAGAGCAGTAGCAAGCCAACCGCGACGGGCAGCCAGTTGAGAGCTGCGCCCCCCGGATAGGGTTTAACGTCGAGCACGGTGGACATCCGCAGGCGATCAGAAGTCGTTCAGGACCGTGCCAACGATGGTGGACCGAGCCTGGACCACGCTGTCACTGACTCCCTGCACCCGCCACATCCGGGTGGCGTTCCTTCGTGCCACGATCATCGTCGCGCCGGCACGAACCGCGAGTATCTGAGCGTCGGCGGTTTCCGACGCTGCGGGCGAGTCGAGCAGGATGACGTCGACCTGCTCGGCGAGCTGGAGCAGGAGCTGCTGGAAGAGGGGCCCGGCAAGCAGTTCCTGCGGATTCGGCGGCGGCGCGCCTGCACACAGCACGGAAAGCTTGGGCAGCGCGGCATTGCGCTGTATCGTTTCCGCGCCTGCGCGGCCGGCAAGCACGGCCGAGAGTCCGACGCCGTTTTCGAGGCCGAACAATCTGTGCTGACAGGAATTGCGAAGATCGGCATCGATGAGCAGGGTGCGCTCCCCGAGCTGCGCAAAGACGACCGCCAGGTTGGCGACGATGAAGCTGCGCCCCTCTTTGCGCGCCGCGCTGACGACGACGAGCGACTTGCGCGCAGGGTCGCCGTCGAACCAGCGCAGCATGAGCTGGCTGCGCAGGGCGCGAAGCGACTCGGCCTGCCTACTGAAGGGTTCGTACGCGGCGACGACGTCTTCGCTCACAGCGGTCTCGCCGCGGGTCAGGTACGGATAGTGGAACTGGCGCGACAGCGCAAAGTCGATGTCCGCGCGCGAAAGAATGTGGAGTTGCATCGCGGCTTCGCCGAAGCGAAGCCCCTTTTGCCGCTGCAGCCGAAGGATGCGCTCGGCGTCTTCCAGCGACAACCGGCCCGCATCGATCAGGATCGCCCCGATCGATTGGTCGCCGGCCTTGTGTGCGAGGGTGCCTGTCAATGCCGAAATGATTTCGCTTTGTCCCATTTGTCCCTATTTCAGCGCCAACGGCGCCCTCTGCTGCGGAAGAGCGGCGCGGCGCGGCCTGCGCGCGCGCTGGACCACGCCGAGCACGGGCAGTTGGAGCATTTCGGCGAGATCATCGGCTGAGCGGATTCTCCGATCCAGCATCTCGAGCCCAAATGCCGCGCCTAGCCCGAGAACGGCTCCTAGCAAGAGTCCCAGCATCACCATCTTGGGCAGCGGCTTCGGGAACGACGGCGTGGCGGGCGCGACCGCCGGCGTCAGGACCGAGACGTTCGCCTGCGTGGCTTGGCTCTCCAGGCTGGTCTGGTTGAAGCGTTGAGTGACGGCGTCGTAGGCCTGCTGCGCCACGTCGACGTCGCGCTGAAGTACGGCGAGCTGGTCGCGCTCGCTCCCCAGCTTCAGGACCTTTCTCTTTTGCGCCTCGATGGCGGCCCTGAGCTCCCTTTCCTTGTCTCTTCCGACCGCCCTGGACGCGGAAAAGCTCCCTCTGACATGTTGCGTTTCCGCCTTGAGCTTGAGCTTCAGCTCGTCGAGCTCGGACTCCATGCGCCGGTATTGGGGGTGGTTCTTCCCGAGGTTGACCGCCGCTTCCTTCAGGCTCGCTTCCTTCTGCGCAATACTGGCCCTCAGTCCTGCGATGACGGTGTTGCCGAGTTCCTCGGGTAATGCGCCCGCGGAGTCGGACGTATTCTGCTTGCTGCGCGCGTCCGCCGTCTGCCCCTGTATCACGGTCAGCTGACTGGTAAGCGCGGCGAGCTTCGCGGTTTCGGTATCGAGGCGCTCGTCCTTGGAAACGATGCCCTTCTCCCGCTGATAGGCCGAAAGACGTGCCTGCGCCTTCTCCAGGCTCTCGCGCAGGGCCTTGCCCTGCTGCGCGAACCAGCGTGCGTACTGCCTGGCCGGCTCGACCTTCAACTCGATAGTCGCGTCGATATAGGCCTGGGCAAAAGCGTTCGCCACCGACGCCGCGAAGTCCGGGTCCGCCGCCTTGTACTCGATATTGACTACATTGCTGTCCCCTCCGGGCTTCACCGTGAGATTCGCCTGCAACAGTCCGGCCAGCCAGGCTATGATCTGACCCTTGCCGTCCGTGGACTTGTGCCATTGCTCCTGGACTGTGGGATTCTGATCGAGTCCCAGTATCGCAACCACTTTTTGCGCCACGCGCTCGCTCTTGATGATGTCCAATTGCGTGCCGATGCTTCCGGGCAAGAGCATCGCGGCCACGGGATCACGATTCCTGACGTCGACCACCAAGGACGTGCTGGCGACGTATTGCTTGGGTAGCTGGGTGGCCGCTACGACCGCCGCCGCCACGATAGCGAGCATCACCAGCAGCGCGGCCTTGTAGCGCGCCCGCAACAGGGAAAGAATCTGCTTGAGATTCATGGCGGCTAGAAGAGGCTCTCGCCGACGTACAGCACGTCGTTGGCCTCGACGCGCGAATTCGGGTCGGGGTTGAGGGTTTCCACCCGCCGGTCGCTGCCCCGACGGTAGATACGCAGTCCTCGCTCGGTGCCCCGCACCGTTGGACCGCCACCCTGAACCAGCGCCTGACGGACCGTCATTCCGCTTTCGACCCGATAGGAGCCGGGTCGCTGCACTTCGCCGTAGATATAGTACATCGGGGCGCGAGGAATGTAGATAACGTCGCCGCCCGCCACCACGACATCGTCGCTTGCCTCGTTCTTGTCCAGGAACAGGGCCGGGACGTCGATTTCCTTTCGAAACGGCTTGCCCGCGCGCGTTCCGGTAAGTATGGCCACGTCTGCGCCCGTTGCCGAAATTCCGCCCGCGATGGCGATGATCTCCGAGACCCGGATGTTGAACGTCTCCAGCGGGAAGCGCCCGGCGTGGTTCACTTGGCCGAGGACGGAAACCTGGTTACTGCGGATCTGCAGCGGAAATATGCTGACCTGCGGCTGCTTGATGAAACTACCGCTCTGTAACGCCTTGGCAATCGTCTGCTCCGCACCCGCGATCGTCATGCCGCCGACTTTCACCGCGCCGATCAGCGGATAGCTGATCGTGCCCTCTTCGCTGACCCTCGCTTCGAGCGTCAGATCCGGATTCTGGAACACGGTGATACGGATGTTGTCGCCCGCGCCGAGCCGGTACTCCCGCGCCCCCCCCTGAGCGGACGCCGTCGCCGAATACAGTGCTGCCAGCAGCAGCAGGGCTACGCCGAACAGTCGGACCGGGTTCATGGCGCTCTCCATGGTAAGAATTGCTGCAATGCTCCGCGACAACACAGTTACTTGTTGAACAATCCTCGGACGCCCCGCTCCACGTCCCCTACGGTGGAGTCGGCATCCTTGTCCGCCTGGGCCTCGCCCCTTCCGTTAGCCGGCGAGGGATCCCCTCCCGTCGCGTCCACTTCGCTCTCCGGCGCGCCCCCGTCCTTGGCGAACTCACCGACATATTGGATCGACGCGTTCTTCCTGAGCCGCTTCATTTCCTTCGCGACCGCCTCACTCGCCCGCCGATTCGACAGGAACAGGCGGATGCGAGGCGCGGCCTTCGCTTCGTCGAACGGCGCCAGCTTCGATCCCGCTACGCGCACGATTTCGAGCCGACCTCCATGAACAGGGATGACGCGAATCTCCCCGTCCTTCATCGACTGCAGCGCGGGCAGCATCTCCAGCGGGACCTGCTCGGCCGCCCTCGTGCCGCGATTCTCGGCAAACACGACCTTCCGAGACTTGAGCCAGCCGACAATTTGCGCCATCGACGTCGCCCCTGCCACCTCCTCGCGCAAAGCGGGTGCGACGCCCTCGCCCGGCGATATCGTTATTTGCTCGATCTGGTAGATGTGTCGCCGCGCGAAAAGGTCAGGGTGCTCGGCGTAGTACTGCCTAATTTCCGCCGGCGTCGGCTTTGGCTCGGACGCCGCGAGTCGGGCGAGATACGCACGCGCGAGAATTTCTCTACGCGCGAACTCCAGTGCCTGAAGGACTTCGGGCGAACGATCGAGCTTGGCGTCGACGGCCTGCTGTTTCGCCAATTCCTGGCCTATCAGCCGGTTCAGAATTTCGCGCTTGGCGCGCGCCGCGCGTTCATGCGTGATGCCCGGCTCCCT
Source organism: Burkholderiales bacterium (assembly GCA_035266805.1). GTDB lineage: Bacteria > Pseudomonadota > Gammaproteobacteria > Burkholderiales > SG8-39 > DAHVFK01. Next base: position 204 of record DATFMS010000184.1, on the reverse strand, counting down.
GGCAAGCACGTAGTTGATCTGGTGTATGGTGATTTCGTCGGAGTTGACCCTGGCGGCCACCTGGCTGGCCGTCTTGCGCTCTCCGAATTTCGAGCAGCCGCCAACCACTGCCATCGCGAGCAGAAAACCGAGAAGCACGCGCCGATCGAGTCTCATGAAGAAGGGTTCAGCGCACACTGGCGAGGGCCCCGTCGGCACGTCGTT
>DATFMS010000183.1:0-3790 GCA_035266805.1 Burkholderiales bacterium | reverse complement strand
CGCTCGAGCCCGGCGTGGATCAGCGCCTCGAGCTCCTCGGCGCGGCGCTGGTCGGCGCGCATCGCCTCGGGCGCCTGGCGGTAGTAGTCCGCGGCGCTCATCTTCGCCGCCAGCGCGTGCTGTTCGGCTTCGAGCGCCTCGAGCTCGACCGGCAGCTGCTCGAGCTCACGGCTTTCCTTGTACGAGAGCTTGACTCGCGGCCGGCCTCGCGCTGAAGGAGATTGTTTTTTTTCATTCAACACTTTCTCGGCCGGCTCGCTGCGCTGGCGCAGCCAGTCGCTGTAGCCGCCGACGTATTCGCGCCACACTCCGCCGCCTTCGGCGGCGAGGGTCTGGGTGACGACGTTGTCGAGGAAGGCTCGGTCGTGGCTCACCAGCAGCAGCGTGCCCGAGTAGTCCTGCAGCGCGGCTTCGAGCAGGTCGAGCGACTCGAGGTCGAGGTCGTTGGTCGGCTCGTCGAGCACCAGCACGTTGGCCGGGCGCGCGAACAGGCGCGCCAGCAGCAGGCGGTTGCGCTCGCCGCCCGAGAGCATGCGCACCGGCGCGTCGGCGCGCCGCGGCGGGAAGAGGAACTCGGCGAGGTAGGACAGGACGTGCTTCTTGCCGCCGCCGACCTCGACCCAGTCCGAGCCCGGGCTCACGGTCTCGGCCACCGTCCGCTCGGGGTCGAGCTGCTCGCGCATCTGGTCGAAGTAGGCCGGGACCACGTTGGCGCCCAGCCGCACCGTGCCCGCGTCGGGCGCCAGCGCGCCGAGGATGATCCGGATCAGGGTGGTCTTGCCGGCGCCGTTCGGCCCGATCAGGCCGATACGGTCGCCGCGCCGGATGAGGAGCGACAGGTCGCGCACGATCTCGCGCTCGCCGAAGCGCTTGCCGACGCCGACGAGCTCGGCGACCAGCTTGCCGCTGCGCTCGCCGGCGTCGATCGACACCCTGACCTCGCCCAGCCGCTCGCGCCGCGAGGCGCGCTCGCGGCGCAGCTGCTCGAGCCTGCGCACGCGGCCCTCGTTGCGGGTGCGGCGCGCCTCGATGCCCTTCCTGATCCAGATCTCTTCCTCGCGCCAGAACTTGTCGAACTTGCGCTCGCTCACTTCCTCGGCGGCGACCTCGCCCGCCTTGAGCCGCGCGTAGTCGGAGAAGTTGCCCGCGTAGGAGCGCAGCACGCCGCGGTCGAGCTCGACGATGCGGCTGGCGAAGCGGTCGAGGAACCAGCGGTCGTGGGTGACGACGATCGCCGCCGGCCCCTTCGCCAGCGCGCCCTCGAGCAGGGCGATGCCGTCGATGTCGAGGTGGTTGGTCGGCTCATCGAGCAGGATCAGGTCGGGTTCGAGCGCGAACGCGAGCGCGAGCGCGGCGCGCTTCTTCTCGCCGCCCGAGGCTTCGCCCGGCGCAAGCTCGCCGTCGATGCCGAAGCGGTGCAGGAACTCGGTCAGGCGCGCCTCGGCGCGCCAGCGCGCACGCTCGTCGCCGATCGCCGCCAGCGCGCCGCGCGCGGCGAGGCTCTCGCGCAGGCTCGGCGCCGGCGGCAGCGCCGGCTCCTGCTCGACCAGTGCGACGCGCAGGCCGTCGCGGCGGCGCAGCTCGCCGTCGTCGAGCTGGGCGCGGCCGGCGATCACCGCCAGCAGCGAGGACTTGCCGCTGCCGTTTCTGCCGATGAGGCCGATGCGCTCGCCCTCCCGTACCGAGAGCGAAGCGCCGTCGAGAAGCGGCAGCAGGCCGTAGGCGAGCTGCGCGTCGATTAAGGTGAGAATCGGCTAACCCGCCCAGCTGAAGGGCGCGTAGTGGCCGTTGTTGCCCTGCGCCGCCATGTCGAGCTCGAGGCCGAAGCCGTGGACGTGGGTTTCGCTCGAGCGCGCGAGCGCGAGCCTGCGGTTCGCGGGATGGGAGGTGTTGTCGAGATAGAGCGGCTCGCCGTTGCCGGCGCGCGAGGCGACGCCTTCGATCGCGAACTCGAGCAATCCGGGGATCGAGGCCGAGCGCTTGAGCCCGTCCATGCGGAATTCAATCGGGCGCAGCTCGACGCCGCGGAAGTCGCTCACCAGCGCCTGGCGGATGCGCGCCGGGATGCCCCCGGCCTCGCCGCTGACGATCGCGCCGAGCGCGTCGCGCTGCGCCTGGTTCGCCTTCTCGTCGATGACGCCGCCGAGCACCCAGTTGCCCTCGGCCATCACCCTGCCCGAGCGGATGACGAGCGCGAAGGCGAGGCCGTCGAGGACGACGTCACCGCAATGCCCGCGCTCGATGCGGTAGACCTGGAGCGAGGTGCACTGGTCGTGGGTCACCGGCGCCTGCGGGTTGGTGTAGATGCACGGGCACAGGTAGTCGCAGTTGCAGCTTTCCATGTACTCGCCGTCGATCTTCCACTTGGCATGCGGCATGGCTTCGCTCCTAGAGGATCGCGAGGCTCGCGTTCTTCAGGTCGGTGACCAGCATGTGCCCCGGAGTGTGGGTGATGCAAAGCGGCGGGCGCGCGTGGCGCACCGCCGACTGGGGCGTGACGCCGCAGGCCCAGAACACCGGCAGCTCGTCGTCCTTCACCTCGGTCGGGTCGCCGACCCAGGGCTGGCCGAGGTCGTCGATGCCGATCAGCCCGGGCTTGCCGATGTGCACCGGCGCGCCGTGCACGGTCGGAAAGCGCGAGGTGATCTGCACCGCGCGGATCGCGTTGGCCGGGGTGAACGGGCGCATCGAGACCACCATGCCGCCGCGGAACGGCCCGGCCGGCGCGGTCTCGACGTTGGTCAGGTACATCGGTACGCCCTTGCCCTCGGCGATGTGGCGCAGCGGCACGCCGGCCTCGAGCAGCGCCTCCTCGAACGAGAACGAGCAGCCCAGCACGAAGGCCACCAGGTCGGCGCGCCAGAGGTCGCGGATGTCGCTCAGGTCCTCGACGTACTCGCCGTCGCGGAACACGCGGTAGCTCGGCACGTCGCTGCGGATGTCGAGATCCTCGGCCAGCGCCGGCAGGCGCGGGTCGCCCGGGTCGGAGGCCGCGAGCAGCGGGCAGGGCTTGGGATTCCTCTGGCAGTAGACGAAGAAATCGTCCGCGAACTCGCGCGGCAGGATGCAGACATTGCCCTGCACGTAGCCGGGCGCGAGCCCCGCGGTCTGCGAGGCGTGCGCGCCGGTGCGGATCGCGCGCCGCACCGCGCGCGGGTCGGTGCGATCGAACACCTCGGCTCGGACGGCTCGGGCGATGGTCATGCGCCGATGTTCCGCCCGCCTTGGCAACGCGTCAACCCGCCCGGTTGAGGCGGCGCGTGCGTGCGCCGCGATGCCGAGGTATGTTTGTCGCCGTCGGTCTTGAGAGAGGGATGACTATGAGCGCGCCGGCACAGCAGCCATTCGTCTGGCCGCAGGTCCGCACTGTCGGCATGGACGCGCCGTGGCGCTGGCTGCGCGCGGGGGTGGCGGACCTGCGCGCGGCGCCGGCCGCGAGCCTGTTCTACGGCGCGGTGCTGGCGCTGATGGGTTTCCTGCTCACGCGCTATTACGCCGGCGCGGTCGGGCTCGCGTTCATCACCGGCTTCCTGCTGGTGGGCCCGTTCCTGGTGATCGGCCTGTACGAGATCAGCCGCCGCCGAGAGCGCGGCGAACCGCTGCGCCTGGCGCCGACGCTCACCGCCTGGCGCGAGAACGCCCCGGCCATCGGCTTCTACGCGCTGATCCTGACGCTGTCGCTGGCGGTGTGGATACGCGTCTCGGTGGTGGTGGTGGCGTTGTTCTTCCCCGACGGTGTGCCCAGCGGCGCCGAATTCCTGGCCGAGCTCGCCCGCTCACCCGAGGCGTG
>DATFMS010000182.1:0-5902 GCA_035266805.1 Burkholderiales bacterium | reverse complement strand
ATCTGACTTGGGGCGGGGGGATTGCCGTCCGGCAGGAACGCCTCGGCGAAGCCCGGCTGCGCCTTGAGCTCCGGGACTTGCGCCGCCCATTGCCCGGCGATGGTCAGCGAGACGAGGAAGCCGTCGCGCCCGTAGTCGATCGCCGGCTCGAACAGCTTCGCGAACGGCAGCTTGCCGAAGCGCTCGCTCAGCTCGCGCCACGCCGAGACGCAGCCGGGCACGCTGACCGAATTCCAGCCGCGCACGGGAACGCCTTTTTGCCCCGCAAAGTACTCGGGCGTCCACCCGGCGGGCGAGCGGCCCGAGGCATTCAGGCCGTGCAGCTTCTTGCCGTCCCAGACGATGGCGTAGGCGTCGGAGCCGATGCCGTTCGAGACCGGCTCGACCAGGGTCAGCGTGATCGCGGTGGCGAGGATCGCATCGACCGCGTTGCCGCCCGCAAGCAGCATGCGCAGCCCCGCCTGCGCGGCGAGCGGCTGCGAGGTGGAGACGACGTTGGCGGCAAGCAGGGGCTTGCGCGGCCAGGCGTAGGGCAGTTCCCAGGAGAAAGGAGTCATTTATCAGGCGTCTTCGTGTTCGAAATCGAGCACCACGCGGCCGAGAATCCGACCGGCCTTGAGCTCGTCCAGGGTGCGGTTGACTTCGTCGGCGAGTCGCGTCTCGACCGGCGCGGGTTTGAGCTTCTTCTTCTTCGCCAGCGCGACCACCTCCTTCAGCTCCTGCAGATCGCCAACGTAGGAGCCGACGATGCCTATGGCGCGTTGCGCGATCGGGGGCAGGGGATAAGTCAGCTCGCCGCCGAACAGGCCGCACAGCACGTAGCGCCCGCCCTTCCTCAGCGCACCGATGCCGAGCTGCGCGGTCGCCGGCATGCCGACGAAATCGATCGCGCCCGACAGGTTGCCCTGCGCCAGCGCGGTGAGTTTCTGGACCGCGTCGGGCGCGCGCGTATCGAGCACGAGCTTCGCGCCCAGCTTTCCGGCGGCGTCGAGCTTGGAGGCGTCGATATCGCAGGCGATGATGTTCTTCACGCCTTTGGCCCGCAGGACGGAGATCGCGATTAGCCCGAGTCCGCCGCAGCCGAGCACCGCGATCCAGTCCTTCGGTCCGGGTGCGGGCAGCTTGTTGATACCGCTGTAGGCGGTGAGCGCCGAGCACGCGAGTGTCGCGGCGAAGCCCTCCTCGACGCCGCCGGCGTCGAGCAGATACTTCGGGTGCGGAACGAGAACGTGAGTCGAATACGCGCCGGCGCGGTTGACGCCGAGAAAGCGCGAGCCCGCGACGCAGTAGTTGTCCTTGCCGGCTTTGCATACCGCGCACTTGCCGCAGCCGATCCACGGATAGACCAGGCGCCTTTGCCCGATCTTCAGGCCCTTGGCGGCCTTCGCCGCCGCCGGGCCCATCGCCTCGACCACACCGAAGGGCTCGTGCCCCATGGTGAACGGCGGCACGCAGCCGCGCTCCTTGACGTAGAAGCGCTTGCCGCCGCCCCAGTCGAAATAACCGTCCCAGATGTGAAGATCGCTGTGGCACACGCCGGCGCGCGTGACGCGCACCAGCACCTCGGTGCCGGTGGGCCTGGGAGTGTCCTGCAGCACCTTCTGCAGCGGTTTGCCGTGTTCGGTGACCTGCCAGCTGAGCATTTCGTTCTCCTTATGCCTTGGATGCCGCAATAAGCGCTTGGTCGATGTCCCAGAGAATGTCGTCGAGCGACTCGATGCCGACCGACATACGCACCATGTCGGGGGTCACGCCGGCCTTCAGCTGGTCCACGTCGCTCATTTGGCGGTGCGTGGTCGAGGCCGGGTGAATGATCAGCGTCTTGGCGTCGCCGATGTTGGCCAGATGGCTCATGAACTGGGCCGCCTCGATGAATTTCTCGCCGGCCTTCGCGCCGCCCTTGACGCCGAAGTTGAGCAGGCCGGAGGCGCCCTTGGGCAGGTATTTGCGCGCCAGCGCGTGGTACTTGCTGCCCGGCAGGCCGGGATAGTTGACCCACGCCACCTGCTCGTGGCCTTCGAGGAACTTCGCCACCGCCATGGCGTTTTCGCAGTGGCGCTCCATGCGCACGTGTAGCGACTCGATCCCTTGCAGCAGCAGCCAGGCGTTGATCGGCGACAGCGCCGGGCCGAAGGTGCGCATGATCTCCATGCGCGCCTTCATGGTGTAACCGAAGTCGCCGAAGGTCTCGTAGAAGCGCACGCCGTGGTAACCCGGTGACGGCTCGGTCATCTCCGGAAAGTTGCCGTTGTCCCACTTGAACTTTCCCGACTCGACGATGACGCCGCCCATGGTTGTCCCATGTCCGCCGAGGTACTTGGTGGCCGAGTGCACCACGATATCGGCCCCCCAATCGAAGGGGCGGCAAAGGTAGGGCGAGGGCACGGTGTTGTCGACCATGAGCGGAATTCCGGCCTCGTGCGCGATCGTCGCCAGCGCTTCGATGTCGACGATATTGATCAGCGGGTTGCCGAGTGTCTCGGCGTACAGCAGCTTGGTCTTGCCCGGCCTGATCGCGCGGCGGAAGTTTTCCGGGTCATCGGGCGCGACGAAAGTGGTCTCGACACCGAGCTTGTTCAGGTTGACGCCGAGCAGGGTGTGCGTGCCGCCGTAGAGGGTCGAGGCCGATACGATGTGGTCGCCCGCCTTGACCAGGGTCAGGATCGCCACCACCTCGGCCGCCTGGCCCGTGGCGCAGCCGAGCGCCGCCCGGCCGTTCTCCAGCGCCGCCATACGCTCCTCGAACACCGCCACGGTCGGGTTCGAGATGCGCGAGTAGACATTGCCGAAAGTCTGCAGGTTGAACAGGCTCGCGGCGTGGTCCGCCGAGTCGAACACGAAGGAGGTGGTCTGGTAGATCGGCGCCGCGCGCGCCCCGGTGGCGGCGTCGGGGATCTGCCCGGCGTGCAGGCAAAGCGTCTCGATGCCGAATTTGCGGTCAGCCATCGCTCGATTCTAGCTCAGGCGGGACGCTCGCCGTCCCGCGCGGACCTCAACTCCAGCTGATGTCGGGAACCTCGGCGAATGCCTTGCGCAGCCCGGCCGACCAGATGCGGCTGATCTCCCGAACGTAGGCGTCGCTCTCGTCATAGCGGCGCGTCATTGTGATGCGCAATGAGTCGGTTTCGTAGCCGAGCAAGTCGATCGGCAGCCCCACTGAAAGGTTCGATCGCATGGTGGAGTCGAACGACACCAGCAGGCACTTGGCGACGTCGTTCAGCGGGCTGTCCGGCTGCACAACGCGGTCGATGATCGGCTTGCCGTACTTGGTTTCGCCGATCTGAAAATAGCTGGTGTCGCGGCTGGTCTCGATATAGTTGCCCTGCGGGTAGACGTGGAACAGGCGCGGCCGCTCGCCCGCGATCTGCCCGCCAACGATGAAGGTGCAGCCCGGATCGATGTTCTGCTGCGAGAGCACCTCCCCGTCGCGCGAGACGACTTTGCGCACGGTCTCGCCGACGAGGCTCGCGATATCCTCCATCGACCTCAGGCCGAGAATGCCCGCCGGGTCGACACGCCCCTCCAGCGTTCCCTGGCGCAGGATCGAGCGCACGCCCTGGGCGCTGGCGAGGTTGCCCGCGCTCAACAGCACCACGACGCGCTCGCCGGGCGCCTCGAAGACGTGCATCTTGCGAAACACGGCGACGTTGTCGACGCCCGCGTTGGTACGCGAGTCGGAGGCGAATACGATGCCGGATTCGACGGCAGCGGCGACGCAATAGGTCATGGCGCCCGAATGTTAGCGCATTCGGCTACTGGTCGGCCGTGACGTGGGCCGCGGCCAGCATGGATTCGGTGCCGCCGCCGGTGCGTGCGCCGCGAATCGGGCAGGCGTCCAGATAGTCGCCGCCAACGGCGAGCTTGACGTGCGACTCGCCTGCCGGGCAGTTGTTGGCGATATCGAAGCTGTGCCAACGATCGAGCACCCAGGCCTCCGCCCAGGCGTGGCTGGCGACGTGCACTTCGGCGTGCCCCGGAGAGTAAACGTAGCCCGAAACGTAACGCGCCGGCACGCCCAGGTGACGGCAGCAGGCGAGGAACACATGTGCATGGTCCTGGCACACCGCCGAGCCGATCTTGAACGCCTCGGCGGCGCTTGAAGAGACGTGCGTTTCTCCCGCTTTGAATGGCATCTTCTTGTGGATGGCGCCGGCGAGCTCGCGCACGCCGGTTAGCGTGCCGATACGGCGGCGGTAACGCTCGGCGAAGGCTGCCAGCACTTCGTCGGCCGCGGTCAGGGTCGTCGAGCGGAGGAAGAGCAGCGGTGAAAGCACGACACCGTTGAAGTCCGCCGGTTGGTCGACGACGGCGCTTGTTTCGACTTCGCCGAGCGCGCGGATGCGGATTTCGTTAACCGGCGTATCGATGGTGAGGACGTGCAGGATGTTGCCATAGCCGTCGAAGGTTGCGACCGGTGTGCCCGGCGTATCGAGCCTCCAGGAGAGGATCCGCTGCCGGGTGTTGTCGCGCGGGGTGAGGCGCAGATACTGGGTCGAGGCGCGCACCGGCTCGTCATAGGTGTAGTGCGTAACGTGGTCGATCGAGATCCTCATACCACCCCCAGGTAGGCGCGTCCGATGCGGTGGCCAAGCTCATCCATGTCGGTCAGGCAGGCGGTGAGGTATTCGTGCAGTCCGCCCTGGAAGATCTCCTTGACGTCGGCGTAGGTGAGGCGGGCATAAAGCTCCCACGCCAGGCGTTTTGCCGCCTGGTCGTTCTGACCTTCGATCTTGCCAATTGCTTCGCGCACTTGCTCCAGGCAAGCGGCTATCGAGCGCGGCATGCGTCTCTCGAGCAGCAGTAACTCAGCAACGCGGATCGGGAAAATCTGGTCGTGATACAGCGTGCGGTAGGTGGAGAACGAGGAAACAGAGCGCAATAGTGCGGCCCACTGGTAATAGTCCAGCGCGCCGCCCACGTCCTCGACGCTCGGCAGCAGCACGTGGTATTTCACGTCGAGAATCCGCGCGGTATTGTCAGCGCGCTCGAGAAAGGTGCCCAGGCGCGAGAAGTTGAAGGCTTCGCCGCGCACGATCGTGCCGTAGGTAATCCCGCGGAAGAGGTGGCTGCGCTCCTTCACCCAGTCGAAGAAGCGCGTGGCGCCCGCGCCAGTAACCTGCTCATGCCGCATTGCGCGCATCTCGATCCAGGTTGCGTTCAGCGATTCCCACATTTCCGAGGTGATCTGGCCGCGCATGGCGTGCGCGTTTTCGCGCGCCATGCGGATGCAGTAATAGATCGACGAGTGGTTGTCTTCGTCGAGCGCCAGGAAAGTGATCAAGGCGGGGAGCGTGAGGGCGCGGTGGCGGGCGAAGAATGCCTCCGCGGCGCCGGTAATGGAAAGCGGCGCAAGCAGATTCTGTTCCTGCACCTCGGGCTTTCCAAACAGCAACAAATTCGAGGTCACGCCGAGAATGCGCGCGAGGTTCTCGGCGCGCTCGATCTGGCGCGACATCCAGTAGATGCGGGCAGCGGCGCGCGAAAGCATCAGTGCGCTCCGCCAGAGCGCGCGAACAATTCAATGTCACGCATCGCGATCAATCGACAACCCACGTGTCCTTGGTGCCACCGCCCTGGGAGGAGTTGACGACCAGCGAGCCCTGCTTGAGCGCGACGCGCGTGAGGCCGCCGGGGACGATCTTGACCTCCTTGCCTGAGAGCACGAAGGGGCGCAGGTCGACGTGGCGCGGCGCAATGCCCCGCTCGACAAAGGTCGGGCAGGTCGACAGTGCAAGTGTCGGCTGCGCGATGTAGTTTGACGGATTGGCCTGCAGGCGCGCACGAAATGCCTCGAGCTGCGCTTGCGTCGCGGCCGGGCCGATCAGCATGCCGTAACCGCCCGATCCCTGCACCTCCTTTACCACCAGCTCGGCGAGGTTATCGAGCACGTGAGCGAGGTCAT
>DATFMS010000181.1:0-4902 GCA_035266805.1 Burkholderiales bacterium | reverse complement strand
GCCCGCCGCGCTGGGGCGGCTACCGCGTCATCCCGTCGGCGATCGAATTCTGGCAGGGGCGCCCCGATCGCTTGCACGACCGGCTGCTCTACCGCCCACATGACAGCGGCTGGGCAATCGAGCGCCTCGCTCCCTGAACCGGTGCTCGCCTTCCTGCGGCGCAGCGGGCTCGCGGCGCAAGGCGAGAACCCCGCGGCGAGCGCGCTCGCGGGCGGCGTGTCGTCGGACATCTGGCGCGTCGAGCTCGCGCGCGGCACCCTGTGCGTCAAGCGCGCGTTGCCGCGCCTGCGCGTGGCGCAGCTGTGGGAAGCGCCGATCGAGCGCAACCGCTACGAGCGGCGCTGGATCGAGACCGCGAACCGCATCGTCCCCGGCGTCGCGCCGCGCGTGCTCGCCGCGGACGACGCCGCGGGCTGCTTCGCCATGGAGGATCTCGGCACGCTGCCGCTGTGGAAGGCCGAGCTCGCCGCCGGGCGCGCCGACGCCGGCTTTGCGCGCGCGGTCGGCGAACGCCTGGCGCGCATCCATGCCGCCACCGCCGGCGACCCGGCCGTCGCGGCCGAGTTCGCCACCGACGCGAGCTTCCACGCCATCCGCCTCGAGCCCTACCTGGCGGCGACCGCGCGCGCGCACCGCGAGCTCGCCGCGGCGCTCGAAGCGCTCGTCGAGCGCACCGCGCACACGCGCCTGGCGCTGGTGCACGGCGACGTCAGCCCGAAGAACATCCTGCTCGGCGCCGCGGGCCCGGTGCTGCTCGACGCCGAGTGCGCCTGGTACGGCGACCCGGCGTTCGACCTCGCGTTCTGCCTCAACCACATGCTGCTGAAGTGCCTCTGGGTGCCATCGGCGACAGAGGGCTTTCTGAACTGTTTTGATTCTCTCCATGGTGCTTACCTGCAGAAGTGCTCGTGGGAAAATGCATCGGCACTGGAGGCTCGCGCCGCATCCCTCCTCCCGGGCCTGCTGCTGGCGCGCATCGACGGCAAGTCGCCGGTCGAGTACGTGAGCGAGGAAACGCAGAAAGAGCGCGTGCGCCGCGTTGCGCGCGCACTGCTTCTCGCGCCGCCTTCGCGCCTGCAGGAAGTGCGCGACGCATGGCGAAGATCCTAGACGTCCGCGGCCGGCGGGTGTGGGACTCGCGCGGCCGGGCCACGGTCGAGGCCGAAGTGACGGTCGGCCGCGGCACGACGCCGCTCGCGCGCGGGCGCGCGATCGCGCCCTCGGGCGCGTCGACCGGCGCCGGCGAGGCGAAGAGCATCGACGTGCGCCAGGCGGTGCAGCACGTCAACGGCGTCATCCGCAAAGCGCTGCTCACCTCCAGGGTCGAGGACCAGCAGGCGATCGACCGCCGGCTGATCGAGCTCGACGGCAGCGCCAACAAGGGCCGCCTGGGCGCGAACGCGATCGTCGCCGTGTCGCTCGCCTGCGCGCACGCCGCGGCCGCGGCGGCGAAGAAGCCGCTCTGGCGCTACCTCGCCGGCAACAAGCCGGTCGCCCTGCCGGTGCCGCAGATCCAGATCTACGGCGGCGGCGCGCACGCGCGCGGCCGCGTCGACCTGCAGGACTACATGCTGGTGTGCCCCGGCGCGGGCAGCTTCTCCGAGGCGCTGGAATGGACCGCCGAGGTCTACCGCGCCGCCGGCGCGCGGCTGGCGAAGCGCAACCAGCTCGGCGGCGTCGCCGACGAGGGCGGCTGGTGGCCCGCCTTCAAGTCGAACGAGGAAGGGCTCTCGGAGCTGGTCGGCGCCATGTCGGATGCCGGCTTCGAGCCCGGGCGCGACTGCGCCATCGCGCTCGACATCGCCGCCACCCAGCTCTGGCGCGGCGGACGATATCAGCTGTCGCTCGAGAACCGCTCGCTCACCGCCGAGCAGATGCAGGCCATGCTCTTGCGCTGGCTCGACGCCTACCCCATCGTCTCGATCGAGGACCCCTTCGCCGAGAACGACGCCGCGGCGATGAAAGCCTTCACCAAGGCCGCCGGCGAGCGGGTGCAGATCGTCGGCGACGACTTCTTCGTCACCAGCGAAGCAAGGCTGCGCGCCGCCGACGGCGCCTGCAACGCGGTGCTGCTCAAGCCCAACCAGATCGGCACCCTCAGCGAGACCCTCGCCTGCTGGAACGCCGCGCGCGAGCTCGGCTACCGCGCCATCGTCTCCGCCCGCTCGGGCGAAACCGAGGACGTCTCCATCGTCCACCTCGCCGTCGGCTGGGGCGTGCCGCAGCTCAAAGTGGGCAGCTTCTCGCGCTCCGAGCGCATGGCGAAGTGGAACGAAGGCCTGCGCATCGAGGAGGCGCTCGGCAACAAGGCGCTGATTTACCCCGCGCGGCGCCTGTTCGGGCGCCGCAAGGGCTGAAAAAGCGGCCGCAGCGACCCCGTTTTCTCGTGATATGCAAAGCGGGCAATCCCTGCTCCAATCCGGCCGCTGCGCCGAAAGCGGCGCTTTTCTGGTCGCGCAAAGGGAAGGCCCATGCGCAAGATCGGGAAGTACCTCGTCGTCGCGCTGGTTGCCATAGCAGCGAGCGGTTGCGCGTCGATGAACAAGACCACCAAGCAGCGCCAGGTGGCGTCGGTGCTTTCGTATCTTTACCCGGGAACGGAGCAGGCGCCCCCGGTTTCCGACAAGGTGGCCGAGATCAAGGTTCCGTTCCGCATCGGCGTAACCTTCGTGCCGGACGACACCAACGCCGAATTCCGCCTGCCGGAGACCGACCGCATCATGCTGGCGGGCAAGGTGGGCGAAGCCTTCAAGCGCTATCCGTTCGTCACCGAGATCGTCGCGGTTCCTTCGCTCTACCTCGAGCCGGGCGGCGGGTTCCCGAATCTCGACCGCATCGCCGCCCTGCTCAAGCTCGACGTCATCGCCCTGGTCTCCTTCGACCAGGTGCAGAACGCGGGCGCGACGGGCTGGTCGTTCCTCTACTGGACGGGGATCGGCGCCTACGTCGTCGACGGCGACCAGTACGACATCCTCACCGCGGTCGAAACGACCGTGTTCGACATCAGGAGCCGGCGCCTGCTGATGCGCGCGGGCGGCATCTCGAACCTCAAGGGCAGCGCGACGATGGTCGGTTTCTCCGAGCGCGCGCCGAAGGACCCGAGCATCAAGCTGATCCTCCCGCCCGGCTACAACCCAAACGCGGCCCGCAAGGGATAGCGTCGGGCGCGGCTACTTCGGCCGCGCTTTCTTCTTCTGTTTCTTCTGCACCCGCAGTTTTTCCTTGATCGTCTGCTTGCGCCTGCGGTTGCGAAGATTGCGATTGGTCGATCTGCCCATTGCGCCCCCTAGACTTTGACCTTGTACACGACGTCGTGCTCGCGCGCGTGCTCGGTCACCCTGAGCCCGATTTCCTGATCCGGCAAGGCTTCCGAGACGGACTCGTGCTCGAGCTGCATCGACTCGACCCGCTGGCGGAAGTCGCTGGTGTGGCCGACGACGTGGATCGTGTCGCCCACGCGCAGGGCAAGGGTGTCGATCTTCAGCGCCGCCACCGACAGGTGGCCGTAATAGTGCGTCACGACGCCCACGCGTTCCTCGCCCACCAGGGGCGCGGGTGCAGGCGCGACGGCCGGCTTGGCCGGTTTTGGCGGCTTCGAAGGCGCACGCGCGGCGCGCGGCGCCGGCTTGCTCACCTTTTTCTTCGGTACGGGCTTCTTCTTTGGCGCGGGCTTCTTCTTCGCAGGCGCCTTCTTCTTCGCAGGCGCCTTCTTGACCGCCCGGACCTTCTTGCGCGCGATCGGCTTGACGGGTTTCCTGGTCCGCTTCGCCTTGGCCTTCTTCGCCTTCTTCGCCTTCTTCCTGGTCGCCATATGGGTGCCCTCCCCGGTTCAGCGATAGCTTACTCCTGCCCTCGCGATGCAACGTATCATCGCGAGGGGCACAGGTAAAGGGAGTACAGCGGTGGCGGATTCCGAATGGACGTACCGAAGCGCGCGCGAGCTGGCGCGGGCGCTCAAGGCGAAAAAGGTCTCGGCGCTCGAGCTGGCGCGGGACGCGATCGCCCGCATCGAGCGGCTCGACGGCGAGATCAACGCGATCTGCGTGCGCGACTTCGAGCGCGCGCTGGAGGCGGCGCGCGCCGCCGACGCGGCCATCGCCAGGGGCGACCTTCGCCCGCTGAGCGGGATCCCGATGACGGTGAAGGAGTCCTTCAACATGGCGGGGTTGCCCACCACCTGGGGCAACGTCCAGCAGAAGGACTTCGTGCCGAAGGAAGATGCCCTGATCGTCGCCCGGGCGAAATCGGCCGGCGCGGTGATTCTCGGCAAGACCAACGTCCCGCTCGGGCTCGCCGACTGGCAGAGCTACAACGAGATCTACGGCACGACCAACAATCCCTACGACACCGGCCGCACCCCCGGCGGATCGTCGGGCGGCTCGGCCGCGGCGCTCGCCGCCGGTTTCGGCGCGCTCTCGCTCGGCTCCGACATCGGCGGCTCGCTGCGCTCGCCGGCGCATTTCTGCGGCGTCTACGCCCACAAGCCGACCTACGCGCTGGTGCCGGCGCGCGGGCATACGCCGCCGCCGCTGCCGCCGCTGCCGTTCATCCGCGATCTCGCCGTCGTCGGCCCCATGAGCCGCTCGGCGGGAGACTTGTCCGATCTGCTCGACGTCATCGCCGACCCCGACGAGCTCGAGGCCGGCCGCGGCTACCGGCTCGCCCTGCCCGCGGCGCGCCACGCCGAGATCAAGGACTTTCGCCTCCTAGTGCTCGACACGCATCCGCTGCTGCCGACCGCGGCGAGCGTGCGCGCCGCGATCGACGGCCTCGCGGGAAAGCTCGCGAAATCCGGCGCCAAAGTCGCGCGCGACAGCGGCCTGCTGCCGGATCTGGTCGGCTCGACGCGGCTCTACATGCGGCTGCTGTTCTCGTTCATGACCGCAGCGTTTCCACTCGAGG
>DATFMS010000180.1:0-2044 GCA_035266805.1 Burkholderiales bacterium | reverse complement strand
GAACAGCGCGAACCCGGCCAGGTGCAGCAGAGCAGTCGCGACGCAGGCGGTCAGCAGCAGGGTGCCGATGTACAGCGGGTCGCTCAGCAGGCGCGCGGTGACGCCATCCATCACCGCAATCGCGAACACCACCAGCAGCAGCACGTTGACCCCCGCCAGCAGGTCGTCGTTGCGCGCCAGGCGCGCCGCGCCCACGGCGCGCCGCAGCCCCCAGGCGAGCACGAAGGGCGCCGCCACCAGCAGCGTCACGCGCACGAAGAAAGCCGCCAAATCGACGTTCAGCCCGGCCTCGGGCAGCAGCCAGCCGACCAGCGGTGTCAGGGTGAGCGGCAGCAGCAGCGTCGCCGCGACCGTACCCAGCACCGCCAGCACGCCGTCCAGCCCGAGGATCATGGCGAACACCGCCGCCGAGCCGATCGGCGGCGCGGCCGCCTGCAGCACCAGCATCAGCCGCAGGTCGGGCGGCAGCCCGACGAGCGCGGTGCCGAGCCAGACCACGAGCGGCGAAGCCACCAGCTGCCAGAGTGCGATCGCGGCCGGCAGCGCGGGGCGCCGCAGCGCCTCGGCGAGCCGCTCCCAGTCCAGGCGCAGCAGCGCCGCGGTGAGGGTGCCGATCACCGCCGGGGTCAGCAGCGGGCGCAGCAGCGCGGCAAGGTCGGGCAGGGCAATGCCGACGAACACGCCCGCGGGCAGCGCCCAGCGCGCCTGGCGACCGAGAGATCCGAGAAGCGCTCGCAATTGCAAACCGGGCGGGAGCAAATCGCTAGCATGCCCGAGGCCGCGCTCCGCCGCTCGGCTAGAATCGCAGACTATGGGCAAAAACTCCAAGGGCGGGTTGGCGCGCGGCCTGACCAACTACGGCGATGCGGGGTTCTCGCTCTACCTGCGGCGCTCGTTCGCCAAGAGCATGGGCTATTCGGGCGAGATGCTCGCGCGCCCGACGGTCGGCATCGCGGACTCGCGCAGCGGGTACAACAATTGCCACCGGCACTTTCCCGAGCTGATCGAGGCGGTCAAGCGCGGCGTGCTCGCCGCCGGCGGCCTGCCGCTCGAGTTCCCGACCGTGTCGCTCGGCGAGGTGTTCCTGTCGCCCACCTCGATGATGTTCCGCAACCTGATGGCGATGGACACCGAGGAGATGGTCCGCGCCCAGCCGATGGACGCGGTGGTGCTGGTGGGCGGTTGCGACAAAACCGTCCCCGCGCAGCTGATGGGCGTGGCCTCGGCCGACCGCCCTGCCGTGCAGCTGTTGGCCGGGCCGATGATGCCGACCTCGTTCCGCGGCGAGCGCCTCGGCGCATGCACCGACTGCCGTCGTTTCTGGGCCATGCACCGCGCCGGCAAGGTCGATGCGAAGGGAATCGAGGAGGTCGAGGGCAACCTCGCCACCACTGCCGGTACCTGCGCCGTGATGGGCACCGCTTCGACCATGGCGGCGCTGGCCGAGGCGCTCGGCATGGCGCTGCCGGGAACCGCCGCGATCCCCGCAGTGCACGCCGACCGGCTGCGCGCGGCGGAGGCGAGCGGCAGGCGTGCGGTCGAGCTCGCGCAGCGGCCTATCCTCCCCTCGCAGGTCATCACCGAAAAGTCGATCGCGAACGCGCTGCGCGTGCTGCTCGCCATCGGCGGCTCGACCAACGCGATCGTGCACCTCACCGCGATCGCGGGCCGGGTTGGAGTGAACGTCGACCTGAACAAGCTGAACGCGCTATCCGACGGCACGCCGGTGCTGATCGACCTCAAGCCCACCGGACAGCACTACATGTCGGACCTGCACTTCGCCGGCGGGCTGGGCGCGGTGCTGCGGGAGCTCAAGCCGCTGCTCAACCTCGACTGCATGACGGTGGCGGGGGAAACGCTCGGCGAGCGGCTCGAGCGCGAAGAGCAGGCCGGCGCGCCGTGGGTCGACCGCGCCGTGGTCAGGCCGTTCGCCGAGCCGATGGCGAAGGAGGGCGGACTGGTGGCGCTGTTCGGCTCGCTGGCGCCGAACGGCGCAATCCTCAAGCGCTCGGCCGCCGACCCGAAGCTGTTCGAAAAGGAGGGG
>DATFMS010000179.1:0-3097 GCA_035266805.1 Burkholderiales bacterium | reverse complement strand
CTCGTACACCGACATAGGAAGACCCAACGGTTCTATCAACGCCGGCATCGCTGCGAGGTTCCGCAGAGGCTCCGACCGCGAGCGCCCGGCGGTGGTCGACGTTACGGTCAGTCCGGGCGAGGTGGCCATGCCGCCCGACATTACCCTCTCGCAGGCGGCGCACTACGGCCTCGCCAAGGTGAAGGAAGCCCTCCTGTCCGGACCGCCGCCGCTCGGCACCGATCCGGCCGCCTTGCACCGGCCCGGTGGATATCCCAAAATTGGTGGATTTCAACCGCACAGCCCAACGGCGCGGCGGTGGAAATACCATACACCATTGATTTTTCGTCATGTTTTTCCTGGCACGGGATTTGCTGATGACGGTTCCAGGGGTGCCCGACGACTGCAGGAGGCATTCGAGTCGCACGCTTCCGGACTCCGGGTTACGGAGTTCAGGTTGTCCCGTCCAATCGAACGATGAGGAGAATCCCGTCATGCAAGCCGGAACGTCTGGGTCGCACGGCCCAACCGTGGAAACCGCCGTTATCGCCGGATTCGTCGGCACACCGCGCGGCGCGTCGCGACGCCACGTCCCGGGAGGGCGGCGGACCGCGGCGACGGCCCGCAGCACCGCAGTGGAGAACGCGGTGGTCTTCAACTCGGCCGCGTGCGAGGCGCTCAGCCACGTCGCCCGCGCCAGAGATGCCCTTGCCAGCAACTTGCCGGGCAAGGCCGGGTACGAGCTCGACAGGGCGCTCGTGCTCTTCCACATCGTCGAAGCCTCCCAGCCCTCGTCTCCGGCCAGGGCGCGAATCCGGGCGCTGCGGACGCGCCTGCGGAACGGCGAGAGCCTGGGTGTCACGCATGACTTGGCGGCTCTCTTCCGGGCGCTGCAGCGGTTGACGGGAGATGCGCCTACCGAGGAGGCGATCGAGCACGTCGACAACGCCAAGGCCCTGCTGCGAGCCAATGAGCGTGACAAGGCCGATTTCGAACTGCAAGCCGCCGACGCGACGCTGGTCTACGAGGAAATTGCCCTGCCGCTCGACGCGGCGCGTCATCTCGTCAGGCGCGCGCGGGCAGCGCTCAACACCGGCAAACTGGCGACCGCACGCGAGTTGCTCAAGGCGGCCGAGGATCATGCCGTTCTCCTGACCATTGCGCTGCATGAGCCGCTGGCCGAGGCGCATCAGTCGCTGTGGCGCGCGCTGCGCAGCTACAATGCACGCGACTACACGGGGGCAAGAGACGAGATTCATCGCGCGATTCGGTATCTGGACTATGCTTCCGATGGCGCCGACGGCGCGACTCGGGACATCGCGGACGCCCTTTCGAGAGATGCGAGATCGATCGAGAACGAGCTCGGCTCGCAGCGCGGGGACATCGCGCTGCAACTGGCCGCGCTTTGGCGCCGCGTCAAGGCGCTGTCCGAGCGGGAAGTCGAATGCTTCGCCATTGGCTGGCAAACGCCCGGCATGGATACCGATTTCAGATCCAACCTGATCGAGGCCAAGCTTCGCCTTGCCTGCGCCCAGGTCGATCGGTTTGTGATGCAGGATCTGGCTCAAGCGACACGGGAAGTCGGACAAGCCAAACTGTACCTCGATCGGTCGCTGATTTGGGCGCGGTCCGAGGACACGACCAGTGTCTCGACGCTGCGGAACGAGGCCGAGCGGCTGACGGTCGAAACCAACGAGACCGATCAGCGGTTGCGCTTCAGTGTCGTCGTCTCCCAGCTCAATCGGATGATTCAGAGGGTCTCATGAGCATAGACTGGCGGCGGCGGGGGGCAGCCGGCGGATGATCCGAAGCGTTCCGAGGCTGCGCGCGATCCTTGCGCGGAGAAAGGACGCGTGGGCTCGACGGCGGCGCCGAGGGAGCGGCGCGGAGCAATGAGGGGGGCTGAGATCGGCAAGGTTCGCAAATACCCTGGGGGAGCGCATGGCCTTCACGGAAGGCCTGCGTAAGGTAGCAGAGTATGCGCCGCAAGACGCTAGCGCCACCTCGCCGAGACCGGGCCGGCTCGACGGAACGAGCGGGTGCCGGAGCGATGCCATGACGCGGTCCTCCAAACTTTCGGCACAGGGCGCCCTCTCGCCAAGTGCGGAGCGCGTCGAAGGCTCCGCCCCGAAACATCTCGTTCTTCGCTCGGTCAAGGTGCCGGCGACACTGGTCGTCGGGCTTCTTGTCCTCGCGCTGGCAGCATTCGGGGTGATTGCCTGGCGCGGATTGCAGCACCTCGATCCGGTGCACAACCATCTCAAGGTGCTCACCCGGCTGCAGGAGACGGGCTTGCGACTCGAAGAACTGACCGTGAAGGGCATGAACGGCACCCGCCTTTCGCCCGAAATGCTCGAGCCCTTGAGCCGGGAGATCGCTTCGGTTGCCGCTCTCGACGGCTATCTGGCACCCGACACCGAGGAGCGGCTCGGTGCCGTCCAGGCCGCGCTGAGCGATCCCGCGTTGGCTCCCAAGCAAGCGCTGCTCACCGCTTTGAAGCAGATGCGGAAGGTGCAGCGCGACGAAACCCGGGTCCACGACGAGCTCCTGACCCAGGTCCGGCACGACATGATCCTGGAGTTCAGCGCGGCCGGGACGGCCGTCGTCCTCTTTGGCGGCGTGGGGTTGCTGACGCTGGTCGCCGCTCGGAAGCGCATCTTTCGTCCCTTGGCTACGCTCGAGCACCTGCTCGCGCTGCTGGCAAAGCGCGGATACAGTTTCGCCCCGACCGAAGGCGTCGACCCGATCGTTCTCCCGCTGACGACGAGCTATAACGAGCTCGTCAAGCGCCTCATCGACCTCGAGGAGGAAAACGCCCGGTATCGCGAGTCGCTCGAGCAGGAAATTCGCGCCGTGACCACGGCACTGCTGGAGCAGCACCGAAGCCTCGCCGCCGCCGAGCGCCTTGCCGCGACCGGAGAGGTCGCCGCCCGGATCGCGCATGAATTGCGCAATCCGCTGGCCGGCATGCAGATGGCGCTTTCGAACATCCGCACCGAGTGCCGGGACCGTCAGGATCTCGTCGGACGCCTGGATTTCGTCATCGACGAGTTGCGGCGGGTCACCGGTCTGCTCAACGGCCTGCTCGACCAATCCCGAATCACGCCGGAACCGAACG
>DATFMS010000178.1:0-13611 GCA_035266805.1 Burkholderiales bacterium | reverse complement strand
TCCTTGTGGGTTGAAGCCGCCCGCCATGCGTCGCGGTGCGGCAAGGAAAGGGGGCGAATTATATAGGGAAATCTAGGACTTGGGCAAGGATCGGCGCCGCACCGACTCGAACAGGGCGACCCCGGCGGCGACCGAGACGTTGAGGCTCTCGACCTCGCCGCGCATCGGGATGCGGACCAGCAGGTCGCAGCGCTCGCGCGTCAGGCGGCGCATGCCCTCGCCCTCCGCCCCCAGCACCCAGGCGATCGCCGCGGGAAGATCGGCCTGGTAGAGGGTCTGGTCCGCGCGCTCGTCGGTGCCGACCAGCCAGATGTTGCGCTCCTTGAGCTCGTCCATGGTGCGCGCGAGGTTGGTGACCATGAGGTAGGGCGTGGATTCGGCCGCGCCGCTGGCGACCTTCGACACCGCGGCGCTGATGCCCGCGGCGCGGTCTTTCGGGGCGACGACCGCGTGCGCCCCGGCCGCGTTCGCCACCCGCAGGCAGGCGCCGAGGTTGTGCGGATCGGTGACGCCGTCGAGCAGCAGCAGCAGCGGCGACCCCTGCACCCGGTCGAGGATCTCGTCGAGGCTGTGGCTCAGGCTCTTCACCTCGACTCGCGCGACGACACCCTGGTGACGCCCGCCGCCGTAGAAGCCGTCGAGCCGCTTGCCCGGCACCTTCATCACCTTGACGCCCGCGCGCTCGGCGACGGCGGCGACGTCCTTGATGCGCGCGTCGTGGCGTGTCTCGTCCACGTAGAGCTCGAGCACGGAGGCCGGGTCGGCGCGCAGGCGTGCCAGCACGGCGTGGAATCCGACCACCACCCTCGGCTCGCGCGGCGGCCGGCTCATGCGGGCACGAAATCGATCTTGCGCGTCTCGAGGTCGACGCGCACCAGCTTGACCTTCATCCGGTCGGCCAGCCGAAAGCGCTGGCCGCTACGCTCGCCGAGCAGCATGTGGCGCGCGGCGTCGAACTGGAAATAGTCGCGCCCGAGCTCCGATATGTGCACCAGGCCGTCGACGAAGTAGTCGTCGAGGGTGACGAACAGGCCGAACGAGGTCACCCCGGTCACCGCGCCGGTGAACATGCCGCCGACGTGCTCCTTCATGTAGAAGCACTTGAGCCAGTTCTCGACGTCGCGGCTGGCCTCGTCGGCGCGGCGCTCGGTGTCGGAGCAATGCCGCCCGAGCGCGTCCCAGTCGACGCCTTCGTAGCGCCGCCGCTCGAGGCAGGCCTTGATCGCGCGGTGAACCAGCAGGTCGGGGTAGCGCCGGATCGGCGAGGTGAAGTGCACGTAGGCCTCGAACGCGAGCCCGAAGTGGCCCGCGTTGTCGGGGCTGTACACCGCCTGCTTGAGCGAGCGCAGCAGTATCGTCTGCAGCAGCGTGAAGTCGGGGCGCTCGCGGATCTTGTCCAGCAGCTGGGCGTAGTCCTTGGGCCGCGGCACCTCGCCGCCGGGAAGCTGCAGCCCGAGCTCGGCCAGAAAGTCGCGCAGCGCGCTGACCTTGTCCGGCGCCGGCACGTCGTGCACCCGGTACAGCACCGGATGGCTGCGCTCCGAGAGCAGGTTGCCGGCCGAAAAGTTGGCCGCCAGCATGCACTCCTCGATCAGACGGTGCGCGTCGTTGCGCGCCTCGGGAATGATCTTGTCGATCTTGCCGTGCGCGTCGAACACCATCCGGGTCTCGAGCGTCTCGAAGTCGATCGCGCCGCGCCGCCGGCGCTCCTCGGCCAGCCTGCGGTAGACCTCGTACAGCGTCTGCAGGTGCGCCGGCGCCTTGCCCGCGGACAGCCTCTCCCAAACTTCGTTGTACGTCAGGCGCGCGCGCGAGCGGATTACCGCCGGGTAGAACTCGTAGCGCGCGACCACGCCCTGGGCGGTGAGCATCATTTCGCACACCATCGCCAGGCGATCGACCTCCGGGTTGAGCGAGCACAGGCCGGTCGAGAGCTTCTCCGGCAGCATCGGGATCACGCGCCGCGGGAAATACACCGAGGTGCCGCGCTCGCGCGCCTCGTCGTCGAGCGCCTCGCCATTGCGCACGTAGTGGCTGACGTCGGCGATCGCGACCCACAACCGGAAGCCGCGCCCGTCGCGCACCGCGTGCACCGCGTCGTCGAAATCCTTCGCCGTCTCGCCGTCGATGGTGACGAAGCCGAGCTCGCGCAGGTCGCGCCGGTCGCGCAGATCCTCATCGCGCACCGCCTCGGGCAGCGCGCGCGCCACCGCCATCGCCTTCTTCGAGAACTCGTGCGGCAGGTCGAACTTGCGCAGCGCGATCTCGATCTCCATCCCCGGGTCGGTGTAGTTGCCCAGCACCTCGGCCACGCGCCCGATCGGCTGCGCGTGCTTCGAGGGCTGCGCGACGAGCTCGACGGTCACCACCTCGCCGGGCTTCGCGCGTCCCGCCTCCGCCGGCGGCACCAGGATGTCCTGCGCGATGCGCCGGTCTTCGGGCACCAGGAACAGCACGCCGTGCTCGGCGTGCAGCCGGCCGACAATGCGCCGCGTGGCGCGCTCGAGCACCTCGACGATCTCGCCCGCCGGCCGGCCGCGCGAGTCGCGCCCGCTGATGCGCACCGCGGCGCGATCGCCGTGCAGCGCCTGGCGCATCTCCGCCGGCGGCAGGAACACCTGTGGCCCGCCGTCGTCGGGCAGCAGAAAGCCGTGGCCGTCGCGGTGGCCTTCGATGCGGCCGGCGAGCAGCGCGAGGCGGGTGGCCACCAGCAGGCTGCCGGCGCGGTTCTTGACCACCGCGCCGGAGCGCTCGAGCGTCGCGACGGCGTCGTCGAACGGGCGCCGCTCGCGGCGGCGGATGTCGAGCCGTTCGGCGAGCTCGTCCGGCGTCAGCGGCGCGCCGGCGCTGTTCAGCGCGGCGAGGATTTCCTTCGCGTACGCGTCCGACGGCGCGGCCGCCGGCCGCTCAGCGCGCGTGCGCCGGCGCATCGATGTTTTGCTTGGCTTTTTCTTTGACACGTTCTGGTCCTGCCACTAAAATGCGCTCCCCTGCCGAGGTGGCGGAATTGGTAGACGCACTAGGTTCAGGTCCTAGCGGTGGCAACACTGTGGGGGTTCGAGTCCCTTCCTCGGCACCAGACTCGGCAAAGCAGGATTCTATCTTGCTTCGCCGCTTTCCGCCGCGTCGTAGAGGCCTATCTGTATGAGAACGCTCCTCGAACCGGCGCTGCGGCAGCTGGCCGACCAGTCCGGCACTCCTTTCGCCGTGCGCTTCGCCGACGGCGCAGAGCTGCGCTGCGGCGGAGGCGAGCCGGCGTTCACCCTCGCGTTCAAGACCGCCGCCGCCGAGCGGCGCATCGTCCTCTTCCGGCACGTCGGCCTGCTCGAGTCCTACTTCGACGGCGAGCTCGAGCTCGAAGGGGACTTGCGCCGCGCGCTCGCGGCCGGAATGGGCGGCAGCATCACCCGGCCGAACGGGCCGGTCGCGCTGCGCAACCGCTGGCACGAGCTGCGCTTCTCGAACGCGACCTGGGAGCAGGCCAAGGCCAACGCGCGCGCTCACTACGCGCTCGGAACCGAGTTCTACCGCCTGTGGCTCGACGGCCCGCTGATGATGTACACCTGCGCCTACTGGAAGGAAGGCACGCGCACGCTCGAGGAGGCGCAGCAGAACAAGATCGATCACGTCTGCGCCAAGCTGCGTCTCGCTCCCGGCGAGGAGGTGGTCGACATCGGCAGCGGTTTCGGCGGCTTCATGTTCCGCGCCCACGAGCGTTGCGGCGCGCGCGTCACCGGGATCAACACCACCACCGAGCAGGTGGCGATGGTTCGCGACGAGATCGCCCGCCGCGGGCTCGGCGGCGCGCTCGAAGTGATCGACACCGACTTCCGCGACACGCGGCGCGAGTACGACAAGGTGGTGTCGATCGGCACCCTCGAGCACGCCGGGCGCGACCAGCTCACCGAGGTGGTGCAAGCGCACGCGAAATTCCTCAAGCCGGGCGGCCTCGGGATGCTGCACTTCATCGGCCACGTCGGGCGCTACGAGACCGACTTCTTCATCCGCGACAAGGTCTTTCCGGGCGGCTGGATCCCGAGCCTCGCCGACGTCATCGTGGCGATGGAGCAGGCCGGGCTGGAAGTGGTCGACATCGAGAACCTGCGGCGCCATTACGCGCTCACGCTCGATGCCTGGGCCGAGCGCTTCGACCGCAACTGGGACGCGATCCACGCCCTCGACTCGCAGAAGTTCGACGAGCGCTTCCGCCGCATCTGGCGCATCTACCTCTACGGCTGCGCCGAGATGTTCCGCTCGCCGGCGGGCTACACGCACCTGTTCCAGATCGTGTTCAGCCGCGGCAACGTCAGCGCCGAGAGCTACCCGATGTCGCGCGCCCACCTCTATCGCGAGCGCGCATGAGCGCCGCGCTCGAGCGCCACGCCGCACGGCGCGACCGGCTCGCCGCCCGGCTGCGCGAGGGCGGCGGCCAGGTCGGCCTCGGCAAGGAAACCTCCAACCTGTTCCGCGACCGCGCCGGACCCGAGCGGCGCCGGCTCGACGTGCGCGAGTTCCGCGACGTGCTGCGCGTCGACCCGGCGGCCGGGATCGTCGAGGCCGAGGGCATGGCGAGCTACGAGGCGCTGGTCGCGGCCTGCCTGCCGCATGGCGTGATGCCGGCGGTGGTGCCGCAGCTCAAGACCATCACACTCGGCGGCGCGGTCGCCGGCGTCGGCATCGAGGCCTCGTCGCACCGCTACGGCCTGGTGCACGAGTCGGTGCTCGAGCTCGAGGTGCTGACCGGCGACGGCCGCATACTCGTCTGCACGCCGCACAACGAGCACGCCGACCTGTTCTACGCTCTACCGAACTCCTACGGTACGCTCGGCTACGCCCTGCGCGTCAGCGCGCGCACCGCGCCCGTGAAGCGCTACGTGCGGCTCGAGCATCGCGCCTTCCGCCGCGGCGAGGACTGCTTCGCGGCGCTGGACGGGATCCTGCGCGCGGGCGAGGCCGATTTCGTCGACGGCACGGTGTTTTCGCCCGACACGATGTTCCTCACCCTCGGCAGCTTCGTCGACGCCGTGCCCTTCACCAGCGACTACACCTACCGCGACATCTACTACCGCTCGATCGCCGACAAGCGAGAGGATTTCCTCTCGACGCACGACTTCATCTGGCGCTGGGACACCGACTGGTTCTGGTGCTCGAAGAACCTGCTGGCGCAGAACCCGCTGCTGCGCCGCCTGTACGGCCCGAAGCGCCTCAACTCGCGCACCTACACCCGTATCATGCGCTGGAACAGCCGCGTCGGGCTGACGCGCTGGCTCGACCGCCTGCAGGGACTGCACGGCGAGTCGGTGATCCAGGACGTCGACGTGCCGCTGTCGCGCGCGGCCGAGTTCCTCGAATACTTCGCGCGCGAGATCGCGATCTGGCCGGCCTGGATCTGCCCGGTCGTGCCGCAGGCCGCCGCCGAGCGCTTCACCCTCTACCCGATGCGGCGCGAGCCCTACCTCAACTTCGGCTTCTGGGACGTGATCCGCAGCCGCAAGGGGCACGCGCCCGGGCACTTCAACCGCCTGATAGAAGAGAAGGTGAGCGAGCTCGGCGGCATCAAGTCGCTCTACTCGGACAGCTACTTCGGACGCGACGAGTTCGATCGCGTGTACGGCGGTGCGGCGTATAGAAAGCTGAAGGAAAAGTACGATCCCTCGGGGACGTTCCCCGAGCTGTACGACAAGTGCGTGTTAAAGCACTAGGTCAGTGGTCTTCGATGCGCGGCACCGACTCTTCGGCCGGTTCGCCGGTGTCGGGGTCGATCCAGTCGGCAACGCCGATTTCGGATTCCGCTTCTTCGAGCGTCTCGCCCGGCTCGTAGTTTCCGCCCTCGGCGGCCTGCAGCTCGGCGACCGCTTCATCGAGCGTGGGATACGGGCCGGACTCCTCGCCGGTCGCCTCGTTGCGCCAGTAGAATCCGTCCGGCCGTTCGATGATGCGGGTGCGGTCGTCGTCTTCGGGTGGACGTTGCGGGATCTTGCGTGCCATTGCCTTAGCCTCTTTGCCTTTTTGGATCTGACTCCATCCTACGCCCCGGCGCGCAGTTGGAAAAGGGTTCAGGCGGTGGCGTCGAACGGGTGGCGCAGGACGATGGTTTCGTCGCGGTCCGGGCCGGTCGAAATGAGATCGATCGGCACTCCGGTGAGCGATTCGATGCGCGCCAGATAGGCGCGCGCGGCCTTGGGCAGCGCGTCGTGGCGCTTGACGCCGACCGTGCTCTCCATCCAGCCGGCCATTTCCTCGTACACCGGCACGCAGCGCTCCAGCTCCTCGGCGCCGACCGGCAATATATCGCTCATCTCGCCGGCGATCTTGTAGCCGACGCAGATCTTCACCGCTTCGACGCCGTCGAGCACGTCGAGCTTGGTGATGCACAGTCCCGAGACGCCGTTGAGCTGGATCGAGCGCTTGAGCGCCGCCGCGTCGAACCAGCCGCAGCGGCGCGCGCGCCCGGTGGTGGCGCCGAATTCCGCGCCGCGCGTCGCCAGGTAGCGGCCGACGTCGTCGGTCAGCTCGGTCGGGAACGGCCCGCCGCCGACACGCGTGGTATAGGCCTTGGTGATGCCCAGAACGTAGTGCAGCTGCTGCGGGCCGATGCCCGCGCCGGCCGCCGCGGCACCGGCGACGCAGTTCGACGAGGTGACGAACGGATAGGTGCCGTGGTCGATGTCGAGCAGGCTGCCCTGGGCGCCCTCGAACAGCAGGTTCTTGCCCGCGCGGTTGGCGTGGTAGAGCGCGCGCGGTACGTCGGCCACCAGCGGCGCGAAGCGCGGCGCGAGGGCGAGCGCCTCGTCGAGCGTCTGCTGGAAGTCCACCGCCGGCTGGCCGTGGTACTGGGTGAGCACGAAGTTGTGGTATTCGAGCAGCTCCTTGAGCTTCTCGGCGAAGCGCACCGGCTTGAACAGGTCCTGCAGCCGGATCGCGCGCCGCGCGACCTTGTCCTCGTAAGCCGGGCCGATGCCGCGCCCCGTGGTGCCGATTTTCTGCGCGCCGCGCGAGGCCTCGCGCGCCGCGTCGAGCGCCGCGTGATAAGGCAGGATCAGCGGGCAGGCCTCGGAGATGCACAGCCGCGCGACGACGCCTCGCACTCCCGCGGCCTCGAGCTCGTCCATTTCGTGCACCAGCGCCTGCGGCGATACCACGACGCCGTTGCCGATGAAGCAGTCGACGCCCTCGCGCAGGATGCCCGACGGGATCAGGTGCAGCACCGTCTTCTTGCCGGCGATCACCAGCGTGTGCCCGGCGTTGTGCCCGCCCTGGAAGCGCACCACGCCCTGGGTGTGGTTGGTCAGCCAGTCGACGATCTTGCCCTTGCCCTCGTCGCCCCACTGCGTGCCGATGACGACTACGTTTCTCGCGCTCACTTTGGCTTTCCGATTCTCTTGACAACCCACGCGCCGCGCCTTTGCACCAGTTGCCGCGTGCAGCCCAGCTCCTTGCGGTAGCGCGCGTGCCCGGGGAGCTCCTCGATCACGACCTCGCCTGCGCGCCGCAGCGCCTCGATCTTCGCCGCCAGCTTCGCCTTGCCGTTCGCGCACGGCGCCAGGATCGGCTCGCGCGACGGCAACGGCGCGGCGGCGCCCGCCAGCTCGCGCAGGTCGATCGAAAAGCCGGTTGCCGGGCGCGGACGGCCGAAGGCCTTGCCGACCTCGTCGTAGCGCCCGCCGCGGGCGACGGCGCCGGTCACGCTCTCGCAATAGGCGTCGAACACCACGCCGGAGTGATAGTGGTAGCCGCGCAGCTCGGCGAGATCGAAGCTCGCCGGCAGGGCGCTGGCGTCGGCGAGCGCGCGCAGCGTCGCCAGCGCGCGCTTGAGCGCAGGGATGGCGGGGAGCCTGCGCGCCGCGAGCGCGAGCACCTCGCGTCCGCCGTAGAGCTCAGGCAGCAGCAGCAGGGCTTCGCGTGTGCGTTTGCCGAGCCCGCGCGCCAGCTCCTTGAGCGCCGGCAGGTCCTTCTTCTGCAATGCCTCGAACAGGTCGGACTCCAGCCCGCCGGGCATTCCCGCGGCCTGCACGATGGCGCGGAACACCGCCACATGGCCGATGTCGATGCGCGCGCCCCTGACCCCGGCGAGCGCGAGCGCACGGCACAGCAGGCGCAGGATCTCGAGGTCGCTCTCCACGCCGGCGTGGCCGTAGATCTCGGCCCCGATCTGCAGCGGCTCGCGGGTCGCCTCGAGGCCCGCCGGCCGCGCGTGCAATACGCTGCCGCAGTAGCACAGCCGGGCGACGCCCTGCCGGTTGAGCAAGTGTGCGTCGAGCCGCGCCACCTGGGGCGTGATGTCCGCGCGCACGCCCATCATGCGGCCCGAGAGCTGGTCGACCAGCTTGAAGGTGCGCAGGTCGAGGTCGCGTCCGGTGCCGGTGAGCAGCGATTCGAGGTACTCGAGCAGCGGCGGTATCACCAGCTGGTAGCCGTGAACCGCGAACTGGTCGAGGATCGCGCGCCGCAGCGCCTCGATTCGCGCCGCCTCGGCGGGCAGGATGTCCTCGATGTATTCCGGCAGCAGCCAGCGCATGGCGGTCGTCACCTTTCAGTGCACCATCACCAGCACCAGCAGGCCGATCAGCATCGAGGTCAGTCCGATGAAGCGGAGCTGCCCGTCTGTCATTTGCGTGATGCGGCGGAAGGTGTCGCGCCAGAGTTTAGGTGCGAGAAAGGGCAGAGCACCCTCGATGACGAGCATCAAAGCGATCGCCATGAGAAAGGTGGTGCCCATCGCTCATTTTTTCGTGGCGGGCTGGCGCCCCGCCGGATCCTTGAAGTAGCGGAAGAAGTCCGAGTTCGGGTCGAGCAGCATCAGGTCGCCTTTGCCGCGGAAGGTGGAGCGGTACGCCTCCATGCTGCGGTAGAAGGCGTAGAACTCGGGGTTCTGCGAGAAGCTCTTGGCGTAGATGTCGGTCGCCCTGGCGTCGCCCTCACCCTTCGTCTTCTGCGCGTCGCGATAGGCCTCGGCGAGGATCACCTCGCGCTGCCGGTCGGCGTCGGCGCGGATCCGCTCGGCCTCGGCCGCGCCGGTCGAGCGCAGCTCGTTGGCGACGCGTTTGCGCTCGGATTCCATGCGGCGGTAGACCGACTCGCTCACTTGCTGCGGCAGGTCGACGCGCTTCAGGCGCACGTCGACGATCTCGACCCCGATTCGCCGCAGCTCCTGGTCGACCTTGTCGCGCACCACCGCCATGATCTCATCGCGCTGCCCCGAGACGACGTCGTGCAGGGTGCGGCGCCCGAACTCGGCCTGCAGGCTGTCGGAAATGGTCTGCCGGATCCGGGTCTGGGCACCGAGCTCGTCGCCGCGGACGCTGATGTAGAACTGCCGCACGTTCATGATGCGCCACATCACGAACGAATCCACCAGCACCGGCTTCTTCTCGGAGGTGATGAAGCGCAGCGGCTGGGGGTCGTCGTAGCTCAAGATGCGCATGTCGAACAGGCGCACGTTCTGCAGCATCGGCCACTTGAAGTGCAGCCCGGGTGCGCCGACCACGCTCTTGATCTCGCCCAACTGGAAAACGATTGCGCTATAGCGCTGGTCGACCGTGAACAACGAGCCCGATACAACCAGCAGAACGGCTACCAGCGCGGCGGCCAGCGGTCCGAGCGCTCTTTTCATGGGCGCTCCTGGCGGTCACGGTTGCGCAGCGCATCGCGCGCGCGCGGGTTGACGTCGGCCGCCGCCGGCTCCGGCGACGGGCCCTGCGAGGCGTCTGATTCGGAGGGCGTCGAGACGCCGCTCTTCTGCATCAGCTTGTCGAGCGGCAGGTAGAGCAGGTTGCCGCTACCCTTGTAATCGAGGATGATCTTCGAGGTCGACGACAGCACGTCCTGCATGGTGTCGAGATAGAGCCGCTGGCGCGTCACCGCCGGCGCCTTGGCGTACTCGGTCAGCACGTCCTTGAAGCGCGACGCCTCGCCTTCTGCGTTCGCGATCACCCGCTGCTTGTAGCCCTGGGCCTCCTGCAGCAGCCGCGCGGAACTGCCGCGCGCCCTCGGGATCACGTTGTTGGCGTATGCCTGGCCTTCGTTCACCTGCCGCGCGCGGTCCTGATTCGCCTTGACCGCATCGTCGAATGCCGCCTGCACCTGCTCCGGCGGCTGCGCCGCCTGGATCGTCACCGAGCTCACCGAAATGCCGGTGCCGTAGCGGTCGAGGATTTCCTGCATCAGCTTGCGCGCCTTGATCGCGATCTCCTCGCGCGACTCGTACAGGATGCCGTCCATCTTGCTCTTGCCGATCACCTCGCGCATCGCGCTCTCGGCGGACCGCATCGCGATCTCGTCAGGCCGGCGCGCGTTGAACAGGAATTTCTTCGCGTCACTGACCGTGTACTGGACCGCGAACTGAAGGTCGACGATATTCTCGTCGTCGGTGAGCATCAGCGACTCGCGCGGCACCTTGCTGCTCACGTTGTTGCGGTAGCCGACTTCGAGCGTGCGCACTTGCGACACGTTGACCAGCTCGCTCGACTGGATCGGCCACGGCATGCGCCAGCGCAGGCCCGGGTCGGTCTGCTGGGAATACTTGCCGAAAGTGAGCACGATCGCGCGCTGGCTCGCGTCGACGATGTAGAACCCGCTCGCCAGCCACACCGCCAGCACCAGCAGGATCAGCACGCCGGCGCCGCCGCCGAAGGCGCGCGCCGAAGGCAGCTCGGACGGGGGCCGGCCGCCGTTGCCGCCGCTGCCGCCGCCGCCGCGCCGCCCGAACAGGTCGCCCAGGCGGCGGTTGAACGCGCGCCACATCTCGTCCAGGTCGGGCGGGCCGCCGCCCGATGGGCCCTGTCCGCGGGGCCCGCGCCCCCAATTCGGGTCGTTCAACGGCATGATTGGACCAAGGAGCTCAGTGAGGTTGCAGGAAAATCGCTTCGGGAGCGGACTCGCCGCGGGCCGAAGCCCGGGCCACCGCGATCTCGGTGATCGCCACGCGCAAATCGCCGAGGCCGTCGCCCATGCGCGCACTCACGCGAATGCGTCGAATATTACCATACTCGTCTCGATCGACGCCGGGCTCCAGCCCGGCGAGGTCGATCTTGTTCCACACCAGCAGCTGCGGCACCCCGTCGGCGCCGATCTCGGCCAGCACCTTGTTGACTTCCTCGGCCTGTTCCGCGCGCGCAGGGGACGCCGCGTCGACCACGTGCAGCAGCAGGTCCGCGCGCACCGTTTCCTCGAGCGTGGCGCGGAAGGCGGCGACCAGGGAGTGCGGCAGGTCACGGATGAAGCCGACCGTGTCCGACAGCACCACGCTGCCCGCCTGCGGCAGCCAGATGCGCCGCGTGGTGGTGTCGAGCGTGGCGAACAGCTGGTCGGCCGAATACGCGCGCGCCTTGGCGAGCGCGTTGAACAGGGTCGACTTGCCGGCGTTGGTATACCCCACCAGCGACACCGAAAGCACGTCGCCGCGCGCGCGCGCGCGGCGCTGCACCTCGCGCCGCTGCCGCAGCTGCTCGAGCTTGCCGCGCAGCACCCGCACCCGCTTGCCGATGTAGCGCCGGTCGAGCTCGATCTGCTTCTCGCCCGGGCCGCCGGTCTTGCCCAGGCCGCCGCGCTGGCGCTCGAGGTGGGTCCAGCCCCGCACCAGCCGCGTCGACAGGTGCTCGAGCTGGGCCAGCTCCACCTGCAGCTTGCCTTCGCTGGTCTGCGCGCGCTGGGCGAAGATCTCCAGGATCACCTCGGTGCGGTCCATCACCGGGCGCTGCAGCTCGCGCTCGAGGTTGCGCTCCTGCGCGGGCGAGAGCTCGTGGTTGAACACCACCACCCCGGCGTTGAGCTCGACCGCAGCGGCGGCGACCTCCTCGACCTTGCCGCGGCCGCAGAACAGCTTCGGCTCGGGGCGCTGGCGCTTGCCGCGCACCACGCGGTGGCGCGCGACGCCCGCGCTTTCCACCAGGCGCACGATCTCCTCGACGCCGTCCTCGTAGGCGGCGTCGCCGAGGTCGAGGCAAACGATCACTGCGGCCCGGAGATCGAAGGGCGGTGGGGAAGTTTGTTGCATCAATTCGGTGTCGGCGACACCGGGTGGGCCTAAGGCTAGGCCTCGGCTTCCTTGTCGATGCCGAGATTGACCGCTCGCGACGGCACGACGGTCGAAATCGCGTGCTTGTACACCATCTGGGTGACGGAATTGCGCAGCAGCACCACGTACTGATCAAACGACTCGATCTGGCCCTGCAGCTTGATGCCGTTCACCAGATAGATCGAAACCGGGACGTGCTCCTTGCGCAAGGTGTTCAGGAATGGGTCTTGTAGCAGCTGCCCCTTGTTGCTCATGTTGTTCCTCGCACGGAGTGGGTGTAACGCTACTCTAATTGAATTTGTTGGGGTTTTCTAGCCGCACGCGGCTCAGCGCGCGCGTCCGGGCACGGGCGCGGTCGGCGGCGTGATGTCGCCGCACTGGGCGCGGTGGCGCAGCGCGTGGTCCATCAGCACGCAGGCGAGCATCGCCTCGGCGATCGGCGTGGCGCGGATGCCGACGCAGGGATCGTGTCGTCCCTCGGTCTCGACGCTCGCCGGCTCGCCTCGCACGTCGATGGTGCGCCGGGGCAGGCGGATGCTCGAGGTGGGCTTGAGCGCGATCGACACGGTGACGTCCTGGCCGGTCGAGATGCCGCCCAGCACGCCGCCGTTGTTGTTCGACAGAAAGCCCTGCGGCGTCATCTCGTCGCCGTGCTCGCTGCCCTTTTGTCCCACCGCGGCGAAGCCGGCGCCGATCTCGACCGCCTTCACGGCGTTGATCGACATCATCGCCCAGGCGATGTCGGCGTCGAGCCTGCCGTAGACCGGCTCGCCCCAACCCACCGGAACCCCTTCGGCGACCACGTTGACGCGCGCGCCGCACGAATCGCCGCTCTTGCGCAGCGCGTCCATGAAGGCCTCGAGTTGCGGCACCTGGCGCGCGTTCGGCGCGAAGAAGGGATTGACCCCCACCTGGTCCCAGGACTCGAACTCGATCGGGTGCGGCCCCAGCTGGGCCAGGCAGCCGCGCAGCCTGACGCCGTAGCGCGCGGCGAGCCATTTCTTCGCGATCGCGCCCGCGGCGACCCGTACCAGGGTCTCGCGCGCCGACGCCCGCCCGCCGCCGCGCGGATCGCGCACGCCGTATTTCTGCCAATAGGTATAGTCGGCGTGCCCCGGGCGGAACTTGGCCGCGATCGCCGAGTAGTCCTTGGAGCGCTGGTCCTCGTTGCGCACCAGGAAGCCGATCGCGGTGCCGGTGGTGCGGCCCTCGTAGACGCCGGAGAGGATCTCCACCGTGTCGGATTCGCGCCGCTGGGTGACGTGGCGCGAGCTGCCCGGCTTGCGCCGGTCGAGCTCGGCCTGCAGGTCGGCGGCCGAGAGCTCGAGCCCCGGCGGACAGCCGTCGACCACGCCGCCGTAGGCGGGTCCGTGCGATTCGCCGAATGAGGTCACGCAGTAGAGCGTGCCGAAGCTGTTGCCCGACATGGAAAAAAGCTTAGCACAGGGGTGCCGCGCACCCGCGGCGCCGCGCTAGGCCGGCGACTCCTTCATGTAGCCCTTGAGCATCTTGTTCTCGAGGTCCTGCGCCTCTAGCACCGCCTTGGCGACGTCGCGGAACGAGATGACGCCGAGCAGCTTGTCGTCCTGCAGCAC
>DATFMS010000177.1:0-7014 GCA_035266805.1 Burkholderiales bacterium | reverse complement strand
ACGAAGCCGCACTGCAACGTAGGGACGATCGGTCACGTGGACCACGGGAAGACGACGCTGACGGCGGCGATCACGAAGATCCTGGCCGAGTCTGGGGGTGCGAACTTCACGGCGTACGACCAGATCGACAAGGCGCCGGAGGAGAAGGCGCGAGGGATCACGATTTCGACGGCGCACGTGGAGTACGAGACGGCGAACCGGCACTATGCGCACGTGGACTGCCCTGGGCACGCGGACTACGTGAAGAACATGATCACGGGTGCGGCGCAGATGGACGGGGCGATCCTGGTGGTTTCGGCGGCGGACGGTCCGATGCCGCAGACGCGGGAGCACATACTGCTGGCGCGCCAGGTGGGCGTTCCGGCGATTGTGGTCTACATGAACAAGGTGGACCAGGTGGACGACCCGGAGCTACTGGAGCTTGTGGAGCTGGAGGTTCGCGAGCTGCTGTCGAGCTACGATTTTCCGGGCGACGACATTCCGATCGTGAAGGGCTCTGCGCTGTGCGCGTTGGAGGGCCGGAACGAGGAGATCGGGAAGAACTCGGTCCTGGAGCTGATGAAGGCGGTCGACGAGTACGTGCCGCAGCCTGAGCGGCCGAAGGACAAGCCGTTTCTGATGCCGATCGAGGACGTGTTCTCGATTTCGGGGCGCGGGACGGTCGTGACGGGCCGCGTGGAGCGCGGCGTCGTGAAGGTCGGCGACGAGGTTGAGATCGTCGGGATCCGGGACACGAAGAAGACGGTGGTGACGGGCGTTGAGATGTTCCGCAAGCTGCTGGACAGCGGGGAGGCGGGCGACAACATCGGGGCGCTGCTGCGCGGCGTGGGCCGCGAGGACGTGGAGCGCGGCCAGGTTCTGGCGAAGCCGGGTTCGATCACGCCGCACACGAAGTTCAAGGCGGAGGCCTACATCCTGACGAAGGAGGAGGGCGGCCGGCACACGCCGTTCTTCACGAACTACCGTCCGCAGTTCTACTTCCGGACGACGGACGTGACGGGAGTTGTGCATCTGCCGGAAGGGACGGAGATGGTGATGCCGGGCGACAACGTGTCGATGGAGGTCGAGCTGATCGCGCCGATCGCCATGGACGAGGGCCTGCGCTTCGCGATCCGCGAGGGCGGGCGCACCGTCGGCGCAGGCGTCGTCGCCGGAATTATCGAGTAACGGGCATGAAAGGGCGTTTCGCAGCGGCCGCTTCGGTCAAGCGAAGAGACGCGAACGAGGGCTGATCATGGACAGCCAGAATATTCGGATACGCCTCAAGGCGTTCGACCACCGGGTGCTCGATCAGTCGACCTCGGAGATCGTCGGTACGGCGAAGCGTACCGGGGCGCAGGTGCGCGGGCCGATCCCGCTGCCGACCCGGATCGAGCGCTTCACCGTCCTGCGCGGCCCGCACATTGACAAGAAGAGCCGCGAGCAGTTCGAGATGCGGACCCACAAGCGCCTGCTCGACATCGTCGATCCGACGCCGCAGACGGTGGACGCGTTGATGAAGCTGGACCTGGCGTCGGGCGTCGACGTCGAGATCAAGCTCAAGGGTTAGGTGCGATGCGCAGCGGAATGATCGCGCAGAAGATGGGCATGACCCGGGTGTTTACGCCGGAGGGCGAGCACGTCCCGGTGACCGTGCTCAAGGTGGACGCCTGCGAAGTCGTCGCCGTGCGTCGACAGGACTCTGACGGCTACGATGCGGTCCAGCTCGGCGCCGGGGCGGTGAAGGTCAAGAATATGACGAAGGCGGCGCGCGGCCATTTCGCCAAGGCAAAGGTCGAGCCGAAGGGCCGCCTGGCCGAGTTCCGCGTCTCCGGCGATGCGCTGCTCGAGGTCGGCCAGCGGATCTCGCCCGAGCATTTCGTGCCCGGGCAGTACGTCGATGTCACCGGGGTGTCGATCGGCAAGGGCTTCGCCGGCGCCATGAAGCGGCACAACTTCGCCGGCCTGCGCGCGAGCCACGGCGTGTCGGTCTCGCACCGGTCGCACGGCTCCACCGGCAACCGGCAGGATCCGGGCAAGGTGTTCAAGGGCAAGAAGATGGCCGGCCATCTCGGCGATCGCCGGGTCACCGTGCAGAACCTGCAGGTGGTTTCGACCGATCCGGCCGAGGGGCTGATCCTGGTGCGCGGCGCGATTCCCGGCGCGGCCGGCGGCTGGGTGCGGATCAGCGACGCGGTCAAGCGCGCCCTGCCGAAGGAAGCTCCCTTCCCGGCGGCGCTGCTGAACGAGGCGGAGGCCGCGCCCGAGGCGCCGGTCGAGGAGGCCCCGGAACCGGGCGAGGCGCCGGCCGAGGAAAAGAAGGACTGACGAGCATGAAGTGCCCCGTCACCACATTGGACAACAAGGCGTCCGGCGAGATCGACCTGGACGACGCGATCTTCGGGCTCGCGCCGCGCCGCGACCTCTTGGCGCGCATGGTGAACTGGCAGCTGGCCAAGCGCCGCGCCGGCACGCACAAGGTCAAGAACCGTAGCGAGATCGCCCGCACCGGCGGCAAGATCTACCGTCAGAAGGGCACCGGGCGCGCGCGCCACGGTGCCGCCAAGGTGAACATCTTCCGCGGCGGCGGTCGCGCATTCGGACCCAAGCCGCGCGATCACGCGCACAAGCTGCCGAAGAAGGTGCGGCGCCTGGCGCTGTGCAACGCGCTGTCGGCCAAGGCGGCCGACGGCAAGCTGATCGTGCTCGACTCCGCCAAGCTGGCGGAGGGCAAGACGGCGGAGATCGCGCGCAGGTTCGGCGCGCTCGGCTGGAGCTCGGTGCTGCTGATCGACGGTGCGACGCTGGACGAGGGCTTTGCCCGCGCGGCGCGCAACATTCCGGGGGTCGACGTGCTGCCGCAGCAGGGCGCGAACGTTTACGACATCCTGCGGCGCGACACGCTGGTTCTGACCAAGGACGCGGTACAGGCGCTGGAGGCGCGGCTGAAATGAGCAGGGCGCGGGCCTACAAGAAGCAGCAGACCACGGTGTCGCGCGAGCGCCTCTACGAGGTGGTGCGCCGGCCGCTGGTGACCGAGAAGTCGACGCTGGGGTCGGAGCACAACCAGGTTGCCTTCGTCGTGCCGATGGACGCGACCAAGCCGGAAATCAAGGCGGCGATCGAGGGCCTGTTCAACGTCAAGGTGAAGGCGGTGAACACCCTGCGTCAGTCCGGCAAGATCAAGCGGTTCCGCGGCCGTCCCGGCAAGCGCGCGGCCATGAAGAAAGCCTACGTGACCCTGGAGCAGGGCCACAGCATCGACGTGACCACGGGTATCTAGAGCCATGGCACTCAAGAAATTCAATCCGGTAACGCCCGGCCGCCGCGGCCTGGTCCTGGTCAATCGCTCCGGCTTGTGGAAGGGCGACCCAGTCAAGGGCCTGACCGAGGGCCTGAGCAAGAAGGGCGGGCGCAACAACTACGGCCGCATCACGGCGCGGCGTCGCGGCGGCGGGCACAAGCGCCTCTACCGCACCATCGACTTCCGCCGCGACAAGTTCGACGTGCCGGGCAAGGTGGTGCGCCTGGAGTACGACCCGAACCGCACGGCGTTCATCGCCCTGATCGAGTACGAAGACGAAGAGGTGCGCTACATCCTGGCGCCGCAGCGTCTCGCGGTCGGCGACACCGTGATCTCGGGCCAGCGCACCGACATCAAGCCGGGCAACGCGCTGCCGCTGGCCAACATCCCGGTCGGCACCATCGTGCACAACGTGGAGATGAAGCCGGGCAAGGGCGGCCAGATCGCACGCTCGGCCGGCACGTACGTCCAGCTGGTCGGGCGCGACGCGGGCAACGCCCTGCTGCGGCTTAGCTCCGGCGAGGTCCGCATGGTCAACGGGAATTGCATGGCGACCATCGGTGCGGTGTCGAACCCCGACCAGGCGAACATCAAGCTCGGCAAGGCGGGCCGCAAGCGCTGGCTCGGCAAGCGGCCCTCGGTGCGCGGTGTCGCCATGAACCCGGTCGATCATCCGCACGGCGGCGGCGAAGGCCGCACCTCGGGCGGCCGCCATCCGGTGACGCCCTGGGGCAAGCCGACCAAGGGTGCCAAGACCCGCAGCAACAAGAAGACGGCCGGGATGATCCTGCGCCGTCGTCGCAAGAAGCGCTAAGGGAGGGCACGACGTGGCTCGCTCGGTTTGGAAAGGTCCGTTCGTCGACGGCTATCTCCTCCGCAAGGCGGAGAAGGCGCGCGGCTCGGGCCGGAACGAGATCATCAAGACCTGGTCGCGGCGCTCGACGATCATGCCGCAGTTCGTCGGCCTGACGTTCGGCGTGCACAACGGCAAGAAGTTCCTGCCGGTGCTTGTGACGGAGAACATGGTCGGCCACAAGTTCGGGGAGTTCGCCCCGTCGCGAACCTTCCACGGCCATACGGCCGACAAGAAAGCCAAGAGGGCCTGAGCGATGGGTAAGGCGAAGACCGCGCGGCGCCTGGCCGAGAACGAGGCGATGGCCATCGTTCGGAATCTGCGGACCAGTCCGCAGAAGCTGAATCTCGTCGCGGAGAGCATTCGCGGCAAGACCGCGGAAACCGCCCTGGCGGAACTCACGTTCTCCAAGCGGCGCATCGCCAACGACGTGCGCAAGGCGCTGCAGTCGGCGATCGCCAATGCCGAGAACAACCATCAGCTCGACGTCGACCGGCTCTATGTGGCGGAGGCCACGGTCGGCAAGAGCTTCGTGATGAAGCGGTTCCGTCCGCGGGCGCGCGGCCGCGCCGGTCGGATCGAAAAGCCCTTCAGCTCCCTGACAGTTGTCGTGCGCGAAGGCGAGGAAACGGCGTAATGGGTCAAAAAGTCAATCCGATCGGGCTTCGCCTGGGGATCAACCGCACCTGGGATTCACGCTGGTTCGCCGGCGACGACTATGCGGATCTGCTGCACGAGGACCTGAGTATCCGCAAATTCCTGCGCGACCGGCTGCAGCAGGCCGGGGTGTCGCGCATCGTGATCGAGCGCCCGGCGAAAAAGGCGCGAATCACGATCCACACGGCGCGTCCGGGGGTGGTGATCGGCAAGAAGGGCGCCGATATCGAGAAGCTGCGCGCCGAGCTGGCGAAGATGACCGGCGGCGAGGTGCATCTGAACATCGTCGAGATCCGCAAGCCGGAGATCGATGCCCGTCTGGTGGCGGAGAACATCGCCAGCCAGCTCGAGCGCCGGGTCGCCTTCCGCCGGGCCATGAAGCGGGCGGTGCAGTCGGCCATGCGGCTCGGCGCCCAGGGCATCCGGATCAACTGCGGCGGGCGCCTCGGCGGGGCGGAGATCGCCCGCAGCGAATGGTATCGCGAGGGGCGGGTGCCGCTGCACACGCTGCGCGCCGATGTCGATTTCGGCGAAGCGACCGCGCGCACCACCTACGGAACCTGCGGCGTCAAGGTCTGGGTGTTCAAGGGAGAGATCCTGGCCCACGACCCCATGGCGCAGGAGAAACGCCTTCAGGAAACGCACCAGACGCGCTGATGTCGGCGTCTAACGGCTAGAAACCGGGACCGAGAGTTATGCTGCAACCGAAACGGACCAAGTTCCGAAAGGCCCACAAGGGGCGCATCCATGGCAAGGCCAAGGGCGGCTACGAGCTGACCTTCGGCGCCTATGGCCTCAAGGCGCTGACCCCCGGGCGCGTCTCGGCGCGTCAGATCGAGGCGGCGCGGCGCTCGATCACGCGTCACATGAAGCGCGTCGGCAAGCTGTGGATTCGCGTGTTCCCGGACGTTCCGGTGTCGCAGAAGCCCGCCGAGGTGCGTCAGGGCAAGGGCAAGGGCTCGCCGGAATGGTGGGCCGCGCGGGTCAAGCCCGGCCGCATCATGTTCGAGCTCGACGGCGTGCCGCACGACCTGGCGCGCGAGGCCTTCACCTTGGCCGCGGCGAAGCTGCCGATCCGCACCAAGTTCGTGTCACGCCTGGGCGAGGGAGGCTGAGCCGTGAAGGCCGACGATCTCCGGGGCAAGAGCCCCGACGAATTGAAGGACAGGCTGCTCGGCCTGCGGAAGGAGCAGTTCAACCTGCGCTTCCAGAAGGCCAGCGGACAGTTGGAGAACACCGCGCGCGTACGCCAGGTTCGGCGCGACATCGCGCGCATCAAGACCATTCTGCGCAACACTGCGCAGGCGAGTTCGTAGGAGAGAGCCGAATATGCCGCGGCGTGTCTTGCAAGGCGTGGTGGTCAGCGACAAGGCCGACAAGACGGTTATCGTCTTGGTCGAGCGGCGCGTGATGCACCCGATCTACAAGAAATTCATCAAGCGCTCGAAGAAGTATCGCGCGCACGATGAGGGCAACGCGTACAAGACCGGCGACATCGTGCGCATCGAGGAGTGCCGCCCGATCTCCAAGACCAAGTCTTGGCAGGTCGTCGGCGCCGGCGCGGCGCAGGGCTAGGGCGCGGGGAGCGGGTTCCATGATCCAGATGCAGACGCAGCTCGACGTGGCCGACAACTCTGGCGCCCGCCGCGTCCAGTGCATCAAGGTGCTCGGCGGCTCGAAGCGCAAGACGGCCTCGGTCGGGGATGTCATCGTGGTCAGCGTGAAGGAGGCGATTCCGCGCGGCCGCGTGAAGAAGGGCGATGTGCACCGGGCGGTGATCGTGCGCACCGCGAAGGAAATCCGCCGTAACGACGGCACCGCGATCCGCTTCGACCGCAATGCGGCGGTGCTGATCAACAAGCAGGGCGAGCCGATCGGAACCCGTATCTTCGGGCCGGTCACCCGCGAGCTGCGCGCGCGCAAGTTCATGAAGATCATTTCGCTGGCGCCCGAGGTACTGTGATGGCGATGAAGACACGAGGCGCGAAGGCCAAGGATGCCAAGGCCAAGAGCGCGAAGTTCAAGATCCGGAAGGGCGACCGCGTGATCGTGCTGACCGGCCGCGACAAGGGCAAGACCGGCGAGGTGCTGCGCGTCCTGCCGAAGGAATCGCGCGTGCTGGTCCAGGGCGTCAACGTGATCAAGCGCCACCAGCGGCCGACCCAGATGAGCCCGGGCGGGATCGTCGAGAAGGAGTCCACCATTCACATCTCGAACGTGG